>JBGQKT010000014.1:0-31825 GCA_041499635.1 Gemmatimonadaceae bacterium
CTTCTTCGCCCAGTATCCTTCGGGATCGCGAGCCGCTTCGTCGTAAATCTCATTGGACGAAATGAGCGCCGACTGGCGAAACTCTTCGCTCGGCGGAAACTTCCGATTTTCATGAAGCAGAGTGTCGATGTCTGTCATTGATCGATGAGGAATTATCCGGGGGCCAAAGCTTACCGCGTTTTGCACACCATGCGCCAGAGTAGCACCTTTCCCTTCACATGAACTCAAAACCGGTTGCGGTCGTCGAAGCCGATTCGATCGCCCGAGCCTTTGGAGCGCGGCGCGCGGTTGACGGCGTGAGTCTGCGAGTGAGCTCCGGCGAAACGCTCGCGATTTTTGGACCCAACGGCGCCGGCAAGACCACATTGCTCCGGCTCCTCGGCGGATTGATCAGGCCGAGTGGCGGTAGCGCTCGGATTGGCGGTGAGAAACTTCCGGGTGGACCGGAGGTCAGGCGACAGATTGGCGTGATCTCGCATCGCACCCTTTTGTACGATGCGCTAACTGCACGAGAAAATGTCGAATTCTTCGCGCGATTGTACGGCGTTGCATCGCCGCGCGATGCTGCAATGCGATCGCTAGAGAGAATGGGAATCGCGAGCCGCGCGGATGCGCCTGTGCGCTCGCTCAGTCGAGGGATGAAGCAGCGCGTGTCGATTGCGCGAGCGACCGTGCACAATCCGAATGTGGTGCTGGCCGACGAGCCCTTTACCGGGCTCGATGCTTCTGGTGCGCGCGCTTTGTCTGGATTGCTCGAGGAGCTGCGTGCGTCGGGAGCTGCGCTGCTGATTGTGACGCACAACATCGAGGAGGGACTTTCCCTTGCAACGCACGCGGCCATCATGCATCACGGACGGATTGCTCGAAGCGGTGACCGCGCATCGATTGTCGCGGCTGACTACGCCGATGAATACCGCGAGCTGGTGGCCGCCGGTGAGTAGCGCCGTCGGGGACGCATTACTCATCGCAAAAAAAGATTTGACGATCGAGTTCCGTAGCCGGAGCGCGTTTCTCTCCGTTCTTGTCTTCGCGTTGCTCGGGATAGTGATTTTTTACTTCGCGTGGGATTCAACCGCTGTCTCTGCTGCTGATCTCGCACCGGGCGTGCTCTGGGTGATCTTCACCTTTTCGGGATTGTTGGGATTGCATCGCTCCTTCGGAGTCGAGCACGAGGAGGGCGCGATCGATGGATTGCTTGCGTCACCAGTGTCGCGTGAAGCGATCTTCATGGGGAAGGCCGCCGCGAATCTTGTTTTTGTCGTGGCAGTTCAGGCGATTGCAATTCCCGCGGTTTCTCTCTTTTACGGTCTGCCGCTGGGCGGAATTGCTTTGCCGCTCGCGGGAATTGCGCTTCTTGCGGCGATTGGACTGGTGGCGGTTGGCACATTGTTCAGCGCGATGGCAGCGAACACTCGATTGTCGGAGCTGCTGTTGCCGATGCTGTCGCTCCCCTTCTTTGTGCCTATCGTAATTCCCGCCGCACAGGCTACGGCGAAATTGCTGAGCGGCCGTCCCGCTATTGACGCTCTCGCGTGGCTTAAATTGTTGCTGGCGTTCGACATTGTATTCGTCGTTGCGTGCATGCTCGCCTATCCATTCACACTCGAGGAATGAAACCAACGCCTTTGTCCATCGCTGCTGCGGTGGGAATCGTGGCTACTTACATCAGGGCGATTTACTTCACGCCCTTCGAGGCGATTCAAGGTCCCGCGCAGAAGATCTTTTACATTCACGCGCCCTCGGCCTGGGTCGCATTCCTTGCGTTTGGCGTCGTTGGCTTCACGAGCGTTCTCTACCTGTGGCTTCGCGACGACAGACTCGATCGTGTCGCTGAATCATCGGCGGAAGTTGGACTCGTGTTCACGACCGTCGTTTTGATCACGGGCCCTCTATGGGGCAAACCGATCTGGGGAACGTACTGGACGTGGGACGCGCGACTTACTCTCACGCTGTTTCTCTGGTTCATCTTCGTTGCATACATCGTTCTTCGTGGGGCAGTCGAAGATCGCAGCATGCGCGCGCGCTACTCGGCGGTACTTGGAATTCTGGGCGCGCTGCTCGTCCCATTCATTCATCTCAGCGTGTACATGTTCCGGACGCTTCATCCAAAACCGATTCTCATGAAGCCCGATGCGCCTTCGCTGCCTCCTGAGATGTTGACGACTGTATTGCTGGCATTCGGAACGTTCACGCTGCTGTACGTCGCGCTGTTGCGAGCGCGATACCGCTACGCCGTCGAGCGAGATGGTGCGCATCCCGAGGAGTCATACAATGCCGGATAACGCGGTTTACTACCACATTGCGTACATCGCGGCTGCGGTGATCTACGGAGTCTACGCCATTTCGCTTTACCTCCGCCGGCGACGGCTGCATGCGCGCTGACTATGATTACTGACAATGGCAGAACTCACTATTTCGCCCGAAATATCCGATCCGATCAACGCCCGGATTCTCGCGGTCTCTGAGGATCGAATATCGGGCTTTGTTGAGGAGCCGTTTGCCGAGATCGCGCGTATCGCTGAGCTGTCTGAAGAAACGGTCATCGACCATCTGCGCGCGATGCTTGCCGCCGGCACGATAAGGCGCATTCGACAAACACTGATGGCGACGAATCTCGCGCCGGGTGCGCTCGTTGCCTGGCGCGTTCCGTCCGACAAACTCGATTCCGGCTTCGACTTGATGTCGAAGGAAGATCCGTTCTCGGGACACGTTGTCATTCGTTCCACCGACGGTGACACGCCGGGCTCAGCATATCGTCTCTGGACAACTCTCAAGGTGCCGTTGGGATTTTCAATGCGCGCGCACTGCGAGTATCTCGCGAGAGTCATCGGCGCTGACGCATTTCGGATCATGCCCGCAAAGCGTCTGTTCGCTCTCGGTGTCGGGCACGTGCGTCGTCGCGGCATGGAACCTGGTTCCAAAACCGATGAACCGGGTGCGGTGCTCGATACGAATATCGTCAGGCTTTCCGATATCGACTGGAAAGTGCTGACCGCTCTAAAGCGCGAGCTTGCGGTCGATGAGATAACGCCCGATTTGTGGCGCGCTCGCGCTCGTGAAGCGGAAGTCGAGCTCGAAGTTTTTCTACGCATCGCGCGCTTGCTCAACGAGCGCGGAGTAATCGGACGCTTCTCGACGTTCCTCGAGCACGTAAAACCCTCGGCATCGGGCGCTCGCGTTACGCGCTACAACGCGCTCTTTCATTGGCGCGTTCCCGAGGGAAGAGAGATCGAAGCAGGACGCGAGATCGGGCGTCACCACATTCTCACGCACGCGTATTGGCGCGAGGGCGGTCCCGAATTCGCCAACGTGAACATCATGGCTGTTGCGCATGGGACCGAAAAGGATCTGGTGCTCGCGCACAAGGCCGCAATCGATCGTCATTTGCAATCCGTCGGAATTCCAGTCGCATACACGAACGTGTTCTGGGGCGGCAGAAGTGAGATCAAGCCATCGGAGATTTCTCCGGTCGAGTACGAGCGTTGGTGCGAGCGAGTGGGTCTCGATCTCGATTCGATGCGTGGATCAACAGACGCCACCGCTGCGTGATTACGAAGGGAAAGGTTTTTCTCGTCGGCGCCGGCCCCGGCGACCCCGGCCTGATCACAGTTCGCGGCAAGGAGTTGATCGAGAATGCTGATGCGATCGTGTACGATGCGTTGGTCAATCGTCAGCTTCTTCCCGCCGACGCAAAAGAGACTGGCTCTCCCGAGCTTTACTTCGTTGGGAAACGCGGCGGGGATGCGAAATCGGCGTCGCAGGATGAGATCAACGAGCTCCTTGTAAAGCTTGCGCGCGAAGACAAGCGCGTCGTCCGACTGAAAGGCGGCGATCCGCTCGTCTTCGGTCGCGGCGGCGAAGAAGCTCAGGCGCTCAACGATTCGAGCGTTCCATTCGAGATCGTTCCGGGAATTACCGCTGGAGTCGCCGCCCCTGCATACGCCGGCATTCCGGTTACACACCGCGGAATAGCGACGTCGGTGACATTCGTTACTGGAAGTGAAATGCCTGGCAAAGGGTCGACGCAAACGAATTGGTCGGCGCTGGCAAAGTCGGGCGGAACGATTGTGCTCTACATGGGAACGAAAACTCTACCGTCAATTTCTGCTGCGCTCATCGAAGGTGGCATGCCGCCGGAAATGCCGGCTGCTGCAATTCAGTGGGGAACGCAACCGAAACAGAGAACCATTGTTGCCACGCTCGACACGATTGCCGATCGTGCAGCCAAAGCGGGAATCACCGCTCCAGTCATTACTGTGATCGGATACTCCGTCGTTCTGCGCGATGAGCTGAGCTGGTTCGAGAGGCGGCCGCTTTTCGGCAAGCGCATCGTCGTAACGCGCGCGGCGAATCAAGCACCAGCTCTCACGGAAAAACTCCGTGAGCTCGGCGCCGACGTGATAGAAATGCCCGCGACTCGGATCGCACGACTCGATCTCACGCAGCTGCGCGAAGCGATCGCTCGCTTGAACGAATATCAGTGGATCATTTTCACGAGTCAGAACGCCGTCGCAATTTTCTGGGAGCAGCTAGTCGGCGCAGGACTCGACGCGCGCGCGCTTGCAGGTTTACGAATTGCTGCGGTCGGTCCGGCAACCGCGGGTGCACTGCTCGAGCACGGGATTATCGTCGACGTCGTACCCGAAAGATTCGTCGCCGAGGCGCTGCTCGAAAAACTTTCTGAGCGCGACGATGTTGCAGGGTCGTCGATTCTCTACGTGACTGCCGAAGGGTCGCGCGAGGTATTGCCGGATGGACTCGAGGAAATCGGCGCATCAGTCAATCATGTGCTCGCGTACAGGTCGATCGTCGATGGAACCGGCGCCGCGCGTCTCGTGCGCGCGCTCGAGTCGCACTCGGCCGACATCGTGACATTTACGTCTGCTTCGTCGGTGCGCGGTTACGTCGACGCAGTTGGCGAGGAGCTGAGTCGAGGCTCACCGGCAGCGTCGATTGGGCCAGCGACATCTGCAGCGATAAGAGCGGCCGGCATAGAGCTCAAGCTCGAGGCCGAGGAATCGACGATTGATGGATTGGTTGATGCTATCGAGCGCGCCTTCACGTGACGGAACGCATCGTTCGCATTGCCACTCGATCATCGGAGCTTGCACTTCGCCAGGCACGAATGGTGGAACAGGCTCTCGAAAAACGCGGCGTCAGCAGCGAGATCATCACGTTCAAGACGCTCGGCGACAAGAAAATCACGGAGCCGCTCAGCGGAATCGGAGCGAAAGGATTATTCACGCACGAGCTCGAGGTGGCGTTGACAAAGAAGAAAGTCGATTGCTGCGTGCATTCGCTGAAAGACCTTCCGACAGAATCGCCTGAAGGTTTGGAGATCGTCGCACAGCTCGAGCGTGAGGATCCGCGCGATGTGCTCGTTGTGAATCGAGTGACGCAGGCCGATAGTCTCGCCGCAGTACCGGCGGGATCGCGCGTCGGCACTTCGAGTTTACGCCGGCGGGCGCAACTGCTTGCGGTGCGACCTGATCTGGAAGTGGTCGAGCTTCGCGGCAATGTTCCGACGCGGTTGCAGAAAGTACAAGGCGGACAAGTTCACGCTGCCATTCTCGCCGCGGCGGGGTTGATTCGACTCGGCGCAGTTGACAGGGTCACGGCGTATCTCGAGCCGCCCGCCTGGCTTCCCGCGGCGGGGCAGGGAGCGATCGCGATTCAAATCCGCGCGGACGACGACGAGATGCGTGAGCTTCTCGCGCCGCTCGATCATCGGCCGACGTCGATTGCAACAAATGCTGAGCGCGCATTTCTCGCCGCGCTCGGTGGTGGCTGTCAGGTTCCGATTGGAGCCCTGGCTCTTACAACTTCAGGGGACGACAAGAGCCTCACGCTTCACGGATTCGTGAGCGATCTTCGCGGAAAGAACGTCGTACGCGGCTCACGTATCGTGAACGAATCCGATCCCAAGGCATCGGGCGCGTCACTAGGTGCGGAGCTGCGCTCACGCGGCGCAGGAAGCCTGCTTGCCGAGCTTCGTGCAACCGAGACGGTCATCGCGCCGCAACCGGAGTAAAGTCGAGAGATGGCTTCATTTCCCGAATACAGAGGTCGCCGGTTTCGAAGGACGAGCGCTTTGAGGAATCTCGTTCGTGAAACCATGCTCGCTCCGTCGCAGCTGGTCCTGCCGTTGTTCGTTCGCGACGGGACGAACCTTCGCCGACAAGTTGAGTCGATGCCGGGCGTCGCGCAGACCTCGCCGGACGAAATGATCCGCGACGTGGAGCTCGCCGCAGCTGTTGGAGTTGGAGGAGTGATCCTGTTCGGCATTCCTGACACGAAGGATGCGACGGGCAGCGAAGCATGGAACGATGAAGGCGCGGTCCAGCGGGCTGTGCGACTCATCAAGCGCGATGTTCCCGACATCGTTGTTATTACAGATGTCTGCATGTGCGAATACACCGAGCACGGGCACTGTGGAATTCTCGAGAACGGCGAAGTGAACAACGATGCGACTCTCGAGCTCTTGTCGCGAGTGTCGGTGTCACACGCTCGCGCAGGTGCGGACGTGATTGCGCCCAGCGATATGATGGACGGTCGCGTGAAAGCGATTCGTTCCGCGCTCGATGGCGCAAAGTTTTCCTCAACTTCGATCTTGAGCTACGCGGCGAAATACGCTTCGGCGTTCTACGGTCCGTTCAGAGAAGCAGCGGAATCGGCGCCGAAAGAAGGGGATCGCAAGGGCTATCAGATGGATCCCGGCAATGCGCAAGAAGCGTTGCGCGAAGTATTTGCCGACATCGAAGAAGGTGCAGATGCAATCATGGTGAAGCCGGCGGGTCCGTATCTCGACATCATCACGCGTGTTAAGGAGGCGACTGGCTATCCGGTCGCTGCGTACCAAGTGAGCGGTGAATACGCGATGATCAAGGCCGCTGCCGAGCGCGGATGGATAGACGAAGATCGGGTGATGATGGAATCGCTCTTAGGAATTCGGAGGGCGGGAGCTGATTTCATTTTGACGTACTTCGCGGTAGAAGCGGCAAAGAAACTGCGGACTTCGGACTAACTGAGGGACGGTCGCCGATGCCCGCTGGCCGATGACCGACGCCCGATGTCCGAGAACAAACTCAGTTTGCAGTTTTCAGTTTCGGACCTCGGTCATCGGGTATCGGCCAGCGGATATCGGCGACCGTCAGTCAGTTCGTTAGTCCGCAGTTAACTTTATCGATATGCTCTACCGAACTTTTCCCAACGCCAACCTGTCGGTAAGTGAGATGGGGTTTGGCACCTGGACTCTCTCCACCGGCTGGTGGGGCGAGAAAACCGACGACGAAGCCGTCGCGATGCTGCGACACGCGCACGACGATTTCGGAATCACGTTCTTCGATGCTGCCGACAGTTATGGCAACGGCCGCAGTGAACGCCAGCTCGCTGTGGCATTCGGCGATCGCCGAAGTGAAGTCGTCTACGGCACAAAGATCGGCTACGACATCTACGACGAATCCGCCCAGCAATCACGACGCGGACAACGTGAGCTGCCGCAGAATTTCAGCGCTGATTACATGCGGCTCGCAGTGGATCGGTGTCTCGATCGACTCGAGACCGATTACATCGACGTCCTTCAGCTGCACAACATCAAGATGGAGCACGTTCGCGACGCTCAGATCTGGCAGACGCTACGTGACCTCAGAGCCGAAGGAAAAATTCGCGTGTGGGGCGCGGCCTTTGGCCCGGCTATCGGTTGGCTCTACGAAGCCGTCGAGCTTATGGAGCGCGAAAGCGACATCGGTACAATCCAGATGATCTGGAACATCCTCGAGCAGCATCCTGGAACGGCGATGATCGAAGCTGCGCGAGAGCACGCGCCCGACTGCGTGTTCAACATCCGTGTTACGCACGCTTCGGGAATGCTCGAGGGCAATTACTCGGAAGACACCACGTTTCCGGAAAACGATCACCGTCGCCATCGTCCCCGATCATGGCTCGTGAACGGCCTCAAAAAAATCCGCACTCTCGATTTCCTGACGACACGGATGACGCTCGGTCAGGCAGCGCTCAAATGGCTTCTCTCCGAACCGCGCGTGATCACGACGCTTCCGAATATCTACGATGAAGCGCAGCTCGCGGAATTCAGCGCGGCCAGCGGCAAGATCGACCTCGACGAGCAGCAGCTCGCGCGCATCGCTGAGCTCGCAGAACAGAATTTCGGTGTCGAGGAAGAGCCGATGAATTACAAGGGTACGATGGAGCGCGTTCCGTCGTGAATCCATGGCACGACCTCCCGGTCGGAACGCATCCGCCCGAGCGTGTCACTGCTGTCATCGAGATCCCGCGGGGAAGTCGCAACAAATACGAGCTCGACAAAGCTTCCGGGCAATTCCGTCTCGATCGCGTTTTGTTTTCCGCCGTGCACTATCCCGGTGATTACGGGCTCATTCCACGCACGCTCCACGAGGACGGTGATCCACTCGACATTCTCGTGAGCATCAACGAGCCGACCTTCCCCGGTTGTCAGATCGACTGTCGTCCGCTCGGCGTTTTGAAAATGCTCGATCGCGGCGAGCCTGACGACAAGATCATAGCGGTTCCCGCGCACGATCCGTTTTACAACGACACCTACGACATCGCCGATTTGTCACAGCACTACCTCAAAGAAGTCGAGCATTTCTTTCACATCTACAAGGATCTCGAGGGACGGCGCGTCGAGATTGTCGGATGGGAAAAAAGTGAAGTGGCGATGAAGGTGATAGACGATTCCGTGCAACGGTACCGCGAGAAGTACCTGCAAGTCGGGCCGTAAATGTCGATGATGGAAGTCGCGCGCGAGCTACGGCTCGCCGTCGACGATGCCTCACAGCGACTCGGCGCGATTCCCGAGGAAAAAGCGTCGCAGCCGGTGGCCCCTGGCAAATGGTCGCCCAAGGAAATAATCGGGCATCTCGTCGATTCAGCCTCGAACAATCATGGTCGCTTCGTTCGCGCGCAGCTTACTGATGATCTTTTCTTTCCGGGATACGATCAGGAAGCATGGGTGAGAGTGCAGCAATATTCCCGCGCGAAGTGGACTGACCTGATAGCGCTCTGGCGCGGGTTCAATCACCACATCGCGAGGGTTGTCGAGCACATTCCTTCCGACATCGCCAGCCGTCAACGCACCCACCATAATCTCGATCAGATTGCGTGGAAGACTGTGGCGACTGACAAGCCAGTGACACTGGAATATTTCGTGCGCGACTATGTCGCGCACTTGAAGCATCACCTGTCGCAGATTCCTCTGTGAAACAAGCTGGCTACTCGGGAACTCCGCTCCTCCAGAAGCTTGGCGTGCGGGAATGGAGTCGCGTTGCTGTCATCAAGCCTCCGCCCGGGTTTGTATCATCACTTCCGGCTCTTCCAATTGGAGCGAAGCTGAGTCAGCGCGGTGCCAGCGAAGCCGATGTGATTGTGTGGTTCATCAACTCGAGTGCAGAGCTCGATTCAATCGACGATGCCATTGGTCGCATGCCGTCGGGCGCAGGAATGCTTTGGGTTGCGTGGCCGAAGAAGGCCTCTGGCGTGAAAACAGATCTGACCGAAGATGTAATCCGCGGCGCAGCTCTTCGCGCGGGTCTCGTCGATACGAAGGTCTGTGCTATCGACGAGACCTGGAGCGGGCTGCGCCTCTCCCGCCGCAAAACAAAAACGTAAGAGCTATCCGATTCAGAACCGGAGGCCGAGCCCCGACTGAATCACAGGGTAGACCTTCAAGTATTTCTCGACGTCCTTCTGAATTTTGTCCCGCTGCGCTTTTACGTCGGATGCAAGCTGAGCGTTGCTGCCTGAGTTCGAGGCGCTGAGGCTGACTGTCGGCGCTCCAAACGCAGCGCCGAGGTCGAAAAGGAAATGCACTCGCGACCCGGCGGCGGGAGTTCCGAACCCGAGACCGATGTATGGCGACGCACTCGGAAACTTGACCGCCCCCGACATTGTGCCCGTCTGCGCGCAGGTGTAGGAGTGGCTGTTGATGTCAATGCTTCCATTGGAACACGTAGCGACGCCGTCCGCAGTGCTCGAGTTTGCGAGAATTCCACCCGTTAGATGGAAGAGTCCGCGAGCGCTGGGGAAAAAATCCGCCAGCAGAGTCGCGGACTGAAGTTTGATAGTGGCATCGAATGCGATGTCACTCTGCGTTGTGGTCCTGCTGATCTTGAAGTAGTTAAAGCCACCCCGGATCCCAAGTCGCGGCATGACCAGTTTCGAGACTTCGCCGCCGATACCCAACGTTCCCTGTCGAAGATCGATTCCCAGGTCCAGGTGTTTTCCATCTTGCGCGCCGACAGACGCGGCACTGCACAACAGAGACAACGCCAACATCGAAGTGATGCGCATTCATTGGTCCGATTGATGAATGAGGCGAACAGTGGGTGCGCATACGATGTGTGTCAACGATTATCGCACACGCATCTTGCCGGAGACCTCCCGCCGTGCCATCATCGCGACCGGAAATGCCAAATCCTGGACCCGATATGCAGCTCGAGATTTACTCGGGCGCTTTAACGAGCGCGGAGCCGCGGCTGCCGATCGCTTTCGAGGATTGGGAAACGCGTGCGCGGGCTGTGCTTGCGGACGGTCCTTACTGGTACGTTGCAGGTGGAGCCGGCGGCGGCGACACGATGCGCGCCAATCTCGAGGCATTCAAGCGGCGAAGGATTTTGCCGCTCATGCCGCGCGACATCAGCGGTCGCGACATCGGCATCACTTTGTTCGGCGCGAGGTACCCAGCGCCATTTCTTCTCGCTCCAGTCGGCGTGCAGGGAATCCTTCACGCAGAGGGTGAGCTCGCGACTGCGAGAGCCGCCGCCACGACAGGCGTGCCGTTTATCCTCAGCAACGTTTCTTCATTCACGATGGAGCAGGTTGCGGCAGCGGCATCATCAGCTGCAGCGGCGACTGTTCCGATTGGCGATGGTCCGCGATGGTTTCAGCTCTACCCGGGAAAGAACCAGGACGTAGTCCGAAGCACATTGGCGCGCGCGGAATCGGCCGCATACTCGGCGATTGTCGTCACGCTCGATGTCACGGCGCTTGGTTGGCGCGAGGCCGATCTAACCACCGGCTATTTGCCATTCCTGCATGCGCAGGGTGTCGCGAATTATTTCTCCGATCCCGCATTTCGCGCGCTTCTTCAAAAACCGCCGGAGGAAGATCCTCGCTCCGCCGTGATGCTGATGCTTTCGCTATTCACGAATCCGCGATTCACGTGGGACGACGTCGAATGGCTGAAGAAGACGACGAAGCTGCCAATTCTCCTGAAGGGAATACTGAGCCCAGGCGATGCTGCGGCCGCCATCGATCACGGCGCAGATGGAATCATCGTCTCGAATCACGGCGGTCGTCAGGTCGACGGCTCAATCGCGTCGCTCGATGCTCTCCCGAAAGTTTGCGACGCGGTTAAGGATCGTGTGCCGGTCCTTTTCGACAGCGGCATCCGTCGCGGCCCCGATGTTCTCAAGGCAATGGCGCTCGGTGCAACGGCTGTTCTTCTCGGCCGTCCCTTCGCTTATGCGCTCGCGAGCGACGGCGAGGCCGGAGTGCGACAAGTCATTCGCACGCTGATGGCGGACATCGACCTTACGCTCGCATTATCCGGCCGAACGTCGATGGAGGATATCGACGATACCTTCCTTGCGACGGACTAATAACGCGTAGTTAGCCGTTCGGTCGTACGGTCCACGTCACGGTGTCACCCGGCGACACCGTTATCTCGTCGCTTACAGAGTTTCTATTCGAGCCGATGGGGTCGCCGACGAATCGCAGCGTCGAAGCGCCGAAGACCATATCAGAGGGAATCGGCAGATCAGTCTTCTTCAGAGCTCCCGCGATGCCGAGCCGTACTCGTTCCGCGCCGCGCATGACGTAAACGGTCATGTCGAGCACTCCCTGATTGTCCACTTCGAGAACGGCAGCAGGTTGATTGATCTGCTGCTGTGCGTTGCGCGAGTAGCACGCAGAAACAATCATGACCGCTGCCGCGAGAAATTGTCTTCGAGTTGTTTTCATCATCATCTCCTCCGGAGATGTAGTACAACACGCGAGCGCAGTTTGCGTTCCACGCGCTTAAATTCTCTGGCGCTGGCCGAGCTTGTTCTTCCTGACGCACAGAAAGGAGCGATCGCGTGAAGGGAAAGCTGACTGTCCTCATGATCACGGCGTTTGTGGACATGCTCGGACTGATCATTGTCTACCCCCTTCTTCCGTTTTACGCAGAGCGACTCGGCGCCAACGCTGCAATGGTCGGCGCTCTCATCGCGTCGTTCTCGGTCGCGCAACTTCTTGCCGCACCGGTTTGGGGCTGGCTCTCCGACCGGTATGGTCGACGGCCCGCGATTCTCGTCGGGCTTCTTCTATCCGCCGTCGCGTACTTCATCTTCGGCTTCGCGAATTCGATCTGGCTGCTTTTTCTTTCGCGAATCGTTCAGGGTTTGGGCGGTGGTACAATCGGAGTCGTTCAGGCGTATGTCTCCGATGTCAGTGAGCCGAAGGACCGTGCGAAGATGCTCGGCTGGCTTTCAGCGGTTACCAGTCTTGGTGCGGTAATCGGTCCGGCTATCGGATCGATGCTCGTGAAATTCGGGGGCCACACTGCGCCTGGTCTCGGGTCCGCAGCTCTGTGTCTTCTCGTCGCCGGCTTCGCCTGGAAGTTCCTCAAGGAGTCTCGCGGAACGCACACGATGGAGATGGCTGTGGCCACTCAGCACAGTGGTGGCGGATTCGGAGCGATTCGTCGCGTCATCACACATCCCGATGACCCGGCGACGCGACTCATCTGGATATACGCGATCTCGATTGGCGCGTTCTATGGAACAACCGCGATTCTACCACTCGTGCTCGCGGATCGCCTCGGCGTCAACGAGCAGAACATCGGCTATTTCATCATGTATTTAGGAGGAATTGGGGTTGTTGTTCGCACAGGGATTCTCGGACGAATGATCGAATGGCTCGGAGAAGCACGACTCTGTCGGCTGGGGCTCGTTCTGCTCGCCGCGGGATTGGCGTTGGTTGCGGCGATTCATTCTTACCCGATTCTGTTCCTGTCATTCACACTGATGCCATTGGGAACGGCGTTCATTTTTCCCGCGGTCACAGCGATGTTGTCGCGTGTAGTCGCGAAATCCGAGCGCGGTTTGTACATGGGAGTTCAACACACATTCGGCGGTATTTCGCGAGTTTCATTTCCGCTTGCAACGGGCTTCGCGATGGATCGCATTGGAAAGAGCATCCCGTACGTTGTCGCTGGCCTGCTCGTGTTGCTGAGTCTCGGCCTCACATCATCGATGGAGCGCTACGCCGAGCCGCCATCGACTACGCCTAAGCCCGAGCCGCAGCCAATGCCGCCCGCGGAAACGTCGCCGGTCCTCGAGTCGACTACTCCGGCTGAGCCAATTCCAGTCGACGCAGAGGTGCGTGCGCAGTCTCGACGATAGCTCTGCTTGGTAACGCAAAGTACTTGACGATACTAAAGTCCTGACGCATTATTTCCTCAGAACCCTGACCGAGGACTCGATGCTCAAGACTGCGCTCTTCGTGCTCTCCATCATCAATACCGCGTGCGGACTCTTTCTCGCCGGTGCGTACTTCTTCGCCAATTCCGATGGCGGAATTCCATTCATCGCACTCGCAACCGGCATCGCGCTGATCATTCAGGGCGGGTACACCGTTCTCTATGCTGGTGGCGGACTCGACGCATGGGGTGAGATGGCGACGCAGCTCTTCGTCTCGGGTGAAACGGCGTCGATTCTCGCAGGCGGACTCGCCGCGGCCCAAGGCGTGTTCTACAATCTTCACCCGCGAAACGGAGACTACGAGTTCCTGCCGATGAGCCTCGGGATCTTCATGGTCGCTCAAGCTGTCGTCGGACTGCTCTACGCGTCGTCTGTGTCATCGACGAAAAGAGCCGACGCTATTCACTGACTGACTGTCGACCCCGTCCTTTCGTGGGCGCGGCCGGTTTCAACGTTCCGTGATCGACCGGCTCAACATCGCGCCTGATGAAGAAATGCTCGTATAGCAATGCTGCCGCGACGCCTCCGACAATCGGAGCGGTCAAATAAAGCAGCAGTGCCTCGTAGAATCCGCTTGCAATAGCGGGCCCGAACGAGCGCGCCGGATTCATCGACCCTCCGGTCAACGGCCCGATTGCGAGAATGTCCGCCGCGAGGACGAATCCAACTCCCAATCCGCCGATACTCGGCGCGCGCGGATCGACGATCGTCCCGAATACAGTTAGCACAAGAAAGAACGTGGCTACGGCCTCGAGTGCAAAACCCTGAGTTCCAGTCACCTGGAGCGCGAGCGATTGTCCACCTCCGTGCGTCACGTCGAAGAGCGTGAACGGGAAAGTCCATTTCAGGAAATATGCGGCGATGATCGAGCCCATTATCTGGGCGACGATGTAAACGCCGGCCATCATCGGCTCGATGCGTTGCGTTGCAAGCATGCCGAGCGTGACCGCGGGATTGAAGTGACCTGATATGCGCATGAACGCGCTCACCATGACGGCGAGAATCAATCCGTGAGCGAGCGCGATCTCGAGAAGTCCGGCCGGGCTGCTGCTGTCCTTGGCGAGCATGATCGACGCGCCACCGACGAACACAAGTGCGAAAGTGCCGATGAACTCGGCAAGGAAGTGGCGCCAGGAATCACGCATTCAATTGCTCCGAGGTTGGTACGGGAAAAGCTCTCAGCTTACTCTGCGGAGTACAAGTGACGCGTTGATGCCGCCGAATCCAAATGAGTTCGTGAGGATGTGATCGACTCGCATCGTGCGGCCGTTTCCGGGAAGAAGGTTGAGATCGCACGCGGCGTCGGCAACCGTGAGGTTTACTGTCGGCGGAATCCATTCGCGCTCCATTGCCAGCGCGCAGATCGCGGCTTCGATCGCACCCGATGCGCCGAGCGCGTGTCCGTAATAGCCCTTCGTGCCGCTCATCGAAAGTTTGTACGCGTGATCTCCGAAAACATCTTTAATCGCTAGAGTTTCCGTCGGATCATTCAGCGGCGTCGAGCTTCCGTGCGCGTTCACATACTCGATTTCTCCCGGAGAAATGTGCGCATCGTCGAGCGCGAGACGCATCGCACGCGCTGCCTGAGATCCGTCCGGACGCGGCGCCGTCATGTGATACGCGTCGTTACTCAATCCGTAGCCGACGATCTCGGCATAGATGTGCGCGCCGCGTGCAATCGCCCGATCGTATTCTTCCAGGATCAACACGGCCGCGCCCTCGCCCATAACGAAGCCGTCGCGATCCCGATCGAATGGACGTGACGCGCCTGCCGGATCGTCATTGCGCGTCGACATTGCCTTGATGATCGAGAATGCACCGAAGCACAGCGGAGCAAGTGGAGCTTCAGCTCCGCCTGCAATCATGATGTCGGCGTATCCGTCACGGATTTGACGGAAAGCATCGCCGACTGCGATCGTCCCCGATGCGCAGCTCATCGAATTGGTCGAGTTCGGCCCACTCACACCAAACTCGATTGCGATGTTGCAGCTCGATGCGCCACCGAAAACTGTAAGCGCGAGAAGGGGATCAACGCCGCGCACTCCTCGCTGGAGAAATGACCCCAGCTGCGATTCTCCATATGCAACGCCGCCGAGTGCGCTGCCCATCATCGTGCCGATGCGATCCCGATTTTCCTGAGCGAGATCGATTCCGGAATCTTCGAGCGCCATCCCCGCGCTCACGACAGAAAATTGTCCGAACCGATCGAGTCGCTTCGTCTTTTTATGCTCGAGATGATCGGTGGGAATGAAGTCGTTCACTTCCGCCGCGTTGTGACTGCGGAAAGGAGTCGGATCGAAGCGCGTGAGCGATCGAACCGCCGACTGCTCGCGGCGGATCCCCTTCCACAATCCCTCTCCACTGTTTCCGATCGGCGTAAGCGCGCCGATTCCGGTGATCACGACTCTACGATGCGACAACTTTCCTTTCCTTATCCTACGGCTGACCCTGCGTGCGGCGGCGTCGCTGGTACCGCTCCTGAACCCATTTCTGCTATGCGACCAAGACCTGAGAGTGTTCGCGATGCAATGCCGTGAATGAAAACAGGACCGATAAACATCGTCGCGGCCGGAATTCCGATGAATGGAATGGGCGGCCCATCCCATACGTGCAGAATTCTTACCAGCGTTCCCGGTGCGTCACGTACCGCGCGAAAACTCCATTCAACGTCCATTCCCTTTGTAATACCCCCGACATGGCGAAACCGGATTGCAGGCGCGCCTTCGTCAACGGACATCTCTGATAGCCACCATGTAGGCCAGCCGATTGGACCGAATGGGCGATACGCGGCCATCTCCACCAATCCGCCGCCATCGATCGCATGCTCACGGAACCGGACGAAGCGATAATGCGGAAGATAAGCAGGCCATAGCTCGACCTGACGCGCAATGTCGAAGATTCTTCGCCACGGTGCGTGCACGAGCCTCTCGTCCACGATTTCCATTGGACGGCCAAGCGGCATTGGACCGAGCTCGAACGGGTCTCGCAATGGCGTCGTCATGCCGGTTTCCAACTTGTGGTGACTCTGAACGCGGGACGCCCGTGCACCACCTCCTTCCGACCCGTTACCGATTTCACCAGCTCCGACAGCTCTTCTGGCAGGAAACCGCGCATTATCGACACAACACCATCGTGTCTACTCACAGAGTGGAAGTTGAGCAGGAACGAAGCCAGCCAAAGACCGCCAGCGGCTACGAAGCTGCGGCGAAGGTCACTGATCACTACGCGAGTGCGCGCGACACGATTCATTTCGTCGATGAGCTGTCGCGCATCGTGCTCGCGAAAGTGATGTAACACTTGCGAGCACATTACGACATCGACGCTGTCGTCCGCGAACGGAAGCTCGAGCGCATCGCCCCGCACGGTGTAGTCGTTTCGGCGCCGATAGCGCTCGACGAGCACAGGTGAGATGTCGAAGCCGATCGTTCGCAAAGCCACGCCGTGCCTCGCGGCTGCTCCGCGCGCAGCGGCAGGGATGTCGGCTGTTCCGGTTCCGACATCGAGCAACGTCGCGCATTTCGGCAGCTCTGCGAACACGGGCTCGAGCTCCGCCAGCGCGGCACTCGCGCCGCCGAGAAGAAAATTTGAGCGCTCGACGTCGGCCATTGACCGCGTAGTGATCTCCGGTGGGACTCCGGGATCATCTAATAACTCGATCCCTCTTCGTCGTCGCGGAGTGAGCATCTATCGCTCGAGTTGTGCGTATCCACCGCGATAATAGAGGAGGGGTCGCCCCTCTCGCGCTTCTGCGACAGAGACTTCTCCAACGTAGATGCAGTGATCACCACCAACGTGTGTGGCGATGCGCCGACACTCCAGGTACGCCAGCACGTCGTCGAGAATCGCAATGCCGCTGACGCCGCGACCGTAGCCGATTCCTTCGAACCTGTTCGGATCGGGTCCGGAAAATCGACGCGCGAGCGACTCCTGCTTTTCCGAGAGAATGTTGACGATGAAGCCATCAGCGTTGGCGAGCGAATCGTACATCGATGCCGCTCGATCGACGCAGCACAAAACGAGCGGAGGATCGAGACTAAGCGAGCAGAACGCACTCACCGTCATCCCTTCGTCCTCGCCCTCTTCGTTCACCGAAGTGACGACCGTTACTCCCGACGCAAACCGCCCCATTACCGCGCGGAACTCATCGGGATCGATCATCGAGCGCCGAGTGTTGGTGCCAGCATGAGCTTGAAAAGATACGCGGGGCTTAGAACCTCGCGCGCGGGGACGAAATCTCCGACGACTCCAATCAGCAAATCAGCCATGTCGCGTCTACGCGACAGAACTTTTGCTGCGCGATTGATCAATGCAGGAAATGCAACGGCAGCGCCAATTAATCGCTCCACTTTCCATTTTCCCGAAAACTCCGCCCGCCGCGCGCGATCATACTCGCGCAAAGACTTGTCAGCGACGGATTCACACACGTGATCGGCGAGCAACTCACCCCCGCGCAGTGCTGTGTAGATGCCCTCTCCCGTGAACGGATCAAAAAAATCCGCGGCGTCGCCGACAAGCGCGGCACCCGGTGTCCACGCTCGTCTCGCGGCCGACGCAAATGGTCCCGTCGCTCTCACCGGATCAACACGCTCCGCTTCGCTGAACAGCTCCGCGATTTGCGGACGCTCTGCAATCCAGCTCTCGAGAAATTCGGTTCGATCAGCGGCGATCTCTGCTGCGCGCGATACTGGTACGACCACTGCGACGTTCGCGAGTCCATTGCCCACATCTGCAACCCCGAGGTATCCCTCGCGATCGACGTGCATCTCGCCGTATGCGCCGATGCCGCGAACATTGCGGTAGTGTGTGACGAGTGCGATTCGTTTCGGCCAACGACCGGCCCGTACGAGGCCGAGCCTTCTTCCGATAATAGATCGAAGTCCGTCAGCGCCGATTACCAATTCCGCGCTTATCACGCGTGACGCGCCATCACTCGAGACAACCACTCCCGTGACGCGCCCGCGGTCGTTGCGTACCACATCGGTAACGCGGCAGCCCTCTTCCACGCGCGCACCGGCGAAACGCGCGCGATCGAGCAGAATTGCGTCGAGCACGGTTCGTCTGAGCGCGAGCCCACGATCGCGAAATCCGCGATAGCCATGCTCAGCTGCAAATTCTCCATGAATGGTTGCGCCATTCGGAGCATGAACACGCATCCCGGTGAGTTGTGCAGCGCCGGACTTCTCGATCTCGTCGAGCGCACCCATCGCCTCGAGAATTCGTGATGCCTGGGGACTGAGATATTCCGAGCAAGGTTTATCACGTGGGAATCGTGCGCGATCGAGAACCAGAACATCGAGTCCGGCACGTGCCAGGTAATAAGACGCCGACGATCCCGCTGGACCCCCACCGACAACAATTATCTGAGCGTCACGCATGCTGAGGACGAAGCCGGTTCGTTGAGCGTGATACCCGCTGGAAGAGTCCCATGTACTGCCAGTGCGGCTTTGGCAATCTGAGCAATGATGCTGCGCGAGTGAGATACGGCAGAATCACCGAGCGGGAATCGGCCGAGAACATGAATCGTGGATGATCGGCAGCGAAACGTTTCAGTCGCTCAACGGTTTCGTCGAAAGAAAGAGCATCCGAGAAATAAAATGTCGGGGCGAGCAGGGAATCGTCGGCAGCAACTTTTCCCTCGGCGATCGCGACGCGATGCAGCGTTGTGCCTGGATAAACACGAAGTCCGACGGTGAGATAAACCGCGTCGCCACGCTCGAGTCTCCAGCGAGCAAACGCCAGCGTTTCCTCGAGAGTCGTGCGCTTTTCACCCGGACCGCCGACCAGAAAAATCCACAGTGTGCGAATTCCTGATTTCTCGACGCGTTCGGCGACCTCGCGAACCTTCGCTGCATTGAAGCCCTTCTCCAGCTTCTCGAGCACAGGATCACTCGCGCTCTCTGCAGTGATCCCGAGCGTGCGGAAACCTGCGCGTCGCATCGCCGCGAGCAGCTCAGTCGAAGCAGCGGCGGGAGTAAAATTCGTCGTGTCGAGATGGACACCAAGGTTGCGTCGAGAAATTTCCTCGCACACCTCGATGGCGTGACCCGGAGGGGAATTGAAAGTCGAGTCGACAAAATCGAAGTTGCTCACGCCTGCATTGCGCTTGAGCTGCTCGATTTCATCGACAACCAATTTCGGAGAGCGTCGCCGATAACCCCAACCTTCGACGTTGGTGTAGGTGCAGTAGATGCACTTGAACACGCAACCGCGTTTTGTCTGTATCGGAATCGTCGCGCCATTGCGCTCGTATCGCTTCAGATCGATCCAGCGATTGAGCGAAGGTGATGGAAGCGAGTCGAGATCCGCATCGTCTCCCGGAGGAGTGAAGTGAACACGGCCGCCTTCGCTTCGCACGAGACCGCCGAGCGCACCGACTTCGTTTCCATTTGCGATTGCGTCCACGAGAGCGACACTCGCTCGCTCACCGTCGCCTGCCACCGCGTAGTCGACGCCGAATTCGCGAAAAAGCGATTCAGGTGCGACACCGAATGCTGCGCCTCCTGCGATCACCTTTGCTCTTGGAGCTGCTTCACGCAACGATCGCAAAACAACTTTCGCTTCGGGCGTGTAATGCCGAAGCGCGATCGCATCACTGTTGTCTATGTTGCGAATCGAGACGCCGATGATTGACGGCGCAAACTCACGCGCTGCTTTCGCTGCCGCAGCAACGGGGTTGCGCTCGAAGCAGAGATCAACGAATCGCACGTCGTGTCGCGCCGCATCGAGCGCAGACGCGACGCACGCGAGCCCATTCGGCACAACCGGGTATGGCTGCCGCTCGCGATTCGTGCTGACCAGCAAAACCCGCGCACCATTTCGCTTATGAGCGTGAGACATTAATTCCTAGGAGAATAGAATCGCACCAACGACAGCGCCGGAAAGGGAGCTCAACGCGTTCACCATGTCGTTGTTGACCCAGCGAAGCCCTCCCGCCGGCTGAGTAGTCGTACCGCAACTGTGCACGAGCCGTTCCGTCGTCGTTTCGCACCGCTCGCACCATTGTTGACGCTGCAACGTCGCGCCGACAATTGAATCCACGAGCGAGCCTGTCACGCCTCCGACTATAGTCGCGAGTGCGGCGCGACTGCCCCATCCAACGGCCAAAACGATGACTCCGACGGTGGCGGCACCCGCAAGTCCGGCGAACGATCCGCGCCACGTTACCGCACCGGACGTTCCGGTAGGTACCTCCTTGCCGGTCGTTATCAGTTTCGGAAAATGCCTTGCAAGCGTTCCGAGCTCTGTCGCCCACGTGTCCGCGGTGACCGCGCCGATCGCTCCCGCTGCGGCCGCAATCCAGATTCGCGACGGATAAATCAGGGACGCGATCGCGAACAGCGCGAAGATTCCGCCGTTCGCTGCGACCTGCACTGCATCACGCTCTCCGCCCTTTTCGACGAACTCTCCGACAATCTCTTTCTTGAATGACTGTCGATAAATGGACAACGTCGTAGCCGAGACAAAGAACGCGATGAGAACAAACGCCCATCCCCTCCCCGCGGCGGCGCAAATCGTGCCGATCAACAACGCGGCTGCCGCGCCGTTTCGCGACAGAGCTCCCGCGCGCCGGGCAACCGTCGTGATTATTCCGGCGAGAACGAGACCAGCTATTGTGCGACCTACAGGCGAAGAAAAAATTAGAGCACCTCATTTCTTTCCGGATTGAATAAGTTTATGACCCGCCCGGCGGTTGTCCGGAAAAATGCTCCCACCTGGTGACATGGCCCCGACAGTAAATCCACGCATCCCGCTGAGTCTTCTCGAAGCCGTTCGGCGAATCGATACGCCAGAGGAAGACCCGGATGCGGAATATGTCCAGGAGCTTCGCAACAAGCGACTCGGATTGAGCGACACCGTCTATCAGCAAATTCGGCGGTACTCCGACGCTGTGAAGCGCGGGCAGATGATTCCATACGGTGAAGCAACGGGACTAGGCACTTTGATTGGCCGGCGACCAGACGCAAAGCGGTTATTCGTCAACGCAGGCGAGATTTTCGCGAACGATGTTTATCAGTCGATTTCACCGGGTCGTCGACGAATCATTCGACATGCTCCCGCGATCGTGGCGCGCAAGCTCGCGCTATCGAACATTCGCCAGATTGCGCGCCGATTTTTCGGAGGCTCGCTGAGAAGCGAGGGAGATCTCGTCAGTCTGACGGTGGAAGATTCGGTGACAGCCAACAGTGCGCCTGACGCAGCGGGCTGCGAATATTACGCCTCCGCCTTGCGCGAGCTGATCCGCTTGTTGATCAACGGTGGTGGTTCCATCGACCACGTGAAGTGTCTCGAGCGCGGTGACGGAAGTTGTGAATGGCGCGCAGAATGGCGCACCGCTCGTTCAGAGGCTGCCTGAAATGCTGACGCGTGATTCAGTTGCCGCGGTTCAGCGCATGCTCGCCGAATTGAACCTCGACGGTTGGCTGATCTTCGATTTTCGTGGACTGAATCCGATTGCGACCGGGATGATCGCTCTCGAAGGAATGGCAAGCCGCCGCATATTCGTTTTCATTCCGCGCGAAGGCGTGCCGGTCGCCGTTACGCACGCCATCGAACAAGGCCCATGGCGGGATTGGCCATCGCAATGGGAAAAGACGATCTACAGCGGCTGGCGAGAGCTCGAGACTCAGCTGAAAAAGCTTGTCGGCGGGAAGCGTGTCGCCATGGAGTATTCTCCCGGCGACGCAATTCCTTATCTCGATCGAATTCCCGCAGGCGTTCTCGAGATGGTTCGCGCCGCTGGAGCAACTGTGGTATCGAGCGGCGATTTGGTAACTCGCTTTTACGCGGTGTGGACCGACGAGCAGCTCGCATCTCACAAGCGCGCAGCAGAAATTGTCGCGGAAGTTGCGAAAGACGCCGGAAAGCGAGCTGGAGAATTGTCCGCTGGGAAGTCGCCGGTCACCGAGTACCAGATCAAAGAGTGGATCCTCGAGCGATTCGCCGCGGCGGGTCTCGAGACCGATCATGGTCCAATCGTCGCGATTGGACCCAACGCTGCCAATCCGCATTACGAGCCTGCGGCTGGCGACGCGTCGACGATCGACCGCGGCGCGATCCTCCTCATCGACCTCTGGGCTCGCGAGCCGGATGGAATGTTCGCGGACCAGACGTGGATGTTTTCACTTGGACAGCCGAGCGATCGTGACGCGAAACTCTGGATCACTGTGCGCGATGCGCGCGACGCTGCGATTGCATTACTGCGCGAGAGAATAGAAAGCGACAAACCTGTGCGGGGCGGCGAGGTCGATGACGCCGCCCGCGGAGTCATTCAATCTCGCGGGCTCGGCGGCTATTTCGTGCATCGTACCGGTCACTCGATAGATGCGCGCGAGCTCCACGGGTCGGGACCGCACATCGACAATCTCGAGACACGTGACGAACGATTGCTGGTTCCAGGGATTGGCTTCTCGCTCGAGCCCGGAGTTTATCTAGCTGGCGACGTCGGATTTCGAACGGAGGTGAACGCTTACGTTGGGCCAGGTACGCTGATTGTCACGCCGTCGCACCCGCAGACTGATCTCATCATCGTTTGAGCCGAAGTAGCGATTGCCATAGTCGAGCATCGGCGCCATCGATTCCCGCGAACGCGAATCGCGTAACGCCAATTCTTCTCGCATCGGTGATGAGTCTTTCGATGAGCACGTGGTCGGCGACCCAGATCTCCCATCGGTCGCGCGACGAGGATGCATGAAGGTTCCCCGACGCCGGATCTCTCACGAAGGTCGTGCTTGCCTGCTCGGCAAGGCGCATCGATTCTGCGTAACTCACCCTGCGCGTCGAGCCATCGTCCCGCCAGAGAATTCCGTCCGCCGGAATTTCAGCGACGATTCGTGTTACGCCAACCTGTGCTGCGCGAGCGCCGAGTCCGCGCGCGAACCATGGCGGTGAAACGATTGGTCCTGGAGGAGTTCGCGGGCCGTGCTCCGGGGAAAGTCTGACGATCAATGTTTCGGCGATTCGCGCGAGAATCGCACCCGGATAAGCGGCGCTGTCGTTGGCCGGGAGTATCATCGCAATCGGATTGACCGACGCTGCTCGCGTAGAATCCGCAATTGCGCGGGCGACATTCGTAATCGCGATGAGATCCTCGCCTGCCATTTCCTGAAAATCGAGCACGAGTCCACTTGAATGCGTCGAAGCAGCGAGTGACGCGATCGTATGTGCAGCGGATCCCAAGGCGTCCTGGCTTTCTCCGATTCCGCGGACGACGTCGGGATGGTATCGTGATCCCTGGAATGAGGTCACGAGCGCGTAGTGTGCGAATGCCCCCGTTGCCTGTGTCGACTGAGAAGCGAGAGCTGGCCGAAATGTTGTCGAGTCGAGGACAATCGTATTGTCGACCGCAAAGTCGAATTGAAAGGACTTTGGGGGCGGCGTTCCTATCACCCACAGCTCGGTGGGCACGCGCGTCGATGCCGCAAACGGGACGCATGAGTTTGCGACGAACGCGAGTAACGCTGAACTG
The DNA here is from genome assembly GCA_041499635.1 of Gemmatimonadaceae bacterium. Lineage (GTDB taxonomy): Bacteria > Gemmatimonadota > Gemmatimonadetes > Gemmatimonadales > Gemmatimonadaceae > UBA4720. Next base: position 23,965 of record JBGQKT010000014.1, read on the forward strand.
GAGAGCTGGAGGTAGCGGGAAGCGTTCACGTGAAGCAAAATCGGTCATGAAAATTTTCTCGTCAACAGTGCTTCTCATGCTGGCGGCTGTGAGTGCCCACGCGCAGGCACCTGGCGCCCAGCGCATTCCTCGTGCGGATCTCATTGTGGTCAACGCGAACGTATACACCGTTGACAATGCGCGTCCGCGCGCGTCCGCATTTGCAGTTCGCGACGGCCGAACAATCTTTGTCGGCTCCGATTCGGAAGCGCGGACTCTCGCGGGCGCCGGCACGCGCACTCTCGACCTTCAAGGTCGCACAGTGATTCCGGGAATGGTCGACGCACACGGGCACCTAAGCGGTCTTGCGACGTCGCTCAGAAATGTTCAACTCGCGGGATCGCGCACGTACGACGAAGTGATCCGACGCGTTGTTGAGCGCGCCCACACGCTCAAGCCGGGCGAATGGCTCGAAGGACGTGGGTGGGATCAGAATCTCTGGCCCGACAAGAATTTTCCGACTCACGAAGCGCTCAGTCGCGCGACGCCAAACAATCCCGTTGTGATGTCGCGAATCGACGGGCACGCCCTTCTCGCAAACGCCACTGCGATGCGTCTCGCTGGAATCACGGCCGCGACAAAGGATCCCGCGGGCGGAAGAATAATTCGACTGCCCAATGGCGATCCATCAGGGGTTTTCGTCGATAACGCGCAGGGATTGGTGCGCCAAGCTGTACCGTCTACCTCGGACGCGACGATGCGTGAGGCGACAGTTGCCGCGATTGCCGAAGCGAATCGTTGGGGGCTCATCGGACTTCATGACGCGGGAGAATCGCAACGCATCATCGACATTTTCGAGTCTCTTGCGCGCGAAGGACGATTCAATCTTCGCGGGTACATCATGGTCGGCGACAACGCAGGAGATATCGCGCATTACACGTCGCGTGGTCCGCAAAATGGTTTATACGGCGGCCACATCTGGATTAGGGCGATCAAGACTTACGCCGACGGTGCGCTCGGCTCACGTGGTGCAGCGTTGCTCGCTCCCTATTCTGACGATCCGGGAAACGTCGGACTTCTTGTAAATACTCCCGAGCATCTCGAGCAGGTCGCAGAGATTGGACTGCGCTCTGGTTTCCAGGTGAACACTCATGCGATTGGCGACCGTGGTAATCGGGTCGCACTCGACGCGTTCGAGGCAGCGCTCAAGAAAGTTCCTACGGCTGACCATCGTTTCAGGATCGAGCACGCACAGGTGATTTCACCCGAAGACATTCCACGATTTGCGAAGCTCGGTGTGATCCCATCGATGCAGGCAAGTCATCAGACCAGCGACATGCGTTGGGCCGAGACGCGTGTGGGGCCCCAGCGCATTCGCGGCGCGTACGCGTGGCGATCGCTTCTCAATACCGGCGTAGTGATTCCGAATGGCAGTGATTTTCCCGTCGAGGAAGTGAATCCACTGATCTCGTTTCACTCCGCGGTTACGCGACAGGATGCGACGAATTGGCCGGATGGCGGATGGTATCCTGATCAGGTGATGACGCGCGACGAAGCGCTAAAATCGATGACGATCTGGCCGGCGTACGCAGCGTTTCAGGAGAAGGAGCTCGGCTCGCTCACGGCGGGCAAATACGCGGACTTTGTCGTGCTGGATCGCGACATCATGACTGTACCAGCGACCGAAATACTGAGCACGCGTGTACTATCCACATACATAGGCGGCAAGAGCGTCTACGAATTAAGGAATCCGTAACTCGATCGGGCCTCGGTCACCGGCCATCGGTTTTCGGGAACCGGTGACCCGGCAGTGTGGCACGTGGGTTGCCCCCGTCCGCAACATCCTCGCACTCGATAGAAAAAATGAATCGCAGTATCATCCCGTTTGCGGCTTTTGCTTTTCTCCTGCTCAACGGATGCAGCGGCGAGAAGCCGGCGTCTGCGGCGCAGCCAAAAAAACCGAAAGAGGGTAGCGTTGCTCCCCGGCCGTCAGTCGTGTCCGTACCAACGCAGCCGTACCGCGAGATATCCGTTGCGTCTCCCGCGAAAATCTCCGGCACTGTCGAGTTCGATGGCGCGTTTCCCGCCGACACGGTGATCCAGCTCAGTCCGAATGAAACAGGCTGTGATAAATCGATCACCGATCATCGAGTCGAACGATCGGGGAATCGCGTTACCGGCGTTGCTGTGTGGCTCACCGATATCCGAGAGGGAAAATCGATTCCGATCGAACGCCGGTTCGAGCTGACGAACGAAGACTGCATGATGGACCCGCGAGTTCAGGCAGTTACGACCGGGGGGACGCTCAACATCATCAGTGCAGACCCTGCGACCTACAATGACCGCATCGTCAACGTCGCAACGGGTGAGCTTCAAGCGCTCGCGCCCTTCAATGACAACGGACAGGTTGTGCCGTTCGACCGGCTGCTTACCAAGCCGGCAGAATTAGAGGTGACGTGCGAATTCCATCCGTGGATGCGCAGTTACTTGATCGTCCTCGATCACCCGTACTTTGCGATGACTGGGAAGTCAGGCGATTTCTCGATCGATGGTGTTCCGGCGGGCACCTATCACCTCCGCGCGTGGCACCCGATTCTTGGACTGGTCGATCAGACCGTGACCGTCAGCGGCGGCGGGACCGCGACTGTGTCGATGAAACTGCCTGGAGAGAAAGCGCCGGCGATGCCGGCGCCTCCATCAACTCCCGATACGACGCGCGCGAAGCCTAGCGCGTAAAGACCGTCACCTCAGCCGCCTCGCGATCACGAAATTGTCCGCGGAACAATCGAGAGTAGACTCCCTCGCGCGCGAGTAGATCAGCGTGGCTCCCTTCCTCGAGAATTTTTCCGCGATCGATCACCACGACCCGATCAGCGCGCTGCACCGTGCTCAATCGGTGCGCGATAATGAGCGTCGATCTCCCCTGAAGCAGCAGCTCCATCGCTTCTTCAACTAGTCGCTCACTCTCGCTGTCGAGACTCGACGTCGCCTCATCGAGAATCACGACCGCAGGATTCTTTAAGAACACTCGAGCGATGGCGAGTCGCTGACGCTGTCCACCTGAGAGTTTGATTCCGCGCTCGCCGACGAGCGTGTCATAACCTTCCCCAAGCCGGTCGATGAATTCACTCGCATGTGCAGCTGCAGCCGCGCGGCGAATCGCTTCTTCAGGCGGATTGCGTCCGTCTTCGATCAACGCGTACGCGATGTTCTCGCGTATCGTGCCGCTGAAAAGAGTTGGCTCCTGCGGAACAATCCCGATCGATCCTCGAAGATCATTCAGCGAAAGCTCGCGCACATCGTGTCCATCGAGGCTGATCGATCCCTCGTTCACGTCCCAGAATCTCGGAATGAGCGACGCGATCGTCGTCTTACCAGCGCCGCTCGGCCCCACGAGTGCCACAACTTCACCGGCACCAATTCTCAGCGAGAGATCGGAGATCACGTCAGGCAATGAGGGCCCGTAACGGAAAGTCACCTTCGACAGCTCGACCTCACCGCGCACTGGCTTCGCGAGAACGGCTGGTTGTTCCGGCTCGGAAATCGTCGACCGCGTCGAGAGCAAATCGAACGTCCGGCGCGCCGCACCGACCGCCTCTTGATAAACGCCAAACAACGATCCGAGAGATCCCACCGCGCCCGCGACGTACAACGCGTACAACATGAACGACACGAGTGCGCCGGCGGTGAGCGCACCCTCGAGCACCAGTCGACCGCCTTGCCACAGCACCGCGACAACCGCGCCGAACGCGCAGAAAGTGAGAATTCCAAAAAACAGCGCGCGAATTCTCGCGCGATCCATCGCCGCCGCGATCACGTGCGCCATGTGCGCGGTGTAGCGACGCGTCTCTTCAGTCTCGCGAGTGAAACTTTGCACCGTTCTGATCTGCGAGAACGCTTCTTCGGCAGTCCCGGTCGCTTCGGCGATACGATCCTGAACGCCAGTGCTCGCTCGGCGCAGCATCCGTCCGAAAAAGATTGCTGCGCCGATCACAATCGGAACGACAGCGAGCGTTGTCCCGGCAAGCTTGGGATGCGTCATCGTCAGCAGCACGACTCCGCCAATCAAGAACAATGTCTGCCGCGCAAACTCGGAGAGGTTGTAGCTGATCACTGTCTGCAACACAGCTGTGTCTGCGGAGAGACGACTCGTCAATTCGCCGGTTCGCTGCTCCGTGAAAAATCCCGGCGACAATCGCACGAGATGCGCGAACAAATCGCGTCTCAGCTCGGCGATGATTCGCTCCGACGTCATCGTCAGCAAATAAACTTGCGCGTAATTGAGTACGGCTTGTATCCCGAACAGCGCGAGAAGTCCGATCGCAATGTCGTCGAGACGCGCGCGATTCCCCGAAACGAACGCCGCGTCGAGCAAGCGTCGAACGATCTGCGGAAATGCGAGTGCGATTCCGACGCTGAGCAGGAGACAGAAAAATGCGCCCGCGAGCTGGATCGCGTGGGGGCGGACGCGGGGAAGTAGTGCGCCCAGGGGCCTTGGACTTGGGAGACGTTTTTTCGTCTCTGCTTCGGCCATCAAATCGGAATCTTTCGGTCTGCCGCCATCGCGACGAAGAGAAGGGCCAGGTACAGCAGAGAATATTTGTAGAGCCACCAGGCGCGCGAGGTCCAGTCTTCGGCTCGCATCATTCGAATTATTCCAACAATCATGAGTGCGCCAAGGATCAACGCGGAGACCAGGTAGATGGGGCCGAACGCTCCGAACGTCACCGGTAGGATGGTGATCGCGATGAGAATCAGCCCGTACCAGAGCATTTGCCGCATTGTCTCTCTTTCTCCCCACACCAACGGCGCCATCGGTACGCCCGCTTTACCGTAGTCGCGCTGCTTCAACAGCGCGAGCGCCCAGAAATGCGGAGGCGTCCAATAAAATATGATGAGGAAGAGATATATCGCGACAAGGTCGATTCTGCCCGTCATCGCCGCCCAACCCACCAGAGGTGGGAACGCTCCAGCAGCTCCGCCGATTACGATATTGTGTGGCGTCGTTCGCTTCAGCCATCGCGTGTAGACGTACACGTAGAAATAAAATCCAGCGAGCGCGAGCGCAGCCGTCAACAGATTCGTGAACACCGCGAAGACAAAAGTCGCGGCCGTCGCCAGCGCAACGCCGAATGCAAGAACCGATTTCCCACTCATTCGGCCACTTGGAATCGGACGCAGCCTCGTTCGCGCCATGCGGTCGTCGATGTCTCTATCGAGATACATGTTCACGGCATTCGCGCCGCCCGCCATGAGATAACCGCCGAGGGCCACGATCAGGATCAGTCCCAGGCTCGGAGTACCGGCGACGAACATCGGCGCGATCGTCGTCAATAAAAGCAGCGAGATGATGCGCGGCTTCGTAAGCGCCAACATGTCGCGAGCAAGTGTGTTCCGCGCTACACCCGCGGTTGCAGTCGTCACGCTCGCGCTCATGCGAGCTCCGGCGCGAGTGAGCTTGCACTTTTTGATTCGGCGGGCGCTCCTATTCGCGCGAGACCAGCGAAGACGCACACCGATACCCAGAGAAGCGCGCCTGCCGCCTGGTGCAGCGATCGCAGCACTATCGGCAAATGCATCTCTACCATCGCTGCGGCAATCAACACCTGCGCCACGGCGAGACCGAACGCAACACGCGCTGCGCGCACGAGAGCACGAGGCTCATTTCTCCTCGGCAGCGCAGCGGCGATACCCCACAAATGTCCGAAAAAAAGAAAAGCGATGACGCGATGAGTGATTTGGAGAATTAGCGGTGGACCACTCGCATTCACCGATCTGCACCATGGAAATCCGCCGCAGGCAATCGCTGCGTCGGGAATATTCGCCGTGAGCGCTCCGAGCAGAAGTGTGAACGCGGCGAGAATCACGGCAATTCGCGCCGCGCGCCATGTTCGCGGCGATGCTCCACTCATGTCCGACAGAGCGCCGAGTCCGCCGGTGCGCAAAACAGTGATCGCAAGAACCGCGAGAAGCGACATCGCGATCGCGAGATGCGTGACAATCACGATAGGATTGAGGCCGAGCTTCACCGTTGCCGCGCCGACGAGTGCAGCGAGAATTACGAGACCCGCCGCGGCAATCGACGATCGTAATGCGCCACCTGGCCCGCCTACACCTCGCTCATCGCGATCGATGTACGCAACGATTGCGAGGACGAATACCGCGGTCGACAAAATTGCGGCGCCATATCGATGCGAGATCTCGATCAGCAAACCGATGCCGCGATTTACAGGCGTGAATGATCCGTAACAGTCGGGCCAGTGATCGCCGCAGCCGAGGCCTGAGCCCGTAATGCGGACGATCGCTCCGAACACGATTTGCAGATACGCGAGAACGAGCGCCGCTAGAGCGAGGCGGCGAATGTTTCTCATTCTACTCGTGCCTCAATGGATCGCGCGCCAGGTGGCGGCGAGAAGCGCCGCAAGAGCGACGGCGGGAATCACTGCCCAGAGAATCTCTGCGCTGCGGGATGAATGAATCGTCGTCGCTGGCTCGGTGCGTCGTGGTAAGAATACCGCGCGAAGGATTGCGACCTGAGCGACTGCGCAGCAAAAAGTCGCGATCCAAAAAAGTATTTCGCCGGACTGTTGTGTCATGTCGTTCAAAGCTACTCGCGGCCTGGAAGGCTTTGCAGTAGCGTTTGTGAATGGCCGAGTCCGTTCAGAGCAGTGCCGCGCCTTTGCCGGTCGATGAATCGTCTGAGCGACTGGCGACGACGGATGAGCGCGGATTGCTCCCCCGAAGAATCGGAGTTTGGACCGGCGTTGCAATTCTCGTCGGTTCGACAATCGGCTCCGGAATTTTTCGCTCTCCCGCGAGTATCTCCGACAAGCTGCCGGGCCCTCTGCCGCTTCTCGCCATTTGGATAACGGGCGGACTGTTCGCACTGTGCGGCGCGCTGACGCTCGCAGAAGCTGCGGGCGCGTATCCGGAAACGGGCGGTGTGTACGTCTTCATTCGGGAGGCGTGGGGCCGTCTCACTGCATTTCTCTTTGGATGGTCAGAGCTCGTGATGATTCGCGCCGCTTCACTCGGCGCAGTGTCGACGACGTTCTCCGAATATTTCATCCGTGTGACGGGGCACGATCCCTCGGTCGCTCCTTATAGCGGGTACGTTCATTACGTCGCCGCGGCGGCGATACTTGTCGCAGGCTTCAGTAATTACGTTGGCGTACGCGCGGCCGGCACGATTCAAAACATCACCACCATCGCGAAAGTCGGCGGTCTCTTTGCTATTGTCGCCGTCGCTTTTGCGATTGGAATTCCGCAGAACGGCTTGTCTCATTTCACGCCTGCCGTTCCTCCCGGAAGTTTCTCGATCGCGAGATTTGGTCTCGCGCTGGTCTCGGTTCTCTGGGTTTACGACGGTTGGGCCGACGTGAGCTTCGTCGCCGGCGAGGTGCAGAACCCTCGCCGTAATCTTCCGCGTGTATTGATTGGCGGAACATGCGCGATCATTCTGATTTATCTCATAGCAAATCTCGCGTATCTGTCGATCATGCCGATCGAGGAGATGCGGCACTCGAAGCTGGTCGCCGCGGATGTTGCGCAGCGCGTGATTGGAGCCGGCGGTGTCGCATTTGTGGCGACCGTTGTGATGATCTCGACTTACGGAACGCTGAACGGCTCGATGATTACGGGGCCGCGTGTTCTTTGGGCGATGGCGCATGACGGGATGTTGTTCTCGCCGCTCGCGCGAGTTCATCCGCGCTTCAAGACGCCGTCGACGTCGATCGCTCTGGTAACGATGATCGCGGTGCTGTTTGTTCTCGCAGGGACTTTCGAGCAGCTCGCTGACGCTTTTGTGACGGCGATTGTCCCTTTTTATGCACTCGCGGTTGCGTCGGTGTTCGTCTTTCGAAAGCGCCCGGGTTACAATCCA
>JBGQKT010000015.1:0-31653 GCA_041499635.1 Gemmatimonadaceae bacterium
CGCTTCTGAGCTCATGTCGTTCGCCTGTTCTCATATCGTGCCTGATCTCTCGGATGTCGCTTCGGATGTCTCTGCGGTCAGATCGAATCTCTCTCGTGTCGAGCCGAATATCGCGGGAACGTGCGGGTGTTCTGGCAATTCCCGCAATTTGTGCTGAAGCAGTTACTGCGCCGAAAGTGATCGTTGCGGCGAGTGCTGCTGTTAGTGCCGTCATCTTTGTCATGGTGGATTCTCCGACGTCATATCGTTCAGGCGCGCGGTGTTGCGCAGCCTCAACACGGTAGACGACGGCATCACAGCAGCGTTAACGATTTTATCGAATAGAGGCGAGCCGGCGCAGAGTAGTGCCTGAAATGCGGTATACGTCCCAATCGTGAAGAGGCTCGGCACCAATGCGGTCGTAGAAATCGATCGCCAGCTGGTTCCACTTGAGAACCGTCCATTCCATGCGACCGCAATCCCGTGATAATGCAATGCGGGCGAGTTCCGAAAGCAGTGCGTAGCCCACACCCTTACTCCGTGCTTCGGGAAGAACGAACAAATCCTCGAGAAACAATCCGCGCTGAGCGAGGAAGGTCGAGTAGTTGTGAAAGAAGAGCGCGAATCCGACGGGAGTGTTTTCGTGGTAGGCGAAAATCACTTCTGCTGCGGGACTGTCGCCGAACAGTGTTTCCCTGAGGCCATCTTCGGTGGCGACGCAAGCTTCCGGCAAGCGCTCGTATTCCGCGAGGTGACGGATGAAGAAAAGTATGAGCGGAGTATCGCGCTCGGTCGCTGGTACGACTCGAATCGCGGCAGTCGGCGCGTTCACGGCGGGAGTATCCGACTGGCGGCATCACGTGTCAATGACATCTTTAGTCCACTCAACCTCGACTCAATATCGATGCGCATCAAGTCTGTTGTTGCTCCGCTGCTGATTGTTGTAACCGCGTGTACTGCTTCTCCCGGACCTTCTGTGCCCGCGAATACGAGCGAGCAGCGACGATTGCCAACTGGTGCGCGTCTCGATCCTGCTGGTCGATCAGTCGAAGTCGGATCGATGCCGCTTGCGATCGCGCTCTCACCGGATGCGAAAAGCATCATCGTGTCACTCAACGGATGGCGCGAACAAGGAATTCAGGTGCTCGATCGTGGAACGGGCGCCGTAGTTCAGAGCATCGCGCAACCGGCTGCGTTTGTTGGAATGGCGTTCAGCCCTGATGGAAGATCGCTCTACGTGTCAGGCGGAAATGAAGACGTCGTTTATCGGTACGCGTGGAACAACGGAAGAGCGACTGCCGCTGACACGATCGAGCTTGCGAAGAAAGCGGCCAATCGGCCCGGCACGCGCTATCCCGCCGGCCTAGGTGTTTCGATAGACGGAAAAAATCTCTATGTCGCGGAGAACCTTGCTGACTCCATCGCGGTGGTCGATCTCGCGAGCGGAAAAGTGACGCAGCGATTCGCGACCGAGCGATATCCGTATGGTGTTGCAGTCGCGAAAGACGGCTCGGTGTACGTGTCATCCTGGGGCGGATCGACCGTTTCGATTTTTCAGCCGGGTGAAGGTGGAGCGCTCAGGGACGGCGGACGAGTTTCGGTGGGGCGTCATCCGTCGGCGCTCGCTCTTTCAGACGACGGCAGCCGACTGTTCGTAGCGTCCGCAAGCACTGACCGTGTTGCGGTATTCGACACGCGTGCGAAGCGAGTCATTGCAACTCTCGACGATGCAGCGCCAGCTGGACCGCACGAGGGCAGCACGCCGAATGCGCTCGCACTCTCTCACGACGGCCGACGATTGTTCGTCGCGGAAGCGGACAACAATGCAGTCGCGGTTTTTGATTTGTCGGCCAACAGTGCGGGCAAACTTGCCGGTCGCATTCCGGTGGAATGGTATCCGTCAGCGGTTGCCGTCGCTGGAGATTCGTTGTTCGTCGTCAACGGGAAGGGAAAAGGAACAGGACCGAACTCCAATGGTCCGCAACCAAATAAACCGGAGCCACGAACATCGCGTCTCTACACGCTCGGACAACTGGCTGGCAGTGTGACGATGATGTCTACAGCAAATGCGTCACCAACTGAGCTCGCGAGTTTTTCGCGTCGCGTCGCGTCTGCAAACGGCTGGGATGGATCCACAACGAAGCCGAAGTATCCGCCGATACAGCACGTCATCTACGTAATCAAGGAAAATCGAACGTACGATCAGATACTCGGCGATCTCAAAAGCGGTGATGGAGATACATCGCTGCTCTTTTTCCCGCGACCGGTCTCGCCAAATCACCACGCACTTGCTGAGCGATTCGGAGTATTCGACAGATTTTTTGTGAATGCAGAGGTGAGCCCCGACGGTCACAACTGGTCGACTGCGGCGTACGCGACCGACTATCTGGAAAAGACAATTCCGTCCAACTACTCAGGTCGCGGTCGGAGCTACGACTACGAAGGGACGAACCGCGGAAAAATTCCGGATGATGATGTCGCGGAGCCGTCGAGCGGATATTTATGGAATCTCGCGCAGCGCGCGGGCATCACGTTCAGGAATTACGGAGAGTACGTAATTCCAATGGATTTTCTTCCGGACGGATCTCGTCCCGCAGGCTATCGCGCAGACAAGCCGTATCTCAACGATCACACCAACGAAAAATTTCCCGGCTTCAGCATGAGCATCCTCGATCAGGTACGCGCCGATATCTGGATCGAGGAGCTACAACAATTTGATCGCGACGGAAAAATGCCGGCGTTGGAGATCGTCAGGCTGCCGAACGATCATACGTCGGGGTTGCGAGCCGGTGAGCGAACGCCATTCGCTTTCATGGCGGACAACGATCTTGCCCTGGGGCGTATGGTCGAAGCGCTTTCGAAAACACAATTCTGGAAGAACAGCGTGATGTTCGTACTTGAAGACGATGCGCAGAACGGCTCAGATCACGTTGACTCACATCGATCACCCCTCTTGGTGATCTCTCCATATAGCAGTGGAGCTGTGTCGCACTCATTCGCGAACACGACGGATGTGCTGGCCACGATCGAGGAGCTGCTTGGGCTCGGCCGTCTTTCGCAGTTCGACCATTTCGGGCGTCCCTTGCGGACCATCTGGCGCGAAACACCCGATGTGACCCCTTACGTCGCGCTCAAACCTTCGATCTCTCTCGAGGACAGGAATCCGCGAACTGGAATTGGTGCGCGTGAGTCGATGAAGCTTGCGCTCGGGAAGGAAGATCAGGCTGACGAGGATCTTTTCAATCGAATATTGTGGCGCGCGATCAAGGGTGATAAGCGGCCGTGGCCCGGCCCGACGAGAATGCCGGTGCTCGAGTACCGGAGGTAGCGAGAGGCACACTGCCCGGCTATGATAATCGAGTGCCCGTGCGTGTCAGCGCACAGGCATTTTCTTTCGGCGCCGTGGCCAAGTGGTAAGGCGGCAGACTGCAAATCTGCTACTCGTCGGTTCGATTCCGACCGGCGCCTCTGTTGCATTCGCCCGAGCTCATGACTCATTTCGCGTTGTTACTGCAGGGAGCCGAAGAGCACACCACGGCGAGCAAAATTGCGCTCGAGTACGTTGGATTCATTTCTTTTTTTGCTGTTTACGGTACACTGGGTTTTCATTTCCAGGTATTGAAAGCACTCCGCGATGAGAGTGCACTCACCGTGGCGGGAAGCTCCGTTGATCGCGCCGACAGACGTGCTGCGGCAATTGGATTTTTCGGCGCAGTGTTGATGATCGTCACACTCCTCAATGGTCTCATCGGTCGAGCCGAGGATAAGCACATTTCGATCATGAGCGCAGTGAGCTCAGGCGGCGCGCGGCAGATTTTTCAGATTGTCTGCATTGCGCTTCTCTTCATCAGCTTTGCACTCGCCGCGCAACGAATGCGAACGGCGTGGATTATCGCCGGAATCACCGGAGTCGTGTACGTGCTGCGTAACATCGCCACCGGGAAATGGTTCTCGATGGTCAACCCGCTCCACGAAGTCGCGGCTTCGCTTTGGATCGGAACTCTGGCAGTGATGGTTATCGCGGGGCTCAGTGTCGTGTTCAGACAAACGGTGCCGAGCGACGAACGAGGGCGGCTCGTAGCTGAAATGGTGAATCGTTTCTCACCGCTTGCATTGAGTGCCGCAACTCTGCTCGGGGTCACGGGCGTGACCACGGCGTGGCGTCACCTCAAGCATTGGAACGCGCTCTGGACTACCCCCTATGGCTTTGCTCTCGACGTAAAGCTGTGCGTCGTCGCTATGGTTGTTGCGCTTGGTGCGTGGAATTGGCGGAGAATAAAGCCCAAGCTCGGCGACGAGACAAGCGCGCGGGCGATTGCTCGATCTGCAACGACAGAGCTCAGCTTTGCTGCAATTGTGCTTGCAATCACGGCTCTCCTCGTGAGTTTGCCGAGTCCTGGTCCATCGGGTCCGCCGGGAGCAGGCGGACCACCAAAAGATGGTCCGCCGAAGATTGAATCAGGTCAGCTCAGGAAATCTTGAACGGCTGCACCATGCCGTGAACGAAATGCGGCTTGCCATCCTTCGCATCCTTCGCGAAGCAGACGAGCACGTAATCACCGGCGTCGAGATTTGTGGTGAAATACGCATGTAAACCTTTCGATAGGCCTCCCATGCCGCCCATTGGAATTGCCGGCGGCGGCTGCTTGTCTGAAACCGGCAGCCACGCCTGAAATTCTTTCATCGTCTTGCCGGGCGCGAGTTTGAAGACGACGACTTCATGCGGCTGATCGGCCGTGTTCTCGACTCGCACGATATTTTGCCCGCTCTTCAACGGCTGAGCGAGATCGAATTTGTAGTCGGACAGCATGATCGTTGATGTCGGCGTCGGCTCAGCTGCAGGCGTGGCTGTGCTTGGTGTGACGACCAGTCCATGTGCCATTCCCTTCATCATGTGGGGGACGCCGTCTGAAGACGGGATGAAGCAGAGAATTGCATAATTTCCGGGCTCCAGAGTTTCTGTTGCTTCCGACGTTCCTCCGGGCGCTGCCGCGTTTGGACCTCCAACGAAAGACAACCAGGACGGGGGCGGCGTATTTGGCTTCATGTTCTTCAGCGCGGTCATGAAGTCCTCGAATGTCTTTCCTTCACCAAGCTTGATGAGCTGCGCCTGATGGGGCTCTTTGCCATGATCCATCAAGTGCAGTGTGGTGAGGCCGGCGGGAATCTGTGCCGGTGAGTCGTAGGAATAATCCTTGGCGATGATATGAACTGTGTTGGGCCCCGATTGCGGCGCGGTGGCAGTCGACGTAGCGGAAGCTACCGTCGTGTCTGTTGGCTTCGGTGTTTCCTTTGCGGTGCAGGCTGCGAGCCCTGCGGCGACGAGCAGCGACACTGCGCCGACGCTTCGATGGTGGTGCATCAATCCTCCGTACAGGCGATATGTTTTTTTGGGAATGAGGATAATCTATTGCAGAAAGTCGTGAGTCAAGCGACCCACGACCATTTCCCGTAGCCAGCAACCTCCGAGTTATTTCTCGGTTTTCTCGAGAGATGCCGAATTGATGCAGTAGCGCAGTCCAGTTGGTGCTGGACCGTCGTCGAAAACATGCCCGAGGTGAGCGTCGCACTTGCTGCACATCACTTCGGTTCGCTTCATGAACAAGCTTCCGTCTGTTTCCGTCGCTACACTTTCAGGCGACGCGGGCTCGTAAAAGCTCGGCCATCCTGTGCCCGAGTCGAACTTGGCATCGGAGTCGAAGAGCTCGTTGCCACAGCACACGCACCGGTAAACGCCGGGCTCTTTTGATGAATTGTACCTGCCGCTGAAAGGCGGCTCCGTGCCTTTCTGTCGCGTTACACGGTATTGATTGGGAGTGAGCTGTTGTCTCCACTCCTCATCGGTTTTCTGAATCTTGTCGGCCATTGAATGATTCCTCCATTTGCTCACCTGTTATACGATCAGTCTGGGGTGATCGGTTTGGAAGGGATGGTGCCATATTAGACCGTCCCGCGTCGCGAGTACTTGCAGCCAGTGAAACTGCTTGCTCCCGTTCAGATAATTCCAGCCTCGATCGTTGCACTGCTGCTCGTGGGAGCAAGCGCTTGCGCGTCCAAGCCCGTCGAAGTCAAGACTGGGGCGATCGTAACGCTCGATACAACCAGACAAGCCGCGGCGCGAATTCGAAAGCCGGCTCCGGCAAAGAGCTTCTGGATTGCGATGACGAATCTCGATCCCGATTATGTCCTCACTCACCCGGTGGCAGCTGACGAGCGAGAATTCGCGGGAGCTCTCAAGCTGGTTATGTCAGGGTCTCCCGATGACGCCGAGCTGGTCCTCGACAGCCTGGGACGACACGCCACTGATTCGATCGTCCGCTCAGCATCACACATACTGTTGACCGCTGCGCTTCAGTATCAGGACAAGTGGAAAGAGCTCGCGGAAATTTCACCGCATTCGTCGGGTGAGAAAGATCCTACCGATACCGACCGCGCGGGTGTCGAGCTCTGGGCATTGGCGTTCAAGAGCGTTCCCGAAAGAACCCTGACCTTTCCAGCCGGCAGCGTCGTCGTGCCACTCACGATTTCGGCAGCTGGTACGCCAGTGATTCCGGTGCAGATAAACGGCAAGCAGAAACATTTCTGGCTCGACACCGGCTCGAGCATGTCAATCATCTCTTCGGATGTCGCTGTGGAATGCAGCGTCGAGCCATTGGTCAGCGATACACTCGAGGTCGCAACCACCACTGGCCGAGTTGCAGCGCGTCCTGCGGCGATCAGGAAGATCGACATTGGCGGGCTTTCTATTTCGAATTCGACCGCGATGATCGTTGCCAGCGGACTCATGGAGGTTCGCATCGGCGATCTACTGGCGCCGGCGACCACGGCAAAGATCGACGGTATCATCGGCTTCGATATCATTCGAAGATTGAAAGTCGAAGTCGATTACGCGAATGGGACTGTGAGATTGAGCAAACCGGTGCAAAGCACGATTACACCGCAACGGAATTTTTTCTGGGTTGGAACTCCAATAGTTCGCGTCGTTTCTTCGAATGGTGTACCGCTTCATCTGGGCCTCGACACCGGCGCGCAGGAAACGTACGCCACCGAGCGACTGCTCGACAAAGTTCGAGTGCGAACGTTCATCGGAGAGCGAAAACGAATCGGCGGCTTCGCTGGACTTAAAGAATTCCGCGGTCGCTTCATTGCAGATGTGCGACTCGGGCTTCGCGGAAAGACGTTGCTATTTCAAAAGCTGTTGGTCTTCGCGCCTTCAGTCACGACGTTCATTACGCTCGATGGCGTGCTGGGAAGCGACATCGGCAAAACGGGCGTGGTGCAAATCGACGCGACAAATGGCGTGTTCAGCATCGATGCGTCGCCAGTCAATGGAACTATCAGGTAGTCATCGACCAGAAAACATCACTCGATAAATCCGGCCGCCTGCGTCATCGCTGATATAGAGTGCGCCATCGGGCCCCTGTGCGAGACCAACCGGGCGGTGCGCGGCACCGCCGGCTGGTGGAGGTGACGTTGTGAAGCCCTCCGCAAAAACCTCATGAGCCGACAGCGGTCGCCCATCGCGCATCGGAAGAAAAGTCACGTTGTATCCAGCCTGTGGGAGAGGCGCGCGATTCCATGATCCGTGAAATGCAACGAAGACGCCGTTTCGATAATGCGCGGGGAAAAGCGATCCGGTGTAGAAGAGCATTCCAACAGGCGCCCAGTGCGCGGGGAATGCATAAAGCGGGGCTTTGGTTTTGTCGCACTGCCCGACTGTCTTGCCATCGCCGCCGTATTCCGGAGACGATCGATATCCACGCGCGATGCCGTCGAAGTAACAAAATGGCCAGCCGAAATCGTCACCCTTGTTCACCTGCACCAGCACCTCTGCGGGAAGCTCTGCGTTCTGCTCGACTGTGAACGATGGAAAGAGGTTGAGCTGATCGCGACCGTTAGGAAGAGCAAACAATCGGGCTCCTGACGGATCGAGCGCGAATGCAACGGAATTGCGCAAACCGGTTGCGTAGCGCCCGGAGGACGACGGAGTCTGACCGCGAGTGTTCGCATTGAACGTCCAGATTCCTGCGCGGCTCTCGCGTTCCGGACAATTCTCTTTCCCCAACGATCCCGCGGTCCGATCCTGGTGCTGACACGCATTGCTCGGCGATCCGAAGTTCACGTACAACGTTCCATCGCGAGTGATTACGAAATTGCGTGAGATGTGCTGCGGCGGCCCGGGCATTCCTGACACGATTGTATCGGGTTGTCCATTCGGCTTGAGCTGACCCGCGTGAATCGGGAAGCGCACGATGGATGTGCCGACGTCCTCGTAAAGGAATCCGTTGTAGAGCCCGATGCCGGTGTTTCCGCCGTTGCCAAATCTCTCTATGACATCGGCGCGTCCATCACGATTCGTATCACGTAATGCGACTATCCCAGCCGGAATAGTCGCATTCGGTCCCCGGCGTGATCTTTGAACGTTGACGAATACATCTCCATTCGGCGCGACGACGAGATGACGTGCCGAACCAATGCTGTCTGCGAAGATCGTAGCGCAAAAACCAGGCGGCAGCTTGAGCCCGGAGTCGTTCGGCGTGCATGTCGCCGTGGGAGATTTTTCCGCGTGCGCCGAGGTGCAGGCGCCGAGGAGGATCAACGCAAACGTTCGAGCGTGCTGATTTCGTTTCATGAGGTCGCGACCGTAGCATCTCACGTGCCGAATTCCAGGGTCTTTGGATGATGTGCTCATAAAGGAAATTAGAGTAATATCTAACCTATGGCTCCCCGCTCTTCATTGGAATCGGCGGTCAGTTTCGCTGTGACGCTTCGGTTTGATCTTTTTTATTCGCTGCGAGCGCTCGACGAAGGATCGGAAAACTTCGACGGCTGGCGAAACAGAACGGAGCGTCAGTTGCCCAGAGATTTCCGCGCGCTCGCCCGGCGAGTCGCTCCGCGGCCAATGATGTGGCCCCTTCTCGCCGATTGTCTGCGCGACGCTCCATCTGTTACGACGTTCGCCGACGTGCTCG
Source organism: Gemmatimonadaceae bacterium (assembly GCA_041499635.1). Classification (GTDB taxonomy): domain Bacteria; phylum Gemmatimonadota; class Gemmatimonadetes; order Gemmatimonadales; family Gemmatimonadaceae; genus UBA4720. The sequence continues at coordinate 8,952 of JBGQKT010000015.1, forward strand.
AAACGATACGATCGCTCGACGACAGGGATTTTCAACGTGCTGTGCTGAGCGGCGTTTTTCGAGATCCGGCAATCGTCGACGATCTCATTTCAAAACGTCGGACACTTCGCGAAACAGTCGAGCGCGAGACGAAAACCAGCGTTGCTCTCCTTCGCATTCTGGGCTTGTATCCATTTCGGTCGACAAGCGCAGTTGCGCAGGCCTTCGCGAGAATTGTTTCGAATCCAGCGGAATACCGCAGTGACGTTGCCGCGGCGATCGAAATATTCTGGGAATCGACCCTCGCCGAAACGTGGACGAGACTCGAGCCTGCAATGCAGCGGCGCGCCAGTGCGATGGAGGAGTCGCTCACGCGACGCTCACTCTCCGCATTCGCCAGAGAAATGAAGCTTCCCGTCGCATTTGATGATCGCGCCAGCGCTGTCACGACTACGCGAGGTGCAACCCTCTTTTCGTATAGCGAGATAAAAGAAATTCATGTGATGCCGTCTGCGTACAACGACGCGCGCTTTTGGGGAGCATACAGGGATCGCTCAAACGTCGTGCGATTGTACTTTCCGGTTTTCGATCCTGGTCTTCTTCGAAACGCCGAGTCTAAGAGCGTGAAACCCGCAGCGGCCGGCAAAGCCAGCTCGATTGACCCTGCGCTGATGTTCCGCGCGCTCGGCGATACGACGCGCTACGCAATGGCGTGCATTCTCGCGAAATCGGCCAGAACATCGATTGAGCTCGCAAAAGATTTCGGCGTGTCGAAGGCGACAATCTCGCATCACGTGAGCATGCTTCGCAGTGCCGGGCTACTCCACGAAACGCCTACTGACAAAGGAATCGCGTTGACGCTCGATCGTCGTGCTCTCGAGGATCTGTCGAGTAAGTCAGCTCGCGCGATGTTCAGCTCCGTGAATACGCCCGTTGTACGTCGAAGCCGCCGCGATACGACACACCTGGGACGACCTACCGGGAAGAACGAATGACCGCGGTGTTTCGGGACGGGCTACTGCAAGGGAAGGTTGCCTTGATAACGGGTGGCGGAAGTGGAATCAACTTGGCGATTGCCGAAAGATTTGCTGAGCACGGTGCGAAGGTCGGGCTGATCGGTCGCACGAAGGAAAAGCTGGATGCCGCCGCGAAAGGAATCATCGATCGTGGCGGAATTGCGGCGGGTTTTGCTGCTGACGTGCGCAACTATGACGCTCTTGCTGCAGCAATCACCGCGACGCGTGAAAGCTTCGGTGGGATCGACGTAGTTGTTTGTGGCGCAGCCGGAAATTTTCCAGCGCCGGCTCTTGGAATGTCGGCCAATGCATTCAAATCTGTTGTCGACATCGATCTGCTCGGAACGTTCAACACTTGCCGAGCGGCCTTCGAGCATTTGAAGCGACCAGGCGCGTCGATAGTCAATATCTCTGCCACGCAGGCGTTCATTCCGATGGCGCTGCAGGCGCACGTGTGTGCAGCAAAAGCCGGAGTAGATATGCTGACTCGCACGCTTGCTCTCGAGTGGGGATCGATGGGCGTGAGAGTGAATTCAATCGCTCCTGGCGCGGTTGACGACACGGAGGGAATGCGCCGGCTTGCACCAACCGAGAAAACGCGTCAGGCGTTTTTCAAAGTGATTCCTCTCGGACGATTCGCAAAAAAAGACGAGATAGCCGACCTCGCTCTTTTTCTTTGCTCCGATGCTGCACAATTCATTACGGGCACAGTGGCTGTCTGCGATGGTGGGCAATCACTCGCGACAATTCGATCTGAATTGCTCGGCGGAGAAAAAACCTGACTCAGTAGAGCTCGTCGATCGATTTTGGCCAGTCCTGCTTGAGAAGTCGTGACATCGCCCGGTCCGCAAGCAATCTTCCTTCAGTCTGACATCGGGGGCAATAGTTCGTTTCGTTGCTCGCGTAGCGGATTCGCTGCACTGGCGTTCCGCATACCGGACATGGTTTTCCATAACGTCCGTGCACAGCCATTTCTTTGCGGAACGCTGTGACATTCTTGGGAAAATCCTCTCCGGCTTCCTCGCGAAGTTTCCTAATCCAGTCGAGCAAGGTTACCCGTGTAGCTGAAAAAAGTCGCGCGATCTCTTCGGTGGTGAGCTTCCTCGTGAGGCGCAGCGGAGAAAGTCTCGCGCGATGGAGGATTTCATCGGAATACGCGTTACCAATTCCGCTGAAGAGCGTGGGATCCGTCAGCGATCTTTTCAGCGTGTGGTTCTCACTCGTGAGTCTCACAGTGAAATCGGCGAGTGAGCATTCGAGAGGCTCCAATCCTCCACGATCGATTGCTTCAAGAGCTGCTTCACCCTTTACGACGTAGAGAGAAGCGCGACGGGTCGATCCCGCTTCAGTGAGAATCAGCGTTCCGCTCTCGAAGTCGAACGCTGCAAGACCAAGCTTTCCCGGAATTTTCGCGCCCGACGCTACCCACCGGAATCGTCCAGCAATCATCAAGTGAATTACGATCCAAAGATCGTTATCGAAGCCGATCGCGATTCGCTTTCCGAGGCGTCGAATCGCAACAACCTTGTGACCCTCCGTGTCGCTTATCGGTGGATCGACACTCCGAACGAGAAATGGATTTGCAATGCGAACGCGCTCGAGCTTACGGCCGATGATCCGCTTCTCGAGCGCTTCGACGTAAACGGTGATGTCAGGCAGCTCGGGCAAGTGAGACTTATTGGCGAGTCATTGCCGCGAACAGATAGGTGAGATTCGCGGTGCCGTCCATGATCGGCTCATTGGTGGAATAGTCGCCGACGTTATCGTGAAAAACGATGAAGCCGGTGTTGAAGTCGGCGTACTCATCAGGATCATGAAGGCTGATGAAAAGAAGATTCTTGTAGATCGATCGGTAAACCGGTCCGTCAATCATGCCCCCGGTGAGCTGAAGCTTGAGATCGTGCGCAATCACCGAGTGAGGATCGAGAGAATACTTCCCTGATTGCGGAAGTCCGATGATCATCGACACACCCCATGGGTTTGCGCCAAGGAGCCAATCGAGCGCGGCAGATTCGTATTCGCGAAATTGATCGTCACCGGTCATCCGCCGATACAGATATGCCTGCGTCGCGAAGCTCGCCATGAGATTGTTCGAGCACCAGATGAACGGAATGCCAACACGAAATCCGTTCTTTGCGCGAGCGGCAACAGCGGTCAAGCCACGCCTGTAAAATTCCGCGAGCTGAGCCCGCTCACTCGCTGATCCGTTGCGCCAGATCTCGTAATGTCCGTTGTTGTGCCAGGGATACCACTGGTAGTGTCGCGCGGTATCCTTTCCCATCCATGGCGTAACCGGTTCCCGGCGCGCGTAGAGCAGCGCGTCGCCGAGAAAATGTTTTTGTCCGGTCGCATCTACCAGCGATGCGGCGCCCAGCTCCATGTCGTCACGCCAATTGTCTTCTTCATAGAAGTATGGCTGTCCACCCGGCGCTGTCTGGCAAACTCCTTCATGAGCTCGGCCAAGGCGATATGCGGCGAGTGCGCGTTGCCGTAAAATCTCCGCATAAGTGCGATCGCTCTTGGCAAATACCGATGCTCCCAGGCCGAACGCAGCAGCGTACTTCCCTGCGGTGGAGGCATACCCAGTCGATCGGTTCTTTGCTTTGATCAAACCTTGCGGCTTGCCGGTGCAGGGGTAAACCGGTCGCTCCTTGCCTTTACCCCAGCCGTAATCTGCCGAGTCGTTCCATGGCATATCCCAGTAGCGATGATCTCTGTCGTCGGCGATCTGATTGAACATGTCGCTGCCGCCGGGATACATGCGCAGCAGCCAGTCGAGTCCATGTCGCGCTTCGTCGAGAATATCCGGAACTCCGTTTGCCCCCGGTAATCCTTCGGCGTTGAACTTGTCGGCGAATGCTCGCGGATTGTCTCGGTACGCCATCAGCATGACGAATGTCGCATTCGCGGAAGTCGTGACGTACTGGAGATAATCGGAAGCATCTGCCCAGCCGCCGGAGACCGAGATGAATTCGCCGGTTCTCGTAGGATGATCCACGATCAGTCCGTCCCGGCGGTGTACTGAATCCTTGATTAACGGGTTAAACCCGGAGCGCTGCTCGCGCATGTAATAGAGAAGAGTGTCAGCAGCACCGGCATAAGCGTTCGCATCTATCCGCACTGGCGGAGATGCTGTCCCTGCCGCGACGATCGTGTAGCGTCCCGGTTTGCGCAGAGAAGAAAAATCGAGACGGTGAGTTGCAGCACATGGTCCAAATGATCCGCTGCTTATCGCGGTGCGTGGTCCAAACACAACACGGCCGGATTCATCCTGAACCGTGAACGTTTTGATTTCGATGCTGTCGAGCGAGCAAACGACCGCCGTCTTCGGCGCCTGCGGCAAGTATCCAAGCTGATTGACGCGAACGAAGCTTCGATTGCGCAGAGGCGTTTGAGAAGACAACGAAGGACCGAGCGCGATAATGCCGAGCGCCATCGCCAGGATTCGTTGAACCCGCAAGCGATCAGGGAAGTACATCTAGCACCCGTCGTTTGCCGAAGCTATCGATGTCAAATGCTACAGCTCGCTGCTTGCCGGCTATTGCGCCACGCACTACGGCGAGAGACTCGTAGTAGTCGAGATAACGAAAGGAAGAAATACCACCGCGCACGAATTCATACTTCGTCACAGCGTCTTTCCATTGCTGCATGTCATCGCTGACATCGAGATAGACGTACGGCTGAAAGTCCTCGCCGTCTTCCCAGTTGTCGGCGTAATAGATCCCTCGAACTCCGCGATGGGCCGGATGCGCCGTCTGCACTCCGTCGAGCGATGCAAGCAGAACTGCGTCCTGAACAATCGCGCTTGTGATCGAATGGTCTTTGTGGATGCTTTTTTTCCAGTGAGTCACCACATACATCGGTTTCACCTGGCGAATGACGTCGGCCACGTACCGGCGAACCGCTTCGTCATTCGGAATCTCGCCGTCCTTATAGGGCGCGAATATCGTTTCCGCTCCGATTATTGAATCGGCAACCAGCGCCTCGCGACGTTTCTGAGCTCCATAATCGGTTGGCGAAAGCCGAGGATTTCCTCCTTCGCCCAGTGTCATTTGAAGAATGACTACGCGGTCGCCGCGCTTGTGTTGATGAATGAGGAGCGGCCCCGCAGTAAGCTCCATGTCACCCGCGTGCGCGCCAATCGCGAGGATCGTTCGGGCTTGTCCGCTTGCGGGCGCGGCTGTGGACGCCAAACCAACGAGCAAGACAACGAGGTATGCGCGCGGTCTTAAGCTTGCGGACATTGCGAGAACCTACCGGTTCGCAACATCATCCCGCAATCCATCACTGGCTAAAACGCATGCAATACACTCAGCTCGGTAAGAGCGGTCTCCATGTTTCTCGCATTTGTCTTGGATGCATGAGCTACGGAAGCTCATCCTGGCGGCCGTGGGTACTCGACGAGCCCGATGCACGACCGTTCTACCGGAAAGCTCTCGACCTCGGAATCAACTTCTTCGACACAGCCGACATGTACTCAATGGGCGTGAGCGAAGCAGTGACCGGACGTGCACTGAGAGAAATGGCGAACATGGAGGAGATAGTCCTCGCCACCAAAGTTCACTTCCCGATGGGCGATGGACCGAACATGGGCGGCCTCTCTCGCAAGCACATTCTTCAAGCGTGTGATGCGAGCCTGAAACGACTGGGCGTCGAGACAATCGATCTTTATCAGATCCATCGATTCAAGGGAACGACTCCTATCGAGGAGACTCTCGCCGCGTTGAATCATCTCGTCGAGCAAGGCAAAGTGCGCTACATCGGCGCAAGCTCGGGGTACTCATGGCAAATGGCACAGGCGCTGAGCGAGTCCGAGAAAAACGGCTGGGCTCGATTCATCTCGATGCAGAACCACTACAACCTCGTGTATCGCGAAGAGGAGCGAGAGATGATGCCACTTTGCGTTGCGGAAGGAATTGGCGTCATTCCTTGGTCGCCGCTCGCTCGCGGACGACTCGCTCGCACAACGCCTTCGCCGACGGAGGGCACGACTCGCGCCGGTAACGATCAGTATGCGGTCGATCTCTATGATTCCCCGAGTGACATGGATGTGATTAACGCGGTGCGAAAAGTCGCGGAAGAAGTCGGCGTTCCGCCCGCGCAGGTGGCGCTTGCCTGGTTGTTGAGCAGGCCCGCAGTTGCGGCGCCAATCATTGGAGCGACAAAGCCAGGGCATCTCGAGACTGCAGTGGCAGCGCTCGATGTCAAGCTGGCCGACGAGCACATACGAGCGCTCGAAGCGTCGTATCGTCCTCATGCAGTGAAGGGCATGTAATGTCGCGCGCTTTCGTAAACTAAGACTCGAATTGGGGAGACGAGCGACTAATTCAGCTGGCGGAGCGTTTTCTGAAATAGTCGCGCGTCTAGCTGAAAAACGAAATCAGCTGAGAGGGCAACATACGTGGAAATGCTTTCACGTCCTTCCGCTGACGCGCTGCAGCGGTAACTCGCTCGTACACGAGCGCAGTGCGATTCGCAGTGCGCTCAACTGAAAATGCTGAAGCGCGCGCTCGTCCCGCGATCGAGAAACGCGTACGAAGAGCTCCATCCATCAACAGCTGTGAGATAGTCGACCCAAGGGCGGGACCATCCTCGGGAGGCGACAACAATCCGCACGATCCATCCTCGACAATCTCCGGAATACCGCCGGCTCGAGTTGCAGCGATCGGTTTTCCCATCCAGAGCGCATCGATGAGCACTGTGCCGAGCCCCTCCTCGCGTGAGCTCAACGCAACGACATCGGCTGCTGTGAGCAGAGTATCTGCGTCGGTGCGATAGCCGGCAAGGTGAATATTCTCACCCAAACCCGATTGCGCGATCTCGCGCTCGACTTCAGGGCGAAGCGGTCCGTCGCCGATCATTAGTGCATGCGCGTTTGGAATCGCTGAGACCACGCTCTTCATCGCACGAACGAAGGTGAGTGGATCCTTGTGTCTCACGAGCGCTGCCACCATCACGACGAGCGGAGCATTCTCGGGAATTCCAAGCAGCCGAAGAGTACGATTGTCGGCTCTCGGTACGCATCGAGTGAGATCGATTCCACTCGGTATGATCTCGATTTGTCGCGAATCAATTCCGCTCGCGACGAGTGCACCTGCAACAGCGTCGGAGATTGCGATCACTGCGCTCGCTCGACGGTACTTCAACTTCGAGACCCAATCGCGTCCGACGCGGAAATCAACTCGACGCGTGATAACAGTCTGTGCATCGCCAGCGCAAAGAAGCGCAATCGACGCTGCGTGCGCAGTGTGAGCATGCACAACTTGAATTCCTTCGCGGCGAATAAAACGCGAGAGCATGCTTGCAGCGACCGGATCGAATTCCCAGCGAGGAGAGCAGGGAAGAACGCGAAGTCCGAGCTCGATCGCGCGCATCGCGAGAGGCTCATTTGGTCGCGCGGCGATTACACATTGATTGCCCGAGCGCGTGAGCGACTCCGCCAGCCACAGGACCTGGCGCTCGCCACCCCGCCATCCTCGCTCAGTATCGATGTGCAGAACGGAGATGGGTGCGGGCCGATGTCGCACGACCGGGCCGCGCCATCGCGAAAGCGATGACTGATCCGCGTGTTCCTGAGTTCTTGCTAAGGCGCTAGGCACGTATGCTCTTGTCGCTTCGTGCTTGCAGGGGTAGAGTTGTCGGCTCGGGCTAAAACCTTCGGACTATCGAGGTCCCGAAAGCGAACTTCGAGCGGTCATATGCCCGCGGAGGACAAGGTAAGATGGGCGCCGAAGAGGGGCAACCGCAAAGGTCGGAGAGTATCCTTGTGGTGACCCTGGACAACCTCGGCGACCTCGTTTTCGTGTCGGCGCTTTTCCCTGCCATTCGAAAACAGTTTCCCGCTGCCACGATTGGCTTGTGGTGCAAATCGTACGCTTCAGGGCTCATCCCACTTATTCCGGATCTGGACGTCTCATACGCCGCGGATCCGTTCTGGCATCGCTCGCCCGGCAGAGGAACGGGCTCGGTCTGGCGATTCATCGCGGTCGCGGCGTCGGTTCGGCGCGCGCGATTTGACAAGGCGATCATCTTCTCGGCTCCCTGGCGCGCGGCGGCGACTGTCGCGATGACAAGTATTCCAGTGCGAATTGGCTTCGAGCGTCGGAGGAATCGAAGGTGGTTGACCGATGTCCTTCCGCCGCACGACCGAAAAAGACCGGTTCTCGAGGACCTGGGTCGTTTGCTCCAGCCTCTCGGAATTCAGACTTCTTCACTCGTGTACAGGCTCGATGCCTCCAAGCTCAACATCGAGCAGGCTCGAGTGTCCTCTTTTATGCAAGACCGGCCATATATCGCTCTTCATCCATTCGCCGGAAATCAAAGTCGCTGTGTGAGTCTCGAGGAATGGATCAGCGTTGCTAATGAGCTTGCGTCAAATGAGACTCAAATTCTGTGGATCGGAACGTCGAAAGAGCTCGCGGCTCTGAAAAAACGCAGTAACGGCAGCACGAGCTGGCATTACGCCGATGATTTGTCGGACGGCTCGCTGACAACAATCACAGTTGCAATATCGCGAGCAAAACTTTTCATCGGCCACGATTCCGGACCAATGCACATCGCGGCTGCGTTGAGCGTTCCGACTCTCGGCGTATTCGCACCGGGAGAGTCTGCGCGCACTTTTCCTCAGGGCCCGGGTCAATGGCGAATCATCGCACGCAGCTCACCGCTCGAAATCAGCGCGCGTGACATTCTCGCCGAGTCCAGCGCTCTGCTCGCTTCCTTCTAAAGACTCATCTAGTCGAAGCCGAGAAGCGCTGCACCGGCAGCGTGATACGATCGATCGCATCGAGCGTTTCAGCACTGAGCTTCACTCCCGATGCTGCAACATTGTCATCCAGCTGGCTCGGGCGACTCGCCCCGACGATTGCCGAGGCAACTTCGGACCGGCGGAGCACCCACGCGAGTGCGAGCTGCGCGAGAGTAAGGCCGAGTCCTTTCGCAATTGGCTGAAGCTCCTGAACTGCTGAGAGAGTTCGATCGCTCATCAGATCGGGATCCATGAACGTGTTCATCTCATCGCTTACGGCGCGCGAGTGCGCGGGGGGCGGACTACCCGGCAGATACTTCCCGGTGAGGACCCCCTGAGCGAGCGGCGACCACACGATCTGGCTGACTCCATTTGCAGCGCAGATTGGGAAAACCTCTTTTTCCGGAACGCGCCAGATCATCGAGTACTGAGGCTGGCTCGAGACGAACTTCTCGACGTTCGGAATGGCGAGCGATGCGCGAATCTGATCTGCTTTCCATTCGCTGAAACCGATGTAGCGTGTTTTCCCTTCTCGAACGACTTCAGTGAGAGCCTGCATCGTTTCTTCCAGCGGAGTCGATTCGTCGTAGCGATGACACTGATAGAGGTCGACGTAATCAGTTTTCAGACGCTTCAGCGAAGCATCTATCTGCTTATGGATTTGCTGGCGAGAGAGACCGCGATCCTTATTGGTCATAGGGAAAAACAGTTTCGTCGCGAGAATGTACGATGACCGCTCGCGACCCTTGAGTGCTTTCGCAAGGAATGATTCCGCTGCGCCGCGTCCATAAATGTTCGAAGTGTCGAAAAAGTTTATCCCGAGATCGAACGCGCGGTTCACACACGCGATGGCGTTGGAATCATCGACTCCCACGCCGTATGTGAGCCACGATCCGAGCGAGATCTCCGACACTACTAGGTCGCTGCTACCAAGGCGACGATACAGCATGCTGAACCACTCCGTAGAAATGAGGGATCGAGAGCGTGATCACACCCTGCAGAAATCGCGCTAGCCGGGGAATCCAGTTGCTCATAGTTTTGTGCCGCTCAAAGCGGCGCCAGCTGACCCGGTTGGACGACTCTATTGAGCGACCAATCGAGACGGTAGTTTACGAGGTTTCACAACGGCTCCGTCAAGCTGTCGAGCCAATCGCAATTTCTCGTGTAGCCAATGTTCAATTCAGAGCAGCGCAAGAGCAAGATCGCGGACATACGCGCATTCCCGCCAATCCTGAAATCCGCCGTATCGGGTTTGAATGACGAGCAGCTCGATACACGTTACCGCGACGGCGGTTGGACTGTGAGACAAGTCGTGCATCACCTCGCTGATTCACATGTCAACGCGTATCTCCGTTTCCGGTGGCTCGTGACGGAAGACCATCCCACAATCAAGACGTACGATCAGGATGTTTGGGCGGCACTTCCCGACTCGCGTCTTCCGCTCAACAGCTCGCTCAGCATCATCGATGGACTTCACGAACGATGGGCGACGTTCCTCGAAGGACTGCCAAATGAAGCATGGTCGCGAAAGGGAACGCATCCTGAAATCGGCGAGGTGACGCTTGATGATCTTCTCGAGATCTATTCCGGACACGGCGCCCACCACGCTGGGCAGATTACGGATTTGAGGGCGAGAAAGGACTGGTGAGGTAAGCCGCGGATGGGTGTCTCCAAAGTCTCCGAAGTCCCGCCCGTTGAGCGCAACAGGTTCGTGAAATTCTTCGAGTACCTGCCGCGAGTCGCAGCCATAGCTGTAATCATCATCGGAGCCGCGGTGCTCGCGGGGTGGGCGCTAGACATTGCTTCGCTGCGCGGAATCGGGCAAACCTCGGAAATGACGCCGAGCACCGCAGTGTGCTTCATTCTGTCCGGGCTCGCATTGCTGTTCCAGAAAAAGAATGGCCCGCGATGGGCGACACTGACAGCCACGATTCTCTGTGTAATGGTGTTGGTGATTTCAGTCATGACGCTGATCGAGCATTCAATCGGTCGCAATCTCGGACTCGACATTCTGCTGTTCCGTCAACAGGTGATTGCGAGCGCGCCGACGTTTCCCGGTCGCATGGCGATCAATACAGCAGTGGCTTTCATGTGCATTGCGCTCGGCATTCTCGCTCTTCCGCGTGACCGTCACGTCAATGGAGTGATCTCACAGGTTGCCGGCTTCGGCGCGGTCGTGATCGCGTTTGTCGCTCTCGTTGGTTACGCGTTTGGCGTGCGGGATTTTTACAGCATGCAACCGTTTCTCGGAATGGCGCTTTTGTCCTCGGTCGCTTTTCTGATACTTGGAATAGGGCTGATGTTCTCAGAGCTGCGCCGCGGCCTGCCGGGGCTGCTCGCCGATACGGGCGCGGCGGGCGTTGTTGCACGGCGACTCGTTCCAGGGACGATCATTCTTCCGTTCATCTTCGGAATGGTTCGTCTTGCCGGAGAAGAATCCGGATTCTTCAGCAGCGAGCTCGCAACTTCACTCTTTGCAGTCGCGGACATAGTGACGTTCCTGTTGCTCGTTGCGTGGAGCGCAAGAGTACTCCGTAACACCGATCGAAAGCGCGCTGAGCTTTTTGTTCGCGAGCGAGAAGCGCGCGTTAGCTCCGAGCGCGCGAGGAGTGACGCCGAAGCGGCGAGAGCAGAAGCCGAAGCAGCGCGCGCCGAAGCCGAAAGCGCAAATGGCGCAAAGAGCGATTTTCTCGCGGTCATGTCACACGAGCTGCGCACTCCGTTGTCGGCAATCATGGGATACCAGGAGCTTCTCGCAGACGGGATTACCGGGCCGATCAATGAGCAGCAGTCGCAACAGCTGGGAAGAATCAAAGCGAGTGCGCGACATCTTCTCTCGTTGATCGACGAGATACTCACGTTCACGAGAATCGATGCTGGTCGCGAAGAAGTCACGCTCGAGCGCGCTTCACTTGCGTCGATTCTCGAGCCTGCGGCGGAAATTGTAGAGCCGCTGGCGCGCGCGCAGGGCCTTCACATAGAAGTGATGCTGCCGCCAAATCCAGTCATCGTTGAAACCGACGCGGTGAAAGTTCGCCAGATGATCGTGAACCTTTTGAGCAACGCGGTGAAGTTCACGGATGGCGGCCGAATAATTCTTTCAGGTGATCAGGCAGGCGATCAGCTCGTGATTACCGTAGAGGATACTGGGATCGGAATCAGCTCGGAGCATTTCGAGCGAATCTTCGAACCCTTCTGGCAGGTGGAGCAAAAAGCAACTCGGCGAGCTGGGGGCACTGGGCTTGGTCTCACGGTCACACGGCGTCTCGCGTTGTTACTCGGTGGGGATGTTTCAGTGAAGAGCACGCCCGGCGAAGGCGCGACGTTTACGATTTGCCTTCCTATTCAGACCAGCGAGTCCAGCCCATTGATTGCAAGGGCGGCAGCACTTCACTCGGGATAGCTCGGCTATTTCGCAGCGCGTGCGCGTCGGGTTTTGAAGTGATTGCCGCTCCTGCTTCTTCCAACGGCGCGACGAAGTTGAACAGCTCGAGTCTCAGCATGCCACGCGGATATGCATCGTCGTCGTAGCGGTATAGAGTCACCGAGCAATTCGCGACTTCCTCCGCGCGGTCGATCGCGAGGATCTGCTCTTCGGTCATGTGCTCGAGCAAATAGCGCATGCAAAGAACTACAACTGAGTGACTCACGAGTAGCACGCGCTCAGCGCAGTACTCGCGCGAAATCATTTCGATGGCGCTTCGGAGACGCAGTATCACATCGCACCAGCTCTCGCCACCCGGCGGGCGATGATAGAACTTGCCGAGCAGGCGACGAAATTCGGCCTGGTCGGGGTGATATGCTTGAATCCCAACCCTTGTAAGTCCGTCGAGAATTCCAAATTCCTTTTCACGCAATCGCTCGTCGACGACAAGCGAATAAGCATCATCGCGAAGTCCCGCCGCTTGAGCGACTATCGACGCGGTATGTCGCGCCCGCAGATACGGCGACGTGATGACGACGTTTGGATATACAGCACATCGGGCCAGATCTGTTCGTGTGTCACGCGATGGATTCAGTCAAAGTCCGTACCATCTGCCACAAGAAAAAGGGTGCACCTTCGAGGCGCACCCTTTCTCCATGTTCCCGTCGCCGGGATCAGACAATCGGCTTGTAGCGGTAACCTGCAACTCCGCCTTTCGCGCTCTTGATCCTGAATTCCTTTGATCCTTTGGGAGCGACCGGGCCAACCGACACAGACTCGGTGAACAACACCTGTCCTGCTCGATCGAGGAAATCGATACTGAGCGAGAACGTCCTCGCTACCGTTCCGCGATTCTCGATCGACCCGACAAGCGTCGTCCCTTCGGCGTTTCGTGAAAACTCGGTAAAGCTCACCTTCACAGGCAGCTTGTCCGCTTTGCCGCTGTAGTACACGAGCGAATCCGTGTACTGCTTGGCGATCTTACCCGTTTTGTTCGTCTTGAGAAGGCCAGCGTAGCTGTACGCGTTCAGCATCCAGTTGTCCGGATTGCTTGGATCGACGTCGGTCAACCGGACGACGATCGGAAAAACCTTGTCATACTCGCTGAGGAAGATGTAGCTCGCGGCGAGATTGTTCAGCGCGTCACGCTGATATGGATTGCGCGCAAGAACAGCCTGGAAGAGCAAGGCTGCATCGTCGGGACGCTTGAACTGTGATGCTACCACTCCTGCTTGCATCAGGGTGCTCTCGCCGTAGCGCGCGGGCTCGGCGATCATCGGCGCGTAGATCTTTCCAATCGAAAGACTATCGCCGGCCGTAACGTAAAGCTTGGCCAGCTGTTGAACCGCGGCCATTCGCTGAAGATCGTCGGTCGAGTTCGCCAGCACCGCATTCCACGCGGTGATTCCTTCTCGCGCCTGCGCTTTCTTTTGCGGGGGACTCGCAGCGTCTATTTGCGCTCCGGTCGTGTTAGCCATGTCGAGAAGCGTTCTTTCGCGAACGTCGGCGAAAGAAGTATCGGTGCCTGCAGTCTCGAGGGTTTTCTTCCAATACTGCGTCGCGGTGGTGTAATCCTTCTTGTTCCTGGCGACCGTCGCGAGCACCGAGTACGCGTACGGCGCGTTGCGATCGAGAATGAGAGCGCGCTTCGCCAGCATCTCGGCGGAATCGAGATTGTTCGCGTTGAGCGCGTTGATTGCAGCATTGGTGACGTTGAGCCATGGCTTTTGTTGTCGCCAGGACTGTCCGAGCAGCGCACAAGCGGGAGAGCTGGTTTCGACGATATTCCACATCGAATCAGCGGCGGCGAAGAGATCGATCGTCGCACTTGGGTCAGTCTGCAGACCGATTGCGGACCGCGTGATAACGGGAGTGACGTCAGGCTGCTCGAGGAGAACGATGTAGGTCTGGCCGAGCAGATATGCGCGTCCAAGCGGATTATCGTTTTTGTAGCCAGGTGCGTTGAGGCCGGAGACAACGTCTCGCAAATCCCTTCCGGGATTACCCGTTTTAGCCGCTGCCTGAGCGCGCGCAAGAGAGAACGTCGCACGCGCGACAGCCTGAGGCTTGCTGTTGTCGATCTCGCAGGTGGGTCCGGTCGCTGCAACTGGTGCTGCTGGAGGCGGCGCGGGCGGTTTCTGCGCGAATAACGGTGCTGCAAATACTGCAAATACTATAGTAGTTCTAGCGGCGGCTGCTAAACGTGTAAGTGAATTCCGAAAAAGAGGTTTCATCAATTAGCTCCAGCTGGTGAGCGCTACACAGCCCATCGTTGAGCCGGCGGGCGGGGCGTGATTGGTGGTTGGGTATGGAGGCGTAGTAATATACCTGCGATGGACGATCGTTCCAGAAATGCAAACATCGTGAAAGTGCGAATTGCCTCGGCTTTCACCGCGCTGATTATCCTCGCAACAGCCTGCGCTCCCGAGCCGACAACACCGTCAACGGTGGATATCGGAGGAGTGTGGACATCCAATGCGCATTTGTTCTCATTTTCTCAATTCAAGCTGACGCTGGTTCAGGAACCAAAGGGCATTGTGTCCGGTGGTTGGGCGGCACACGGCGATGGGGGCGCAGGGGGATGCGCACCGAACGTGCCGTGTGAGGCATTTGGCAATCTCATCGGCCTCAACACCGTCGCGAAGATCAACCTCGAGCTGCTCGGAGCAGGCTCATTCGAAGGCGCGTTGCTCGAGCCGACAAAACTCCGTGGGGCTTTCACGGCTCCGACTGGCTACGATACGATCACGTTCACCAGGGTCAGCAAGTAACATGAAGGCGAAATCGGCTGGATATCGAAAAGCGATTGCGCATCTCCGTAAAGTCGATCCGGTGATGGAGGAGGTTATCTCGAAGGTCGGCCCGTTCAATCTTACGCTGAGAACCGCAGGAACTCATTTCGACGCGCTCCTGCGTTCCATCGTGTATCAACAACTCTCGGGCAAAGCAGCAGCAACCATTCACGGCAGAGTGTTGTTGCTCTTCAACCCGGAAGCTCCGCTGCCTCCGCAAATTCTCAATGCGAGTCACGAGCAGCTTCGCGGAGCGGGGCTATCGACTCAAAAGGCAAGCTATGTGCGAAATCTCGCGGAGCACACACTGAATGGCTCGCTTCCGGTTGAGTCGTTGCACGAGCTGAATGACGAGGCGATCATCGCGGCGTTAACTCAGGTGAAGGGAATCGGCCGCTGGAGTGCGCAGATGTTCTTGATGTTCCGTCTCGGCAGGTTGGATGTTTTGCCGGACCTCGATCTCGGCGTACAAAAGGGAATTCAACTCGCGTACCGAATGCGGAAGCTGCCGAGTCCGAAGAAAGTTCTGGAAGTTGGAGGAAAATGGGCTCCGTATCGATCGATTGGAGCGTGGTATATGTGGCGCGTACTCGAGCTGCCTCCGAATACGTTCAAAGGGGCGCGTCCGCGTAGTACGAAGCCGAGTCAACGGATGGGTTGAGCGATGCTGACGAAAGAATTTGAAAAACTTCCAGACAATGCCCGCGTCTGGGTCTACGGAGCGGACAAGCCCATTGATGGATCCAATGCGACCACGCTGTTGGGTGAGGTAGATGATTATCTAACCGACTGGAAAGCCCACGGAATGCCGCTGACCGCGGCGCGCGACTGGCGTGATAATCGGTTCCTGACAATTGCAGTCGACCAGAACCAGGCTGGAGCTTCGGGCTGCTCGATCGACGGACTTTTTCGGGCGCTCAAATCGCTCGAGCAGAGAGTCGGCGCGGGAATCGTGACGAGCGGTCTGATCTTCTATCGCGATAAGCAGGGAGAAATTCGCGCCGTAAGCCGCGACGATTTCGGCGAGGCCGCTGCTCGAGGCGAAATAGGTGTCGACACTCAGGTTTTCGATCTATCGGTGACCACGCTCGGTGAGTGGCGGGCGAGATTCTCTTCCCGCGCGGGAGATTCGTGGCATTCCGCACTGCTGCCTGCGAGCGCGCGTGGATAATGAAAACGCACACGTCCTACCTGACGTTCAACACCAAGAAGCGACAGGAGATCATCGACATCACCGAAGAAGTCGAAGAGTGCAGAGCCGCCGCCGGAATTTCAGAGGGCTTCATTCTCGTCTCGGCGATGCACATCTCCGCTTCAGTTTTCGTCAATGATCATGAGCCGGGACTTTGGAAAGACATTCTCGATTGGCTCGAGGATCAGATCGCGCCATGGTCGCCGGAAGAGTACCGACACAATTCCGGAACCGGTGAAGACAATGCAGCGGCGCATCTCCGCTCGTTGACGATCGGTCATGAAGTGATCGTTCCCGTGACCAAGGGCCGTTTGGATTTCGGCCCATGGCAGCGGGTGTTTTACGGAGAGTGGGACGGACAGCGCGCGAAGCGAGTAATTCTGAAAGCGATGGGAGAGTAACTTGAGCGTCGCGCTACGCTCTCAGATTATCAGGGCGCCAGTTCTTGATTTCTTTCTTGATCTGCTCGCCTTTGGTCAGCTCGCCACTCATGCATCGTTGAGCCAGCGCTACCACCTCATCGTCCGCCGCAAACCGCAATCCCACCAGCTGGCCTGGCGTCAGGTCGTTGATGCCTGCGTGCATCTCGACCGGCAGTAAGTTGGAAAGACGCAACCTTTCCTCCAGCCGGATTACACGATCCTGTACTCTCGCCACCATCGATCGCGCCGCAAACGCGACAACCACCAGCGCGATCGCGACGACAATCATGAACAGCTTGTAAGGCGTGTGGTACTTGAGGAAGTACAACACCTGCGCGACAACATTGAGAATGAGGACTGGAAGCGCAAAGAAGTGGTAGACCGGGATATATCGCCGGTGCGACTTGAAGCTCTGCTCAGCCATGGGTTCGTTGCGCCTCCAGCGCGTAGCGTTTGAGTCTCGTGATCATCGCATTGAGTCCCGGCTCACGAGCGCCCAAGCCGATACTCTCCATCAATGTTCGGACAAAATCTCCGGGAATGGCAAGGGTCGATTCTGGCGGCTGATCATTCACGGCGCTGAATACGATCGCCAAGACTGCAGCGATAGTTGGTGATTGGCGCACGTCGAGGTCCGCGTAGAAATGCATTTTTCCGTCACGCATTTCGGGGATGATGTCAACGCGGGTCTGGCACTCCGGAATGTTGAAGGCGGCTCGATCGAGGTCTCGGAAGCGGTCGGGAAATGGCTCGAGCTTCTTGGAATATTGCACAAGCGCCTGCATCTTCTCCTCGCGTCCCATCGAGCGGAAGAGACGAAGAACGCGGTCAATCGCGGGGGGCAAGGGTAACGCCGCTGCTTCCTGCATCACCCAAAAGCTAACTCATGAATCGCGCGCTCTGGCTCGGCCTTTTGCTGGTTTCAGGTTGCTCGGGTGTCGAGCGTGATTCAGTCATCGCTACCGGAACGCTGGAGGCGGTGGAGGTTGACGTTGCTCCACTCGCGCCCGGCAGGGTAATCCGGGTCCTCGTGAATGAAGGCGACAGTGTCCGCCCGGGTGACACGCTCGCTGTTCTCGCCCAGCCCACGTCGCAGGCAGTGGTCGAGCAGAGCCGCGCGCAAGTCGAAGCAACACGCGCGAATCTGAACGAAGCGCAGAATGGACCGCGTGCACCTGAGATCAAGCGAGCAGAGGACGAGCTGAATGCAGCAACGGCGGAAGTGGCACGAACGTCGAAGGATCTCGAACGTGCACGGATACTCGCAGCGAAAGGAAATATTCCCCTGCAGCAACGCGACGCTGCCGAAGCCGTCGCGAGACAAGCAATCGCGCGTCGTGATGCTGCGCGCCAATCATTCCTCTTGCTGCGACAGGGAACTCGTCCCGAACGAATAGCAAGCGCGAAGGCTCAAGTAACCGGCGCACAAGCCGGGTTGTCAGGCGCCGTCGCATCTGTCGCGGACCTGACGCTCACCGCACCAGTGCGTGGCGTCGTTCTCAGTCGCAACGCAGAGCCGGGCGAAGTACTCGCAATCGGACAATCGGCGATTACGCTCGGCGAAGTGCAGCGACCCTGGGTTCGAGTATATGTGAATGCGCGCGATCTTCCCAGCATCTCGGTTGGCCGCACTGCGCGCGGCGTTTTGGATAACATGCCGAACCAAATTTTCAGCGGACGCGTTGTCGCAATAAACACGAAGGCGGAGTTCACACCAAGAGTTGCGCTGACGGAGGACGAGCGCGCGGATCTGATGTTCGGAGTGAAAGTCGAATTCTCAGATTCAACGGGAATGCTCAAGCCAGGGCTTCCCATAACGGTGAGCATTCCGAAGAAACTCACGACAGTGAAACGTTGACTGATCCAGCGCGGGCTCAACCGCCGGTACGCACGGACAAGCTGACGAAGGTTTTCGACGGTGTCACAGCTGTCGACGGCATCACGTTCGACATCCATACTGGAGAGGTCTTCGGTGTACTTGGCCCCAACGGATCGGGAAAAACAACGACGATCAGAATGTTGTGCGGTCTCCTGACGCCAACGTCTGGGTCAGCCACCGTCGCCGGGTTCGATGTTCTAACGCAGTCTGAGGAAATTCGCAGGAACATCGGATACATGTCGCAGAAATTCGGCATGTACGATGATCTGACCGTCGCTGAGAATCTCGATTTCTACTCGTCACTCTACGGGCTGGCAGGACAGGAAAAAAAGGAGCGCATGTACGAGCTGTTCGATGATCTCGGTCTTCGGCCGCGAATCAATCAGCTTGTCGGGACATTGAGTGGCGGATGGAAGCAGCGCATCTCTCTAGCGTGCGCGATTGCCCATCATCCCGCTGTTCTTTTTCTGGATGAGCCAACGGCAGGAGTCGATCCCGCGGCGCGCAGGCGCTTCTGGGATACCATCTACGGATTGGCGAAGGCCGGCACGACGATTCTGGTTACGACTCACTACATGGACGAAGCCGCTCGCTGTCAGAGAATCGCTTTTCTGTCGCGCGGTCATCTCATTGCGATCGGAACAGCCGAAGAAGTGACGCGGCAGTTCGGCAAAGCGACGATAGAAGATGTCTTCATCGAGCTTCAAGAACGCGACGAGGGTGTCACCGTATGACGGGGACGAGAAAACGAAAGAGTCTGCTCGTCCCGATGCTTCGCAAGGAATTCATCCAGATGCGTCGCGATCGATTGACATTCGCTCTGATGATTGGAATTCCAATTATTCAGCTCATTCTGTTCGGTTACGCGATTCGCACCGAAGTTAGAAACCTTCCGACGGTGGTTCTGGATGAATCGCGAACCGAACAGAGCCGAAGTCTCGTCTCGGTGATGGAGCAGACGCAGAACTTCAAGATTGTTGGTGCAGCGTTGTCCCGAAATGAAGTTCGCGACTGGATGGAATCGGGACGTGCGCGGGCGGCGATCGTCATTCCGCCGGAATTCGAGCGCGATATCAAGCAACACAAAACTGCGCACGCACAGGTGATCGTCGACGCGGCAGATCCGCTCGCATCATCGGCTGCAATTGGCGGCGCCGCACTCGCCGCGTCAGTTCGAGCGACAGCGCTGGTCGATCCTCACTCGACACGGCCCCAACCGCTCGACGTGAGAGTGCGCCCGTGGTACAACCCCGCTCTGCGCAGCTCGGTTTACATCGTTCCGGGAATCATCGGTGTGCTTCTGAGTCTTACGCTGCTTGCGATCATGAGCATCGCAATCGTACGAGAGCGCGAGAAAGGCACATTCGAGCAGCTCGTCGTCACGCCGATAAGCAAAACCGACATCATGATCGGCAAAGTCTTGCCGTTTGTGGTCGTTGGTTACGTGCAGATGGCGTGCATTCTCATTCTCGGTCGTGTGCTGTTCAACATCCCGATTCGCGGGAGCGTGACACTGCTGTTTGTGATTTCTCTTGGATTCATCGTCGCGAATCTCGGAATCGGCTTGCTCGTCTCAACGATGGTGAAGACCCAGATTCAGGCGATACAGCTCGGCATTTTCTTTCTCATGCCGAACATTTTGCTGTCGGGTTTCATGTTTCCGAGGGAGGCGATGCCGCGCGTAGCTCAGTGGATCTCCTATGCGCTTCCGCTCACTTATTACCTGACGGTATTGCGCGGAATCCTTTTAAAGGGAATCGGAATCGATCATCTCTGGCACGAAACTCTCATTCTCGCGGCGTTCGCGACAGCACTCATCGTCGTCAGCGTGAACCGTTTCTCGAAGACGGTCAGCTGACATTCAGGGGATATCAATGCCAACCAGAAGAAGCAGCGCGGTGTGGGAAGGCGGCTTGAAGGACGGAAAAGGCAGCTACAAGGTTGGAAGCGGCGCAGTCGGTGGAGCGTACAATTTTGGATCGCGCTTCGAAGAGGAAACCGGATCGAATCCGGAAGAGCTTCTCGCCGCCGCGGAGGCTGCATGCTACAGCATGGCTCTGAGCGGGGGACTCGATAAGAATGGAACACCGCCGAAGAAAATCTCGACGAACGCAGAGTGCACTGTAGAGAAAGGAGACGCGGGTTTCCAGATAACGACAATGAAGCTCGACGTAACCGCGACAGTTCCGAACATCGATGACGCGAAATTTCAGGAGATTGCGAAGGCGACGCTCACTGGTTGTCCCGTATCGAAAGCCTTTGCCGGAAATCTCAAGCTTCAGTTAAACGCGCGGCTCGTCTAGCGAGAGAGCAGCTTACGCGGGCTCGGCCCAGGCGAGTCTCGCGTCACACGCGTCGCAATTCCCGCAGGCCCATTCAGCGGCAACCTCTTCGCCGAAGTGCTCGAGAATGAATTTCGTGCGGCATTCGGTGGTCTGACAAAACTGAATCATGGTGCCGAGCTTCTTCTGATCCGCGGCGCGACGCTCGTCGTAGTCGAGAAGATCTCGGCTCAGATCCACCGAGGTAAGATTTCCACGCAGGCGTTGCCATCGGCCGCCCCGATGCTCGCGCACGAGTCCGTGTCGCTTGAGTAGCGCGAACACGATCTTGGCCTTTCGTTGGGGAACTTCGGTTATGTCGGTGATGTCTCTCAGCGCTACTGGTTGGTCGACAGGATACTTCTCCAGGGCGAGCGCGACACGTGCCGCCTCTTCAACTTCGGGATATCGACCGCCGAGAAAATAGGTTTGAATGCGGCGGTCTTCGACGCGATAAAGCATCGTGCAGATAGCGGGCAGCCCATCACGTCCCGCGCGTCCCGCTTCCTGATAATACGACTCGATGGATCCGGGAAAATGATAGTGAACGACAAAACGAAGGTCCTGCTTGTCGATGCCCAAGCCGAATGCATTCGTGGCGACAATTGCCTTGATCTCGTCGTTCATGAACGCGTCCTGGACCGCTTTTCTGTCGGCAGCCGGCCGCTTTCCATGATAAACGCCGATGTTGTGTCGCTCCGACAGTTTTTCGTACAGGCGCTCCGATTCTTTCACCGTCGCGACATAAATCACACCCGAGCCTTTGTTCTCACGAAGGATCTGCTCGACAACTGTATCCTTGATGTTGTCATTGACTGTCCGCCGCACCTCGAATCGCAAGTTGGGGCGCGCGAATCCGGTGATCGTTATGTGCGGAGATTTCATTCCGAGCTGATGGACGATGTCGTCCTGAACTTCCTGCGTTGCTGTGGCCGTGAGTGCCAGAATCGGAGGCCGACCGAGTCGCTTCGCAATCGATCCGAGCGATAGATAGTCGGGCCTGAAGTCGTGTCCCCACTGACTCACGCAGTGAGCTTCATCGATCACGAAGAGGCTGATCTTTCTGTTGAGCAGATGCTCGAAGAAATCTCTGTCCTTGAAACGTTCCGGCGTGAGGTACAGCAGCTCACCTTCTCCATCCTGGATCTGCCGATGGGCTTCGCGGCTCTCGAGTGTCGAGAGATGCGAATGCATTGCGACAGCATCTACTCCCTGCGCCATGAGCTTGTCCTTCTGATCTTTCATGAGAGCGATCAGAGGACTCACAACGATGGTGAGACCCGGGAGCAATAGAGCGGGAAGCTGGTAGATGACTGACTTGCCGCTGCCCGTCGGCATTACGACGAGCGCATCGCCGCCTTCCAGAAGAGCTTGGATAGGTGCCCACTGTCCTCTTCTGAAATCGGCATGACCGAACCGCTCCGCGAGAATGAGCCGCGCGGATTCGCGGGTGATTTTTTCCTGCATACGCTGATTTCATAGGCAGGAACTATTCCGCCAGAATGTTCCGTAAACCCACGTATATTCACTCGCAACGCGATTCGCGCCTGCAAACAAACACAATATGACTTCCGTGAGATGACTCGCTGAGCCCGACGACCTCAAGGTTTTCCCTGAGCATCTTTGCGATCTGTGCGCCCGGGCTCGAGCAAATTCTCGCTTCAGAGCTGGAGCAGCTCGGCGTTGTCGGCGCAACAGCGACCGAAGGAGGAGTTGCCTTTGAAGGTGACCTTCCATTGTTGTACAGAGCGAATCTTTCGTTGCGAACAGCGAGCAGAGTGATTGTTCGCGTTGAGAAATTTCACGCCGACAGCTTTCACGAGCTCGAGCGGCGCGCCAAGCGAATCCCGTGGGATCAGTACGTGACGAAGGGATCGCGCGTGCAATTCCGTGTGACGTGCAGGAAGTCGCGACTCTACCATTCCGATGC
>JBGQKT010000016.1:0-30787 GCA_041499635.1 Gemmatimonadaceae bacterium
GAGCGGAAGATCAAGCCCACGGTCTATGCTGGAACGAGCATCGGTGCGATGATCGCGTCCGCTGCTGCGGGAGGTATGCCGGTAGCGGAAATGGCAGATCACGCGCGTGCGTTAAGGAAGCGAGACCTGTTTCGGATCAACCGCCTGGGGATGGTTCTGAACCGGTTGCAGCTTCCCGCGATTTATCTCGACTGGCCGTTAAAGGAGATCTGCGCGAGGATCTCTCCTAAGGGGACTTTCAACGATCTGAAGGCGACTCTTCTCGTGAATACGGTCGATCTCCAGCGCGGAACGCAGCTCGTATGGGGATTGCCAGGACTCAAGAGCGTGTTGATTTCGGATGCCGTTTACGCGTCGTGCGCGCTGCCAGGATTCTTTCCGCCGGGAACGCTTGAAGATCGAGTATGCGTTGATGGCGGCGTCGTGGACAATCTGCCCGTCACCATCGCGGGGCGCGGAATGGATGCGGTGATCGCTGTCGATACGGGAACGAGCGCGCTTCTCACTGACAAGGAGATCCAGACCCACGGTTTCAGCGCGATCTATATGAGGGCGGCGACGACGATGATGCATGCCCTCCAACTCGCGCCTCTGGAGCAGTGGGCCGGCCCGCCGATGACGCTCATCCGCCCGAAGGTGCAGCACATCGGATGGTTCACCTTCTCGCAAGCGGACGAAGTGATCGATGCGGGTTATCGCGCGGCGAATGAGGCCCTCGAGGATTTCGAAAAGTGCTTCGACGCCGAGACCGGCATTTTCCCCCGGCACGCGATGCGCGTGACGGTGAATCGCGAGAAATGCATCGGCTGCACGCTCTGCGCCGCCCTCGCCCCACAGGTTATGGCGATGGACAAGTTTGGAAAAGCGTATCCCTGGACATCAGAGGTAGAGTGGTCCCCGGCTGACGGCGATTTCGTGCAGCACTGTCCAACATATGCCATCGAAGTGCGGCCCCTCGGCGCGACTCAGGAAAACGTCCCCGCGGCATTGGATCCTCCTGCAGCGTAGGACTGCGAATGAACGGTCCGTTGTGTAGATTTACATTAGCCTGTCGTTCGGAAATTTCCCCAGAGCGGCAGTGGCTCAGCTCGCAACCGGCATGCGCATTGCGCGGCCTGTTCCAGAGAAAAAAATGACCAACCCGAACTCTTTCGGTAGCCGAGCGACTCTCGAGGTCGCCGGACGGCGATACACCATTTATCGCCTCGATTCACTGGAGTCGCGCTCCAACAGCAACTCCTCCCGCCTTCCCGTCAGCCTCAAGATTCTCCTCGAGAATCTGCTCCGTAACGAGGACGGAAAATTCGTCAAAGCGTCGGACATCGAAGCAATGGCAAAGTGGGATGTGAAAGGTCGTCTCGAAAAAGAAATCGCATTCCGCACCTCACGCGTTCTGCTCCAGGATTTCACCGGAGTGCCGGCGGTTGTCGATCTCGCCGCGATGCGCGATGCACTTGCGAAGCTTGGTGCCGATCCGAAGAAGATCAATCCGCTTCAACCCGTCGATCTCGTTATCGATCACTCGGTTCAAGTCGACGAATACGGAACTGAAGCAGCATTTCTCATCAACACCGGCCGTGAATTCGAGCGCAATCAGGAGCGGTATGCGTTTCTCCGGTGGGGACAAAAAGCGCTCGAGAATTTCCGCGTCGTTCCGCCGGGAACCGGAATCGTTCACCAGATCAATCTCGAGTACCTCGCGCAGGTCGTATTTACGCGCGCGGAGAATGGTGAGACGATCGCATATCCCGATTCACTGGTCGGCACCGATTCTCACACGACGATGATCAATGGGCTCGGCGTACTCGGCTGGGGAGTTGGCGGCATCGAGGCCGAGGCCGCAATGCTCGGACAGCCTGTATCGATGCTGATTCCTGAAGTTGTCGGTTTCAAGCTGCACGGCCGATTGCCAGCCGGAGCCACCGCAACTGATCTAGTCCTCACTGTTACTGAGCAGCTTCGCAAGAAAAGAGTAGTCGGCAAGTTCGTCGAATTTTATGGAGCCGGATTGTCGTCACTTTCTCTCGCCGATCGCGCGACGATCGCGAACATGTCGCCGGAGTACGGCGCGACGATGGGATTCTTTCCCGTCGATGCGGAGACAATCAACTATCTGCGATTCACCGGTCGCGATGAGCATCAGGTGCAACTCGTCGAAGCCTACACGAAGGAGCAAGGAATTTTTCGTACCGACGATTCTCCCGATCCGATATTCACCGATTCCCTCGAGCTCGACCTCGGTAGCATCGAGCCGAGCCTCGCAGGACCGAAACGCCCGCAGGATCGTGTTCCGCTCAGGCTTGCGAAGCCAATGTTCCGTGAAGCGCTCGCTGCTGATCTCGAAAAGACCGGCACACTTGCCGGGGTTGCTGCAGCGAAGCAGGCGATGTCAGTCGCAGCGTCGCCGCAGTTGTCACCGTCGGTTGTCGCAACAAGCCGAGACGAGCAAGCAGACGGCGACGAGTCGATTCCGGTGACAATGAACGGCGAGTCGTTCGGGTTGAGACATGGCTCAGTTGTTATCGCCGCGATCACGAGCTGCACCAACACATCGAACCCGAGCGTGATGCTTGCGGCCGGACTTCTTGCGCGGAATGCAGTCGCGAAGGGCATCGGGACTAAACCGTGGGTAAAGACGAGTCTCGCGCCGGGATCAAAGGTCGTTACCGATTATTTCAAGAAAGCCGGCGTGATGGGCGATCTCGAGAAGCTCGGATTCAACGTCGTTGGCTACGGTTGCACCACGTGCATTGGAAACTCGGGTCCGCTTCCGCAACCGGTTGCGGATGCTGTCGAGGAGCACAAGCTCGTCGTCGCAGCGGTTCTTTCGGGAAATAGAAATTTCGAGGGCAGAATCAATCCGCTCACGCGCTTCAATTATCTCGCGTCGCCGCCGCTCGTTGTTGCGTATGCGCTCGCCGGCCGGATGGACATTGATTTCAATACCGAGCCGCTCGGAATCGGGACTGACGGACCAGTCTTTCTGCGCGATCTCTGGCCGGCGCCCAAAGAAGTCGCCGACGAAATTCTCCGCTCGGTGAAAGCTGACATGTTTCACAAGCAATACGCGGACGTGTTCAGGGGCGAGGAGAGCTGGCGGACTCTGCCCGTCCCCGAGGGAGATCTCTACGCGTGGGACGAGAATTCAACCTACGTCAAGAATCCTCCGTATTTCGATGGAATGACGCTCACTCCTCCGGGTGTGAAGCCGATCATCGGCGCGCGCGCGCTTGCGATGCTCGGCGATTCGATCACCACGGATCACATCTCGCCCGCTGGCTCGATTCCGGCTGCGACGCCTGCAGGGAAATGGCTGACTGCGCACGGCGTCAAGACAATGGATTTCAATTCCTACGGTGCGCGCAGGGGCAATCATGAAGTGATGATCCGCGGAACGTTCGCGAACATCAGGATTCGCAACGAGCTGGCGCCGACAAAAGAAGGTGGGTGGACGACGTTCTCACCGGACGACGATCCATTGACGATCTACGATGCGTCCATGGATTATCAGAAACGCGGCGTTCCTCTCGTGATCATCGCGGGGAAGGAGTACGGCACGGGATCGTCGCGCGACTGGGCTGCGAAGGGAACGCTACTCCTCGGCGTTCGCGCGGTGATCGCTGAATCGTTCGAGAGAATTCATCGGTCGAACCTCGTTGGAATGGGAGTCCTTCCGCTCGAGTTCGTGAACGGCGAAACGCGGGCGACGCTCGGCCTGACTGGATACGAAGCGTTCGAGATCGACGGAATGTCCGATGAGATGAGGGCGCGTGCGCATCTGACCGTGCGCGCGACCTCCGCGGATGGAAGCGTGAAAACTTTCAACGTCGTCTCGCGGATCGATACGCCGGAGGAAATGAGTTACTACCGCCACGGCGGAATATTGCCATACGTGCTGCGACAGCTGGTTGCCAGCTGAACTAAAACAAGTTCAGTAACGGACATTCACTCGCAACGAGAGAACCGTGACCGGACCCCGGTCACGGTTGTAGCCCGGGTCCCTGATGTATTGCAAATCGGGACTGATCCTGAAATACCTGCCAAGCTGTGCTCGGTAATAAGCTTCCAGAAGTTCTTCAGGACCGTAGTTGAGCTTTCCATCGCCCAAGAGGAAACCCAGTCCACCAGCATTGAGATAGTCGCGGTGCGCCTGGACAATTCCTGTCTGCGCGAACGCAACACCGAGTCGGTCATCGTGCCGCTGCCAGTGCGCGCCGCTAACCTGAACTCCGCCGCTGACGTGACGGTCGACTTCAGTGAAAGCAAAACTCTCGTTTTTCCCATCGTTCCAGCCAAGGCGAGCGAACGCTCCAGTTTCACCGTCGTCTGCAAGCGGCTGCTCGACGTTCACTCCGTATCCATACTTCGTGCGTCCAGGGGTGTCATCAGCGACAATGTTCGGAGGCGCCCCCGAACGTCGGCCTTGCGCGAGCGCGTCGGCATAACTCCCCATTCTCGCGTGATTGAGGAATCCCAGGAATCGCCCAATGGTTCCTGTTCTCTGCGCCGTCAGCGTCAACTCGACATGATCGCCGCGCGCCTTTCCCAGATTGCTGTCGAAAATATTTCCGTTTGCAAACTTCGGCATTTGAAAGCTGCCGACTTTCAAAGTCCAAATGGGATGTATCCATGACAAAGCAACTCCGTTCGTATAGCCGCGAGTGTCCGCGGCAAAATCCCAAGCGGTGTTCTGAAACAAATCCCAGTTCAGGAACTGCTGCCGAGTGGAATTGGCGTAGCGATTCAAATCGAAGAGGTCGCTCGCCGCGAGCTTGCCGGCAGACACCTCGAGGCGATTACCAGAGGTGATGGATGGCATCTGATCGATGTCGCGCTGAATTGTGTCCTGTCCACTTGCCTGCAACGGAATGATGTAGCGAACAAACGCTCGCGCTACATACGGTCCATTCCCTAAGTCAACAGTCCCCTGTCTCAACACGTCGCCGTTGGTTGGTCCGGCAAGTCCAGTGACGCTGCTAATACCTTTGCCGCGTACCATCTCGATGTCGAGGTAACCCTGCAAATGCTTTCCTGCCTGCGCGCCAACATAGAGACCGTAGGCGTGACTGATCTTCGAATCGCCGTCTGATCGAAGACTGTTCACAGACGCGTATGAACTCTTGAAAGGGCGCAGATCCTGGCCGATTGCGTTGAACTGAATACCGAGCAGACTGACAATCCATCGATCAGAGCTGGCGGGAAACTCTTCAATGTCGCTGGGAGGTGTTGCTTCTTTCGCGATCGGAGTACCGGCAATCGTCTGCGCATCGATTCGCAGATGAGGGAAAAGCGAAAGACAGATCAGCAGGACCGACGCTGACTTAAGGCGCGAAGTGCCGCTAATTCTCATAATCGTTCCCTCTCACAAGATGAACATTGCGATCCCCGCGGCGAACATGGCTACGGTCGTAACCGCGACCGTCGCCTCTCCGAGACGCGAGCTCGGCTGCCCGGCCATGATCTTCCTGTCCGTTGCAACAAGCAGAATCCCGAGCAATAAGAATGGCGCGAGCAGCCCATTGAGAACAGCACTGAGGAAAAGAGTTCTCACCGCGTTGAGGTTCGCGAAGTCGAGCGCTACACCTGCGCCAATAGACACGATGACGACCGCGTAAAAAGCGCGAGCTCTCGCATAAGTCTCGTCCATTCCCTCAGGCCACCCGAACGTCTCCGCTAACGCGTATGCTGCTGATCCTGCGAGCGTGGGAATCGCCAGAGCGCCGGTGCCCACCAGTCCGAGAGTGTAGAGCAGCGAAGCGTACCGCCCGGCAAGCGGCCCAAGTGCTTCGGCGACCTCGCGCGATGTCTGCGGCGAAGTAATCCCGTGAGGATGCAGTGTCAACGCCGTCGTGAGAATGATGAAGAACATCACAGCGTTCGAGAAGAAAGTCCCTACTGCAACGTCGATCTTCCGGTCGATAATCTCGTCCTTCGACGCGCCTCGTCGCTGCTCAACTGTCGCGCGGCCGTGCGACTTTTCCTCCTCGACTTCTTCCGATGCCTGCCAGAAAAAAAGGTACGGGCTGATCGTCGTTCCGAGAATCGCGACAAGAGTCGCCCACGCCGCCCGTCCATGAGGCAGTGATGGAATCACCGTTGCCTTCGCTACCGACTTCCAGTCGGGATGCAGATAGAACGCGGTCACGACGTACACGAACAAAACGAGCGCGAGCCACCTTAGTATGCTCGCGAACAAACCGTAGCGAAGGCGAACTGTTGCCCAACCGATGCCTACACCTGCGACTACAACCCAGACGTGCGAGCTGACATGAGTCAGCAGAGACATTGCGTCGGCCATTCCCGAGAGATCGGCGCCGATATTGATGGTGTTGGCGATGAACAGCGCCGCACATGCGATGGCCAGCACAGCACGTGGGAATTTTCCGCGGAGAGCAGTCGCCAACCCGGTGCCTGTCACCATCCCGATTCGGGCGCACATCGACTGCACGGCGGCCATGAGCGGCCACGTGATGAGTGAAGTCCACAGGAGAGTTGTGCCGAGCTGCGCGCCGGCGATCGAATAGGTCGCGATCCCCGAGGGATCGTCGTCGGCCGCGCCCGAAATCACGCCGGGGCCGAGCGCGTTCCATATTCGCTTGATTCGCGACGGCGACTTGTTTTTTGTCAACGCGCGGTGCGCAGCGGAGCGTTCAAAGCAGAGTGCCCCTGAGAATCAGAAATGCCACGCTGAAGTAGATTACGAGTCCCGTCACGTCAACCAGCGTTGCCACGAATGGAGCGGAAGCGCTCGCCGGGTCGAAACCCAGACGCTTGAGCAAGAACGGAAGCATCGAGCCGGCGAGTGATCCGAACGCAACAATGCCGACAAGCGCAAAACCGACGGTGGTGGCGAGACGCGCATAGTGTACTCCGTAACTGAAAAAGTGCAGACGTTGCCAAAGCATGATGCGAATGAATCCGATTGTGCCGAGGATGGCGCCCAGCGTCAGTCCAGTCGGCAGTTCTCGCAATGCTATGCGCCACCAATCGCGCACCTTTATCTCGCCGAGGGCGAGGGCACGAATAATCAACGACGTCGCCTGCGAGCCGGAGTTCCCACCGGAGCTCATAACGAGCGGAATGAACATCGCCAATACCGCCGCCTTTTCGATCTCGCTCTCGAAGTGCTGCATCGCCGTCGCAGTCAGCATCTCGCTCAGGAAAAGTGCTGACAACCAACCCGCGCGTTTCTTTATC
This sequence comes from Gemmatimonadaceae bacterium, assembly GCA_041499635.1. GTDB lineage: Bacteria > Gemmatimonadota > Gemmatimonadetes > Gemmatimonadales > Gemmatimonadaceae > UBA4720. The sequence goes on from JBGQKT010000016.1 coordinate 7,198, forward strand.
ATGCTCGCGAATCCGATCTCCATGTACGGAGCGTCGAGCGCTTCCACACCGCCGAATTTCTGCGCGTCTTCCGTTTGCTCCTGAACGAGGGCGTCGATCACGTCATCGACGGTTACAATTCCGAGAATGTGGTTCTGCGCGTCGACCACGGGAACTGCGAGAAGATTGTATTTGGAGATGACGCGCGCGGCTTCCTCGCGGTCCGTTTCCGGACCAAGCGCGAGAGGAGGGCGACGATCGGCGACATCCGCCAGTTTTTGCGCCGGATTGGAAACGATCAGCTCGCGAAGAGAAACAACGCGCGTAAGGCGCTGGTCCTGCGGGTCCAGCAGATAGATCGCATAGATCGTTTCCTTGGCGCGCCCGACCTCTCCGAGAAGACGCAACGTGTCGCCCACGGTTTGATTCTCGGCGACGGCGACATACTCGGTCGTCATGATCCCACCGGCGGTATGTGGCGAATACCGAAGGATCTGCTCGAGGGATCGTCTCGTTTGATCGTCCAGTTTCTTCAGGATTTTCGATCGAACTCCCTGCGGCAGCTCACGCATCAGGTCGGCCTGTTGATCAGATGACATCGCTTCGATCAACGGCACGACTCCTTCTTCGTCCATTTGCTGGAGAATGGCGCAGCGGTCGTTGGCAAGCTCGGGTTCGTCGAACACCCGCACGCTCAGATCGAATGGGAGTGCCGCCATCACTTTTGCCGCGGCCGCAGGCGGGAGGTCTCGTAATGCTTCGGCGATATCCGGAGGGCGCAGCTCGGCCAAGGCCTGCGCCAGATCGGCCGCATCCTTGTGAAGAAGGTAGAGAAGCTCCGGAGCAGAATGCGTCTGGTTTGTCATCGTTCGGTCAGCTTGGGTTGTGAAATTCGATTCGGCAGGATTGCACAATCCGGCCCACGGGCGCGTCCATATCGCTGCCGGCCCCGCCCTTCAGATGATTCTCGCGCTTAGTGGATTACGCGGCGGGCGGTGCCACGCGCTCAATGATCTTCGTGATCCGCGGGCTTCTTGGTTGTGCGCATCCGGGGTATCGCGTCGGCGATCTGTTCCATCAGCTCGCGCTCGATGCGTCCCGGGTCGAGCGGCTGCAGCATTTGCCGCAGCTCGGGATCTTCGCCGATCTTCTGCCCGAGTCGAGTGTAAAAGCCGGCGACTAGCTGCAGCGTCTTCGTCACCTCTTCTTCGATGCGGAGATTCACCTGCAGCGTCAGCTCCTCTCGAAGCTCTGCAATCGCTGATTCCCTGCCCTGCGTCATCAGCACGAAGATCGAGAGGAAGATCGCTTCGAGCGAAACGATCATCGTCAACAGTCCGAAAGGAAACGGATCGAACTGCGGAAGTCCGAGGAAACCAAGGTTCAACACGATCCACACGCCGAACGCGAAGACGTGGAAGACGAAAAAGCCGGTAGATGCTGCGAGCTCCGTGAGCCAGGTGGAAATCGCCTGCATCATCGTGACATTTGTGGATTGGCGCGCTTTGATTGCGCGAAACGCCGACGTGTGCATCGCGCTCCGCCGGGAGCGACGGTCCGCCTGGTGCTCGGTGTTGGCGTCGTCCATCGAATCGTAGCCCTCCAGCGGATTCGATGACGCGGGCGGGTCTCGATCGTTGAGGTCGTCTGTCATTCGCGGCTCGACATGTATACCCCTCGCGCATGCGCACTTCGAAGGACTTCCTACGTCCGGATAAACCTACCACCTTTCACTTCAATGACCACGCCATTCACAGTCGGACTGATTCAGGACTCGGTTAGCGCCGATGTCCCCGCAAACGTCGAGCGCGCAGTTGAGCGCGTTCGCGACGCGGCGTCGCGTGGCGCGCAAATTATTTGCCTGCAGGAGCTTTTCAACTCCCCGTATTTCTGCAAGGCGGAAAAATACGATCGGTTCGATCTCGCTGAGCCGATTCCCGGACCCACCGTCGAGCGAATGCAAGCGCTCGCCATGGAGCTCGAGGTAGTCCTCATAGTCCCCGTGTTCGAGCGACAGGCTGCCGGCGTTTACCGAAACTCAGCCGCTATCGTCGACGCAGACGGATCGCTGCTCGGCGTGTATCGAAAGATGCACATTCCCGACGATCCTCTTTTCTACGAGAAGTACTATTTCACGCCAGGCGATTCGCACGTTGAACACGACGGAGATCACAAGGGAGCCGGCGGCTTCCGCGTGTGGAAGACGCGGTACGCTGACATCGGTGTTTTGATCTGCTGGGACCAATGGTATCCGGAAGCCGCGCGCATCAACGCATTGCTCGGCGCGGAAATTCTCTTTTATCCGACGGCAATTGGCTGGCATCCTTCGGAGAAGGCGCAGTTCGGCGAATCGCAAGTCGATGCATGGCGCACCGCTCAGCGCGCGCACGCGATTGCGAATGGAGTGTTCGTTGCGTCGCCGAATCGCGTTGGACACGAGGAGGAGTCGGGGACTGACGGCATCGAATTTTTCGGCCACACCTTCATCGCAGATCCATTCGGACGAATTCTCGCCGAAGCGGGAACCACACCCGAGGTGCTTGTGGTTGAATGCGATCGCAATCTGATCGAGGAAACCCGCCGCAACTGGCCATTTCTTCGCGATCGGCGGATCGATGCATACGCTCCGATCCTCAGTCGCTACATAGGATGACCGATGTGAGGCCCGCGGCGGTGTCGCGGGCTGATCAGAGCGACGCGTCGCGTAGCTCGACATTTACAATGCCGGCCGAGTGGGAGCCGCACGACGCGACGTGGATCGCGTGGCCGCACCACGAGCCAGACTGGCCGGGAAAGCTCGGTGCAATTCCCTGGGTGTATGCCGAAATCGTGCGCGCTCTGCACGGTCACGAGCGCGTCGAGATTCTCTGCAACGACGAAACGGTGCGAGACACTGCGCATGCAATACTGAGTGCGCACGATGTTTCGGAGAGTGGATACAGGTTGCATGTCGTCGCAACCGACAGAGTGTGGCTGCGCGATTCCGCTCCGACATTTGTCTGGAAGGATGACGGATCCGTTGCGCTCATGAATTGGCGATTCAATGCATGGGCGAAGTACGACAACTATCATCTCGACGAAAAAGTCGGCGGAACGATTGCGCAGATCGCTGGTCTCGATCGAATAAAGCCGACCCGGCCGAACGGAGAGCCGCTCGTTCTCGAAGGAGGGGGCATCGAGGTGAACGGTGCCGGTAGGGTCCTCGTCACAGAGGAGTGGCTGCTGAGTGACGTGCAGGTTCGCAATCCACGGATGACTCGGGAAGAATACGAAGCCGCGTTTGCAACTTACCTCGGCGCGAACGAAACAACCTGGCTCGGCAAGGGAGCGATGGGCGACGACACGCACGGACACATCGACGATATCGCCCGCTTTACCAGTCGCGACAGCGTTCTGCTCGCCTTCGAGGAGAACTCGGCGGATGCGAACGCTCAGCAGTCGCGCGATAATCTGGCGCGGCTCGAAGCAATCGCGCGCGAGACACCGCTCAAAATCGTGAAGCTCCCCTACCCAAGAGCAGTGATGATGACCGAACAGCGCTTGCCTGCGAGCTACGCGAATTTCTACATCGCGAATGGCATCGTGCTGGTTCCGACATTCAATGATCCGATGGACCGCGTCGCACTCGACATCATCGCGGCAGAATTTCCGGATCGCGAGATCGTGGGAATACATTCGGTCGATCTGGTGTGGGGATTGGGCACGCTTCATTGCCTCACTCAGCAGCAACCTTCGCCGCGAAGGATGCGCGCGTGAGAGAGTACACGGTGATTTACGACGGACACTGCAATGTCTGCCAACGGATCGTGCGCGCTCTTGAAAAATGGGACCGCAACGATTTGCTCGAGATAATTCCCTCGCAAGATTCAAAGGTGCCCGCGCGTTTTCCATGGATTCCTGAGCACGCCTATGTCGAATCACTGCAGCTCGTTCGTGCGCACGATGGAAAAACGTGGCAGGGTGCGGCATCGATCGAGCAGCTGCTCGACGTACTGCCGAAGGGACAATTCATCTCGTGGATTTTCTCGATTCCCTTCGTTCGCCCTATTGGCGAGAGAGCCTACAGGTGGTTTGCGCGCAATCGATACCACCTCGGATGCTCCGATCACTGTCAGATAAGGAGCTGACACTGGCCGAAGTCCGCAGTTAGTCCGCAGTCCGCAGTTCGCAATGGTTTCCGTGACCCCCCGGAATTGCCCTCGTCCTATCGATGGGGGAAAATCACTTGAAACGAACCGGACTTACGCTTGCCCTGCTGCTCCTCGCGAGCTGCGGCCGCGCGGCGAACGTTTACGTCGTCGGCGCGGCTGGACCGTGGAAGGAGAGCTACGGGATTATGACGCGTCGTGGAATCGACCTGGCCGTGGAAGAAATCAACCATGCCGGTGGAATCCGCGGCACGCCGCTGCGCGTCAATGCGCGCGACGATGAAGCCAACGGCGCGAAGGCAACCGCGATCGCGCAGGAATTCGTTCGCGACAAAAACATCCTCGCCGTAATCGGTCACGTGAACTCCGGCGCGATGCTCGCCGCGGCTCACGTGTACGATGGTGAGCTCACCGCTGTCGCAACGAGCGCTTCCTCTCCCGACCTCACCGGCGTATCGCCGTGGGTATTTCGCGTCATTCCAAGTGATTCGCTCAACGGCGTCGGACTCGGACGCTTTGCTTCGCAAATCGGCGGCACCGATCCAGTCATGAAGGAAGCGTCGGTTCTATACGAGAACGACTCCTACGGACGCGGCCTCGCTGACGCATTCCGAAAAAACTTCCGCGGAACGATCATCAGCTTCGATCCAATCGACGAAGGTCTCACAAACGCCGAGCCATATGTCTCCTACTTCAAGGCACGGCGGCCCGGAATCATCTTTGTTGCGAGTCGCGAGCAGGCCGCTCTCGCCATTTTGCGTGAAGCGAAACGACAGCAGCTCAACGCCGTTTTCCTCGGCGGGGACGGATGGCAGAGCATCGTCACCGACACAGCTGCGTCAGAAGGCGCTTATGTCGGAACGTCGTTCAATGCCGACGACCAATCACCGGCAGTGAAACGATTCGTCAATGCATTCAGGAAGAAATACAACACAACGCCGGATGCATTCGCGGCACTCGGCTACGACGCGACAAAGCTCGTTGCGAGCGCAATATCAAAGAAGGGAGCAAATCGCAGCGGAGTTCGCGACTACCTCGCATCGCTCGATCCCTCGCATCCGTTCGAGGGATTGGCCGGGACCCTTTACTTCAGTGACGGCGGTGATCCCCGTGGAATGGGATTCCGCGTAGCGAGAGTGAGCCACGGCTCGCTACAAACCGGTGTGTCCCAATGAAACCATTCGCCGGATTTCCGATCAATTCGATAAGGCGCATGCTTGGCTTTGGCTTCGCCATGCTTGTGCTGCTTTTGGTTGGCGCGGGACTGTTCGGTTGGGCGACGATATCAGGTATGTCTCGCGAGGTGAGCGAGCGATTTGCGCATGCAAATGAGCTCACCCGACAGGCAGCAACGTTCTCGCACACGATTACCGAGGAAGTTCAAGCTGCAACGGCCTATCTCGCCGACGGTGAGCCGAAGTCCGAGGCACGCTTTCGCAAGCTCGGGTGGGAGGCGCATCGAATTCACCACTCGTTCACGACGCAAAAAACCGAGCTTGCAAATGAGGTTACGAACACAGTCGCCGTAGACGCAAAGCTTGCCGAGGTTGAAAACACGTACGCGCTTGCACATCGCTTGAGTGATATCGGTCGGAAAGAGGAATCAACGGTACAGGCGCAACGAGCCGCAGATCTCGTTGGTGAGCTGCTCGACGAGCTCCGCCGCGTCGACAGCTCGAACAATCTCGCGTTTGCCAGGGCCGCTTCGACATTACAGGAAAATGCGCTGCGTCGTTCAGCTCTCCTTGTTGCAGTGATCGCAGGCGCGGTACTGCTCGCGATGATCATCGTCGCCCGAACGTCGAGAGCGATTGGACGTCCGCTTCGATTGCTGCTGAAGCACGCGATGCAGCTCAGTCGCGGCAATCTTCAGCTGCGCACGCGAACGGCGGGCCTTCCGATCGAGTTCCGAACACTGGGCGAAGCGATGAATCATGCGAGTGATTCTCTCTCACGAATCGTCACTGGCGCCGCGTACACGGCTGATGATGTCGCGCGCTCGGCAGGTGATCTCGCATCCGCATCGCGACAGGTTGCGGAATCAGCGGGCCAGATCGCCGATGCAGTTGGCGACGTCTCGCAAGGCGCAGAAAGTCAGGTCCATCAGATTCGAAGCATAAACTCCGCTCTTGATGGAATCAGATTACGAGCGAGCGAGATGGTTGGCGGCGCGGAAGAGGTGCACGCCCTCGCCGGCGCAATCGAATCCGAGGCAGATGCAAAACGCGCCGATGTGGTTCGTGCTCTTCAGATTCTGCTCGAGGTCCGCGACGTTGTTCGACAGGCCGCTGCAGAGGTGAGTGGGCTGACGACGACCGCCGCGGAGATCAACGACTTCGTCGTCTCGGTGAGTCGTATTGCCGAGCAAACGAACCTCCTCGCGCTCAACGCTTCAATCGAAGCAGCACGCGCCGGCCCTGCGGGACGCGGATTCGCGGTAGTCGCCGCTGAAGTTGGAAAGCTTGCCGAGCAGACTCAGGTGGCTGCGGACGACGTGGTTCGTCTGACCGAAGCGGTGACGACGCGCGTGACGACGACATCACGCGCGATGGTGAGCAGCGCAGTTTCCGTGGGCGAGATAGAGCGGGTCGGGCGTGATCTCGATGCCGCGCTATCGACGATCGTCGCCGCTGCGGAGCGGACTCGACAAGCCGCAGGCGCAGTGACGGCTTCAGCCGAAGAGAACATGCGCGCAGTCGAAGGTGCCGCGGAAAATCTCAGCATGGTGACGCGAACTGCCGAAGGTCAGGCGACCGCGGCGATGCAAGTGAGCGCGTCTACCGAGGAGCAGAGCGCCGCGTGCGAAGAGATGACCAGCGCATCGAGCAATCTTCTCCAAGGCAGCAAGCAGCTTCGAGGACTTGTCGGAGAGCTCCGAACAGCAGCTGCCTAGCTCACCTCACTGAACGCAGGCTGCGGTCGGCGAACCAACAGGTTTGTCGACGACCGGCCGATGATCGAGATTCGCCACTCGAACAGCAATGTCCCTCACGAATTCGGCCACACGCTCCATGTGCTCGTAGTTGATGTACTGCACCTCGTCAGTCACCTGGTGGTAGTCCGCGTGTAGCCCCGTTGTGAAAAACGTTATCGGGATTCCATAGCGCGCGTAGCTGTAGTGATCGCTGCGACAGTAAATGCGATTGGGATCGCCGTTCGTGTCGTATTGAAAATCGAATTTGAACGGCGTTTTCCTCTCTGAGTTCACCTTCTCGACGATGTCGCCGAGCTCGGTCGAAACTCGCCTGCTTCCCACGAGCTGGAGGTAATTGGGTCCGCCGCCGGCAAGGTCAACTGCCTCGCCGCGTCCGACCATGTCCATGTTGAGCTGCGCAACGATCGAATCGCGTGGAACCGTCGGATGCTCTGTGAACCACTTCGATCCGAGCAAGCCGGATTCTTCCCCCGTGTGCCAGACAAAAAGAATCGATCGCTTCGGCTTCACAGGAGCGGCAGCAAGATTCTGCGCGATCTCGAGGACCGCTACAGTTCCCGAGCCGTCGTCATCGGCGCCGTTGTAGACCGAGTCTAGATGCGCTGGACGAATACGGCGGAGGCTGTCGACGTTGACGTGAATCGCGGCGCGCGCCGCCACGCGTTTGTCCGTGGCAATCCTTCGATCCCACATCGGATTACCCGTGCGGTCGAGCTCGATATTGAACGCTCGCACCGAATCGTAATCCATCGGTGTTGAGCGAACTCCGAGATGATCGTTGTGCGCGCCGATCGCTACATACTCGTTTCGCAGAATGGGATCGCTTCCTTGCAGAATCGCGACGACGTTGCGTGCCGTACCCGGCGGAAACTGCGTGCCTCGAGGCATTCCACGAATCGAATCGGGATGAATGTCCTGAAAAAATGTCCCGCTATCACCGGCGGGCTCGAGTCCCATACGTCGCACTTCCGATTCGATGTACCGCGTTGCCATCATGTTGCCCCGCGTTCCGACTTTGCGCCCCATCATCGAATCATCCGCATAGATGTAGAGACGTGTGCGAAGATCCGTCGCGGTAATTGCGGGTACAGTGGCTCCGCTTCCAACGCCGGTCTGCACGTGTCCCGCGCACGCTGCCAACGACACGAAGGACCACGCCACAATCACACGTCTTGTCGCAACTTTCATCACATGCACCTCGGCACCTTGGGGAGACTTATCTTACGGATATGGAGAAAAAGAAAGCCGTTCTTCTGTTGAGCGGTGGCCTCGACTCGACAACCTTGCTCGCTCTCGCAGCGAGCGAGGGCTATGCAATTCATGCGCTCAGCTTCGACTACGGCCAGCGCCATTCGATCGAGCTATCGGCGGCGCGGAAGATCGCTGAGAGATACAGCGTCGGCCAGCACCTCGTAGCAAAAATCGACATGCGTGCGTTCGGAAAATCAGCACTCACCGCCGATATTCCCGTTCCGAAAAACCGCCAGCTCGATGATTTGGACAATGAAATTCCCGTGACATACGTGCCCGCACGAAACACGATCTTTCTCTCATACGCACTCGCGCTCGCGGAGGTTGTAGGCGCGGGCGAAATATTCATTGGCGTCAACGCGCTCGACTATAGTGGATACCCTGACTGTCGCCCGGAATTCATCGCGGCATTCGAGCAGATGGCAAATCTTGCCACACGGGCCGGAGTCGAGTCGCGCGACGAGCCCGCGATTCGAATTCGTACTCCACTCATCGATCTCTCGAAGCGCGAGATCATCGAGCTTGGCCTCCGACTGGGCGTCGACTACTCGCTGACTTCGAGCTGCTATGATCCCACCGCGACTGGGGAGGCGTGCGGAACGTGCGATGCCTGCCAGCTGCGTCTTCGCGGTTTCAGCGAGGCGGGTGCAGACGATCCAGCGCTTTACGTGGCGACGCGATGACATACACAATCAAAGAGATTTTCTACACTCTACAGGGCGAAGGAGCGAACGCCGGACGCGCCGCGGTCTTTTGCCGATTCTCCGGTTGCAATCTCTGGAGTGGTCGAGAGGAGGATCGTTCGCGCGCGGTATGCCAGTTTTGCGATACGGACTTCGTCGGAGTCGGGCCGGATGGCGGACGATTCAGGGCGGCGAGTGATCTTGCTGACGCAGTCGAACGAGCGTGGCGAAGCGACTCCGGCAGTCGGTTCGTTGTCTGCACCGGAGGCGAGCCGCTGCTTCAGCTCGATGAGCCCGCAATCGACGAATTACACGCGCGAGGATTCGAAGTCGCAATCGAAACCAACGGAACGCGGAGCGCGCCCACTACCATAGATTGGGTGTGCGTCAGCCCAAAAGCCGGCGCAGAGCTGATTCAACGATCGGGCGACGAGCTCAAGCTCGTTTACCCGCAAACGGGCGCGCTGCCCGAAGAATTCGAGTCACTCGACTTCGAGCATTTCTTCCTCCAGCCGATGGACGGACCCAGCACAGAGGAGAATACGCGCCTCGCGATCGAGTACTGCATGACTCACCCTCGCTGGCGGCTGAGTGTGCAGACCCACAAACTTCTCGGCGTCAGATAGCGACTCCGGACTCAGACTGATGCGGATCGCATATGTCCGGGTTCTCAATTCGAAATGAAGCAAAGAGAAATCCAATTCCAGACTCACATCGTAGACTAGTCCGAACATGTTGTGCCGCCCAACCACCCCTGTCGCAGCGGAGAATCAATGAGGAACCCCTTGCTCAACCGCGGCCGAGTTCTGCCGATCGCTTTTGCCGTGGGAATCGCGGCGAGCGTCGCAGGAATCGGTACGCTACTCGCGTCCGATCACCAGGACACTCCGGAGGTCGAGCTCAATCCGAGAATGGACATCAACGATGTCTTTGTCTTCCCCGGGTCGAGCGCCGATCGCGTCACTCTCGTGATGACGACATCGTCTCCGATCGCCGGACAAGGCGCGTCGTTCGATCCGAATCTCCTCTACCAGATCAAGATCGACAACACCGGCGACGCAATCGAAGATCTCGTTTTCCAGATCACGTTCAATACCGGGACGGGCTCAGCACAAAGTGTGAAAGTTGTCGGACCCGTCGCACCAACGAACGCCGGAACACAAAGCACGCTTGTGAACACGGCGGCCGCAGTTGAAGGCGCGGTCGGCACAAACCTCGGCTCGGACACCGGAATGCAGGTGTTCGCTGGTCTGCGCGCCGATCCATTCTTCATCGACCTCGAGCAGTTCTTCAGCATCCTTCCTGACCGCCGTCCTTCGACTGGCTCATTGTCGGGACCCTCGACGCCGACCGCATCGAGCTTTCGCAATCCGGGCATCGACATTCTCCGCCCCTTCAATTGCCTCGCCATCGTAATCGAGCTTCCGAAAAACAAGCTCACCTCGTCTACCGCCGCCGATGCAAAGATCGGTGTGTGGGCCACTATCAGCCGCTAAGGACTCGCCATGACAATCACCAATTTCATTTCGATCAGTCCGAAGCGCGTTCTCGCCGGACTTATTTCGATTGGGCTCGTCGTCGCCGGTGGCGCAGCGTGCAACGATACGACTGCTCTCATCGGCCCGGATACGAATCGCATCTATGTTCAAATCGAGCGTCTCGGAAATCCGCTCGTGTCGGAAGTTTTCTTCCCGAAGCGCGATCACGGCCTTGATAACAACAAATCGCCGTCCGATGACATCAAGACGATGGCCGCCGGCGGCACCGACGTTCCGGGTCACATTCGATCGTTCGTATCGAGCTTTCCAAATCGTACGGAGAAGACGATCACCACACTGCAAGCGGTGCTCGCGCCCGACATGCTTCTCGTATTTCCAAATCGCACTGGTACGACCGCAGGCTGGCTGAGCTGGGCGCTCGCGAATGGATACGGCGGACGCAAGCTCTCTGACGATGTCGTCGATGTTGGATTGTCGGCGGTGTTCGGCAACGCACTCGATGCAGCGCAGCCGGTGCTGGCGGGACTGACATCGGATAACGTCGGGCCGAGTGTGAGAAGTTTCTCGCCGACGTTCCCGTACCTCGAAGCACCGAGGCCGTAGCAAGTGGCTTTGCGAAAAGCTTCGACACTCGTTGTTGCCGGCGCAATCGTTGTCGGCGGCTGGCTCGGCGCGCGGAAGCTTGGCGCGTTCGAGCCGGCACCGTCGCCGGTTGCGACGACTTCTGCAACGATGTCGGAGATCGGCGAGCGTGACACACAGATTCGCGTCTGGAAAACAGCGCTCGCTCAGGATCCGAAGAGTGCGATCGTACTCGGCCAGCTTGCCGCACTTTATCTGCAGCGAGCGCGCGAAACGGGCGAAGATCAGAACTACAACACGTCCGAGGAATACGCGCGTCGTTCGCTTGCGCTTCGGACAAATCGAAATGGACCGACGTACGTCACACTTGCTGCCGCCTTGGTCGCGCAGCATCGCTTCGTTGATGCGGAGCAGGTGGCGAAGAATCTAGTTGGGTTCGATCCGACAATCCCGCAGTATCGTGCGCAACTTGGCGAAATCGAGATGGAGCTCGGTCATTACGACGCCGCGCGGCTCGCGTTCGATTCGCTGTACAATATGAGAACGCATCTCTCGATTGCGCCGCGTCTTGCGCGGTGGGCGGAGATAAATGGCAACACTGCTTATGCGCGTAAGCTGCTTTCCGATGCTCTGGCGGACGCGACAACGCGACGTGATTTGCCGAAGGAACAGCTAGCCTGGTTCCATCTCAGAGTTGGCGACATCGACATGCGAAGTGGTCGCATGCGGAGCGCGCGCTCTTATTTCGAAGCAGGGCTCGCGATCGAGCCCAACGATTACAGGCTCCTCGACGCGATGTCACATCTCGAAGCTGTCGAGGGAAATCCGAAGAAAGCGATCGAGTACGGCGAGCGAGGCATCGCAATCAAGCTCGATCCTGCGACGCTTGGCACAATCGGCGACGCGTATGCAGCGATCGGAAATGGAGCGCAGGCCGAAGATTATTACAAGACGATGGAAGTCGCCGTTGCAGGTCAGCCCGGTGCTTATCATCGAGCGTGGAGTCTCTTTCTCCTCGATCACAATCGCCGCGTTCCGGAAGTTCTCGCCAACGTGCAGAAGGAAATCGAGACGAGAAAAGACGTGTACGGTTACGACTTGCTTGCGTGGGCGCTGCACAAGGAGGACCGCGACCGAGAGGCCAGTGCCGCGATGACGCAAGCGCGCCGGTTGGGAACGCAGGATGCGATGCTGTTTTATCACGAGGGAATGATCGACCGCGCTCTCGGCGAGAATGCTCGCGCTCGTTACTTCCTCACGAAAGCGCTCGAGATCAATCGCTCGTTCCATCCAACGCAACCGCGAGAGATCGAGGCGGTGCTCGATTCAATCGACCGTGAGGATTCAAGCCGATGATGTCCGAGCTTTTCACTTTCATGCAGCTCGGCTTCAGGCACATCGTGAATCTGGAGGCGATGGATCACATCCTCTTCCTGCTCGCGCTCGCCGCGATCTATCGGCCGCGCGATTGGCGCAGCGCACTGTGGGTTGTAACCGCGTTCACGGTCGGCCATTCGATCACGCTCGCGCTGGCCGTGACCGGTGCGATGGTGCTTCCGATCAAGCTGATCGAATTCCTGATTCCAGTGACGATTGTCGCAACGTGCATCGAGAACATCATCGTACGCGATCGCGCGACGGCGCCGCTGGGCCGTCGCTATCGTCCGATGTTCGCTGCGGTGTTTGGTCTCGTTCACGGAGCGGGATTCGCTGACTACCTGCGAAACCTCTTCGTCGATCGGATTGCTCTGCCGTTGTTTGGATTCAATGTCGGGATAGAGCTCGGACAGATTGTTGTGCTGGCGTTCGCTGCGGTATTTCTCCTCGCTGCCGATCGCGCGATTCAGTATGCGCGCTCGTCCCTTCCGGCCCCGGCGACACTTCGGCTCCGGGTGCTGATGATCTCGACGGTCGTAATGGTCGTCGCAGCAAGGTGGGCGATCGAGCGCAACCCCTGGTGAAGCTTGCGTCTGTAACGCGAGTGGCGTCATTGCCAATCGCGCTCGTTGTAATTGCTGCGACCGCGCGTTCACTCGATGCCCATCCGCTGCATACGAGTCTTGCCGAGATCGTCTATGATCCGGCCGCGAAAGAGATTCGGATCTCCATTCGGGTTTTCATCGATGATCTGAAAAAAGCCTCGACTGCTTACGCGCGGGCTCACAAGAGTTCACCACAAACGATGTTCATCGACTATGCGCGGTCGTCGTTCATAGTTGCAGATCGCAGTGGACATCCGCTCGGACTCGCCTCTTGCGGTTCAAAGCCAGTCGGAGATCTCATGTGGCTTTGTCTCCGTGCTCCTGCACCAGCGGGGATCGCTGGACTTCAGGTCGCGCATAGAGTGCTGTTCGATCTTTACGCCGATCAGATCAACATCGTACAGGCGAGCTACAACGGAAAACGAAGCAGCGTCCTTTTTACCCGCGGAGACGGACTGAAGAAACTGTAAACAGCCGGTCGCAGATACCCGCGAGCCGATGGCCGATCCCTGAGGTCCGAGAACTACTCAGTCGTGAGTTAGCAGTTTCGGACATCCGTGATCGGTTATCGGCCAGCGGGTATCGGCGACCGTCAGTTACCGGCATGGAGGATGCGTTGAACAGAGGCGAAATGCCGAGCTACCGCGCGACTCTCCTCATTGTTGCTGTTTGTGTCGTCAACGCGAGAGCTGAGTCGCAGGACTCTACGACTGTGAAAGACACGGTCACATCGCGTCGAACGGTTCTCAATCCCGTGATCGTCACTGTCACGCGGGGAATCGGCAAGTCTCCGCTCGAGACGCCATTCGCGATGACGGTACTCACTCCGGATAGCACGCGACGGGGACAGCGTCACATCGCACTCGATGAATCGCTTGCACTTGTCCCGGGGCTGACTGCGGTGAACCGAACAAATCCAGCGCAGGATCCGCGCATCTCCATTCGCGGATTTGGTGCCCGCTCAGCATTCGGTGTTCGCGGTGTGCGCGTTTTGCGAGACGGAATGCCGCTCACACTGCCCGACGGTCAGACGCCTGTCGATTATCTGAGTCTCGAGTCAGTCGGACGGATCGAAGTCATTCGCGGATCCGCATCGGCACTGTACGGCAACGCTTCAGGCGGAGTGATCGACCTCAGAACTGCTGCACCTCCGGCGGAGCGACTTGGCGGAGAAGCAAGTCAGTGGCTGGGTGATTATGGTTTCTCGCGCACAACTCTCAAAGCGGGCGGAATCTCTGGTCGCGCGTACTATCAAGCAGACGCGTCTTTCATGCGAAATGGCGGATTTCGCGTCTATTCACGCCAGCGCACCAATAGCGGGTTTGTGCGCGCCGGCGCGACACTCGGCGGAACCGATTACGCGATCGATGTTCTCGGATTCGCCATGCCTCTCGCGGAGAATCCAGGCGCGCTGACGCTCGCGCAATTTCGATCGAATCCAAGACTCGCCGATCAACCGTCGGTGAACAAGGCCGCGCGAAAAATTGTTCGACAGCTTCAGATCGGAGTCAGTGCAGATCGTCAGCTGACACACGATGAGATTTCCGCATCGGCGTATTTCGGTGGACGATCGCTCTACAATCCGCTGACGTTCGCGGTCGTGGATGTCGGACGCAGAACTTACGGCGCGAGCGCACGCGCAGCGCACGAATCATCTCTCCTCTCACGCATCAATACACTCACTGCGGGATTTGATCTTCAGTCGCAGAACGATTCGCGCCGCAATTTTGCGAACTGCAACAACGTTCCTTCGCTTACCACATCGACGGCTACGTGTCCCACCGTTGGCGACGAAGAAGGAATCTTGACGCTCAATCAGAGAGAGCTCGTGTCGAGTGCGGGAGCGTATGTGAGCGACGAGCTTCGAATGACCGAGCGGTTGCGATTGAGCACTGGAGTGCGTGGCGATAACGTCGCGTTCGAAGTTCGCGATCGATTGATCGGCAATGGAAATCCCGATGACTCAGGCAGGAGAACTCTTCGCGCGATCACACCGTACTTCGGACTCGTGTCGATGATCGGCGCCTCACAATCGCTTTACGCGAACATCGCGTCGGCCTTCGAGACGCCGACTGCAACAGAGCTCGGCAATCATCCCGATGGAAGCGCGGGCATCAACCAGGAATTGAGTCCGCAAAAATCCACGACGTATGAGGTCGGCTACAAGGCCGCTCTCGAGGATGGACTCCGATACGATCTTGCGACATTCATCACGCGCGCTCGCGATGAGCTCGTTCCCTTCGAAATTCCCGCAAGCGGTGGTCGCCGATATTTTCGAAATGCCGGCCGCACTACGAGACGCGGCGCGGAGATGGGTGTCTCGTTCACGAAAGGACCACTGCTCCTCAACGCGGCTTACACGTACTCCGATTTTCGGTTTGATCGTTATGTATCGGGAACCTCCGTCTTCGACGGCAACCGAATTCCGGGACTGCCGATGCATCGCGGCCAGGCGAGCGTCGCGTTTTCGGGGCGGTCCCTGTTCGCGGTGGCAGAGGTCGAGGCGGCCGGCAGCTCGTTCGTGGACGACGGCAATTCAGCACGCGCCCCGGGCTACGAAGTGATGCACCTTCGCGTCGGGTCCGAAAGGATTCCGGGCACTCCGTTGTCACTGGTTGCCGGCGTGCAGAATCTCTTCAATCGCCAGTATTCACCGTCAATCACCGTGAATGCGGCCGCTGGAAAATTCTTCGAGCCCGCTGCAAAGCGCACTGTTTATCTGGGCGCAGCGATCGCTCGCTGAGGCCGAAAAGCGTCCATTTTTGACGCTTGCCGCACGGCATTTGCCGCACAGTATGATTGACAAGAATCTCGTTTTACAATTGTTTTTCCGACGTACAGTCTCGCTCCGCCAGAAGCGGGATCTGGTTGCTCCCTCGTCAGTGAGCGGTAGCCATGTCGCCAAGTCTTTCGTCACGCTCATCAGCAAGCGCCGATCACACTCCCAGGGCCGACGTAGTCAGAGTAGTTGATGCGATTCGCTCGATCATCCAGACTTTGCGCATCTCCGGCCGAGCGGTCGAGCAGGAGCTCGGAATAAGCAGCGCTCAACTTTATGTGCTGCAGGCGCTCGCGGAACGTCCTGACCAATCGATCAACGATCTCGCGTACAACACGTTCACACATCAGAGCTCAGTCTCGATGGTCGTCAGTCGACTCGTCGCAGGTGATTTAGTTCGTCGCAGTCCAAGTCGCGGCGACGCCCGACGCGTCTCGATCTCGCTCACTCCCGCGGGAAGAGCACTCGTTCGCAAAGCGCCGCACACGGCTCAGACGCGACTCATCGCCGGACTGCAGACTTTTTCGCGGAGTGAGCTGCGCGCCCTCGGTGATTATCTCGAGACTGTCGCCGAGCTGGCTGGCGAGCCGGTTGAAGGAGAGCAAAGAGGAGACTCGGGCCAGCGTTATCGACCCACAGATTGAAAAAAACGGGGTGCACATTCTCGTGCCGCCCCGTGACCATCGTCGTCCCTACGTCATTGCCCCGACGTATTTGATTCCCGCGCCTGTGTTGAACAACACTACCTGCTCTCCGCGACTCACGTCCCCACGTTGAATCAGCTTGCGAAGCGCAGGCACACACGCGGCGCCCTCGGGCGCAACGAACAACCCCTCGAGTGCTCCAATCTCTTTTACTGCGGCGAGCAATTCTTCATCGGTTACCGCAACCGCAGTCCCCCCTGATTTCCGTAGCGCATCGAGAATGAGAAAGTCGCCGATCGCTTTGGGAACGCGAAGACCGGACGCGATCGTCTGAGCGTCACGGAATTCCTCAGCGTGTTTTTCACCAGCTTCGAACGCGCGAACAATCGGCGCACACCCGGCCGCTTGAACGGTCACCATTCGCGGACGACCGGAGCCAATCCATCCCATTGTCTCCATCTCGTCGAATGCCTTCCACATTCCAACCAAACCTGTGCCGCCGCCGGTTGGATAAATGATCACATCAGGCAATCGCCAACCGAGCTGTTCAGCGAGCTCGTAGCCGAGTGTCTTTTTTCCCTCGACGCGATACGGCTCTTTGAGTGTCGAGACATCGAACCAGCCTTCCGCGTCCTTTCGTTTCGCGATTTCTGCTCCGCAGTCCGTGATGAGCCCATCGATCAGCGTGACGTGCGCGCCAGTCATTCGACATTCGACGACATTCGCAATCGGAGTATCTCTGGGCATGAAGATGTAGGCTTCGATTCCCGCTCTCGCCGCATAAGCAGCAAGCGCACCACCTGCATTTCCCGCCGACGGAGCCGCAACCTTTCTTACACCTAGCTCCACCGCCATCGATACAGCCACCGACATTCCACGCGCCTTGAAGCTTTGTGTTGGATTGAGCGACTCGTCCTTGATCAGCAGGTTCTCGATCCCGAGTGATTCGCCGAGACGCGGGGCGTTGAGCAGCGGCGTCCATCCTTCGCCGAGTGAAACGATGTTCGCGTCGTTCTCGACGGGCAGCACTTCGCGGTATCGCCACATGTCGGCGCGACGCGATGCAAGTCCGTCACGCGTGAGCGATCTCGATGCCCGCGACAAATCGTAGCGCACGAGCAGTGGCTTCCCGCACTCGATGCAGAGATTGTAAAGATGTCCGGCGGCGAATGCGGTGCCGCATGCGGAGCACTCGAGTCGCGTGACGTTGGTCATGGTGGCCGCTAACTTACGCGAACTCGTGACAGAATGCCTCTCCACGTCGATGACATGATGCCCTTCGCGTTAGGAAACGGAGTGTGGCGTCTGGTTGGCGCGATGTTGTTGATCATCGTTGTCACTGTGGTGCTCGACTGGCGAGCGAGACGATAGATGTACGGCGGCCACGTCGGCATTGCACTCGCGGGTAAAGGCTATCGCTCGACGGTGCCTCTCTGGGTGCTGCTCATTGCGACGCAGCTTCCCGATTGGGCAGATGCAGCTGTGTGTTCTGCCGGCGTCTCGTCGCCGCCTTCTGAGATGTTGTCGCACTCACTCCCGGCGGTCGCGGTGCTCGCGACAGTAGTCGCACTCCTGTACTATGTCGCGGCGCGGGACATTGCCGGCTCGGCCCTCGCGGGGACCATCGTCGTTTCACACATGGTTGCCGACTACATCACCGGACTAAAGCCGACATGGCCTGGTGGTCCATTCATTGGGCTCGAGGTTTATCGACACCCCGCCTTGGATTTCGGAATCGAGGCTGCAGTGATCGTAATCGGCTGGATGATTTATCGCCGAAGCCTTCCACCTGATCGGCGAAATTCCAGTCCGGTGAACGTCATGCTCTTCTGCCTCTTATTGCTTCAACTGGCAGCCTCGATAAGCTTTTCATTATTCCCGGGAATCAGGAAATGTTGACGCCTCATTTTATTAGCCACAGAGACCTCACAGGAGCAATTGATGCCGACCGAGCAATATCACGAGCCAACAGACGAGCTATCCGACAAGACGCGCACGTTCGCGAGAATGGCGACTTCACTGATCGAGGAAGCCGAGGCGATCAACTGGTACGAGCAGCGCATCTCGATCGAGAAGAACAAGGAGGCGCGCGCGATCATGCGAAACGCGCAGAAGGAAGAGTTCAAGCATTTCGGGATGGATCTCGAGTTTCTCCTTCGGCAGAAGAAGGAATTTCGCGAGACTTTGAAGGGAATTCTCTTTCAGCCCGGTGACATCGTCGAGCACGGCGAAGAAGCGGAGGATTCAGTTGACTGACCTGCCCTCGCGAGATCAAACGCTCGCGCTGATGCACGAATACACTGCGAGCGATTCACTGCGGAAGCACATGCTCTCCGTCGAAGCAGCAATGCGTGCGTACGCCGAAAAGTTTGGCGAGGACGTCGAGCGATGGGGAACGACCGGGCTCGTTCACGACTTCGATTACGAGCGCTACCCGAACAGCGAACATTCCGCGACGGAAGGACATCCTGCGGAAGGCGTGAGGATTCTACGCGAGCGCGGTTATCCCGAGGACATTCTCCGCGCGATACTCGGTCATGCGAATTACAGCGGCGTCCCCAGGGATACGCAGATGGCGAAAACGTTATTCGCGGTGGACGAGCTGACTGGATTGATCACTGCGACCGCGTTGGTGCGGCCGACGAAGAATGTGAACGAGGTCGAAGCGAAATCAGTGCGAAAGAAAATGAAGGACAAAGCTTTCGCGCGCGGAGTCAATCGCGACGACGTCATCATGGGCGCGGAAGAAATGGGCGTCGACTTGGACTCTCACATCGCGTCCGTTATTGGAGCGATGCAATCGGTAGCCGCCGAAATTGGACTTGCAGGAATGGAGAGCGGCTGAGTCGGACTCGGACAGATGCGGATCGCATGTGTCCGAGTCCGTACTTCTCTTACATTGCGAATTCGCGCTGGAAGATCACGTCGAACGAGAACGTTTTTGGTTTCGTCTTCGCTTCCATGATGTCGGCAATTCGCTCGAGCCTCGCCGGAATTCCCATGATCTTTTCCTGCGCCTTTCTTCCGGCATCGTTCAATCCCGTGAGCTTGCCGATCGCCCAGAACTTGATCTGCTCCTCGACGATCTTGAGATAATCCCTCGGCCCGTAAATCCCCGCGCGGCGCACGACATCCGCGAGCTCGCGGAAATGCGGCATGTTCACTCCCGGCATATCGATCGCGGGCATGATCTTCGCCGCGGATTCCAATGCCTGATTCGGATCGCGGTCGAGCACTTCCTTGAATACCTGCCTGTAGAAAGCGAAATGCCTCGCCTCTTCTTTCGCGACATTGGCGAGCACGGTGCCGATCATCGGCTCCGTTTCCGACGCGAGCTTGCCGGTGTTCGCATGTGACATCTGCGTAGCACGTTCCTGAAGCGACGTGTACACGAACACGCGATACGGATCTCGATCCCACCCCGGCGAGAAGCCTGCTCGCAGATAATCGAACTGCATCTTCTCGATCACGACGGGGTCGAAGACCTGCGCATCACGAGTGTAATCGTGGAGAATAACCCCGTGACGATCTTCTTCGGCCGTCCAGAGATTGTTCCACATCTGCCAATGGCTGTCGTCTCCTAGATAGACCGCGAGAATTCGGTGGAAATGCGGTAGACCTTCCTCGGTCAAGAGATTCAGCGCGAGTGCGACGCGCGCGGCAGGGCTGATTCCCTCAGCGCGCTTTCTGAGCTCGCGAAGGTGACGATCGGGATCCTCATCCGGCGGCGCATCGAGGATCTCACTTGGAAACCAGAGAATCCGCTTCGCCTCGTGCTGTCTCCTAAGCTCTGCTACGACCGGCTCGAGGTCGGTCAGAACCTCGATTTTCGATAGGATCACGGTATCGGGAGTCTGCGCGGTCAAATCGCTATCCTGGGAGTCAAGTGTTCGATACTGCTCACTTAAAAAAATACCCACTTAACAGCTACCCGCTACCCGCGACCGGTTAACCGCTACTCAGACTCGCTTTAAGTGCTGCGGCGTCGATCATGTCGAGAATTTCGGTGAGCGACGTCACGCCGTGATCTCGCGCGTACCACGTTCGCACTTCCTTGTACCGGTCTGCCTTCGGTAGATCCATGTGTGCCATGACCCATTCCTGTAGTGGACGAGGTCGCGGCCCCCACCACCCGCGCTCGACGTAATTATCATCGAGCAAGATGATTACCGGAATCGATCGCGATTTACGTGTGAGATGCGCATCCATCAAATCGAGATTCGCATCGCGTCCCAGAATTCGCAGGTCGAGCGAAGGCACAGCGTCGGTGAGCTTTGCGACGAGAGGCAATGTGTTGATCGAGTCGCCGCACCAGTCTTCGCTCAGTATCAACAGGTGCCACGGCTTTTCAATCTTCTTCGCTCGTGCAAGAATATCTTCCGGAACTGTCGCTCGCTTGTACAGAGCTCCCCACAAATCGTGGTACTGCTGCGGTCGCGCGAGAAAATCCGCGAAGGTTTCACCGGCGCTGAATCGATCCTCGAGAGAGACGTCAGTCATGCAGCATCTCTACGTGCCAGATGTCGTCTTCCAGGTACGGTTCGGATGCGCGGTGAAAACCGAACTCCTCATAAAAACCCTCGAGGTACATTTGCGCGCCGATTCGAATCGCTCCCCACTCAGCATCTTCGATTCTCTGCATTGCTTCAACCATGATGGAGCGCCCGAGTCCCGAGCCACGCACACTGGGATGGGTCAGCACACGACCGATTGAAGCTTCCTTGTATTTCGCGCCCGGCGGGAAAAGTCGCGCGTACGCCGAGAGAACCAATCCATCAGCGGTGCTGCGCCAGCCGAGTAAATGAAGTGCGAGATGGTCGGACCCGTCAGCGTCGAGGTAAGCGCAGTGTTGCTCGACAACGAACACACGCTGCCTGACTTCCATGACAGCGTACAGCTCGCCGGCGCTCAGCTCGGCGAATGGAGTGCACTGCCATGTCACCGTCAATTCTGACGGGCTCGATTTCGTCGGCATCGGACAATACTACAACAAAAGGCTGCCACAGAGACACAGAACACACAGAGAAAACCAGAACAATTTTGTGGTTTTAGAACTGCGCGCACGACGCTATCGAAGGGCGAGTGCTGTACCCCTAAGAAATTCTGTGCTCTCTGTGTCTCTGTGGCATTAGTGCTACGCGGCTGCGCTATCGGGTATCTCAGTCGTGATGGCCGGGGCGTACATATACTCTCTCGTGAGCGGCATTTCCGAGTGCCCTTCGCGGTCGGGCTTCACGAGCAGCGCCTGCACGACATTGATTCGTCCAACCGCAAAAGTGTAAATCGCGCTCGACATGTACAATCGCCACACACGATAGATTCGCTCGCCCGCGATCTTGATCGCTTCGGTGCTGTGCGATTCGAGTCCCTTCACCCAGTGACGAAGCGTCATCGCGTAATGCTCGCGTAAGCTCTCGATATCGCGCAGCTCGAACCCGACGCTCTCCGCACTCGCGATTACGTGCGCAACCGGGACGAGTTTTCCCTCGGGGAAAACGTACTTGTCGATGAACGCGTCGCGGCGCCAGAGAAATCCCTTGAATCGATCCATCTTCGTCGTCGGTCGCGCGCGAGCAACACTCACGATCGTGTGATTCATAAAGAGCCCGCCCGGCTTCAACACTCGATACACGGCGTCGAAGTATCCAGGCTGCAGATCTTCACGAACGTGCTCCATCATTCCAACTGACGCTGCTCTGTCGAATTCCTCTCTATTGCCGAGGTCGCGGTAATCGCGAAGCTCGATCTTGCACCGGTCCGAAAGTCCCGCGGCTGCAATCCGCTTGTTGCCGAGCTCTGCCTGCGCATTGCTGAGCGTGATGCCGACTGCTTCGACTCCGTAATTCTGCGCAGCATGCATGATGAGCGCGCCCCATCCACAGCCGACGTCGAGCATTCTCATTCCCGGCTCGAGTCTCAGCTTCTTGCAGATGTAATCGAGCTTCTCAAGCTGCGCCGTCTCGAGATCATCGTCCGCGTGACGGAAATACGCGCACGTGTAAACCATTCGCGGATCGAGCCACAGCTGATAGAAATCGTTTCCAACATCATAGTGATATTGAATCGCTTTCTCGTCGCCGGGACGGCCAATCGCCATGACTTTCGCGAGACCGCGCGAGAATCGTGTTCCCTTCAATTCCTTTGGCGCCGTTGCCGGATCTTTCGGCAGCGCGAGAAGTTTGCGAACGAGGTTCATCTGCGCCGCGGGCGATTGCAGACGCTTGCCTAACGCATCGCCGAGATACATTGCCGCTTCCATCTTCCCTTCGATCTCCACGTCGCCGGAAATAAAAGATTCAGCGATCGAAAGCTCGGTCGCGGGAAGAAGCATTCGTCTCAGCGCGCCGGGTCGTTGAAATGCAAGCGTAAAATCCGGCGTGGACGTGGCGCCCGCCGGCTCGAATGTCCCGTCCCAGTAGCGCACCGCAAATGTTCGTTCGCCAACGGGACCGAAGACTGCTTCGACAACGTCCTGACTGCGCGGCACTCCGGGATCGCGCGGGCTCGTCGGCTCAGGCTCCATCCGCATCGGTACACGCGATGACGACGAGGACGAGATCAGATTCTCAGACGACAAAGGCTCGCGCGCGGGCACAGTGCTCACGATCTCATCAGTGGATTGGTTTGACGACGAGCTCTTTTGTGGCTCGAGTCGCCTGTCTCCAAGATCGAATGAATGCTGTTGTGACACCACTCACCTCCGGAACATGTGTCGCTGCCGCGTGAATCGTACCATTGCGAGCGCCTGACGCAAGACGCCGTAAGTTTGCCTTGACGCGGGAAGCAGCCAATTGTCTCTTCCCGTACTAATTCTCCACTCCACAAACAGCGTGCAGCAACAACCTCCTGCGCACGAGAAGTTCTTTGATCGCCTGCCCCTCGTGGGGCGGGCGGACGAGTTGTCGCTGCTCACTCGCGCATTTGGTGAGGCGGAGGCTGGCACCGGCCGAACTGTGTTTCTCGCCGGCGAAGGAGGAATCGGCAAGACTCGTGTCGCTGCTGCCGCCGCACAGTGGGCGGCAGACAAAGGATGGAACGTTGCGTTCGGACGCGCCTATGCCGTCGAAACAGGAATCCCGTACGCGCTTTTTTCCGATGCACTTCTTCC
>JBGQKT010000017.1:0-29972 GCA_041499635.1 Gemmatimonadaceae bacterium
ACACACCCTGACTCTTGTCCGCGTACCAGTCGACATCGTCTTCCGCCTTGCGAGTCTTCACCCGCTTCACTGAATCGGCTGCGCCGAGGGCGAGCTCCCTTCGCTCACTCGCGCCGACAACTGCACTCACTCCGCGCAAATGAGTGTGCGTCGCGAATGTCGGCAGCAGCTCGCGACGAAAGCCCGTCAGCATGTTCACGACGCCGCCCGGCAAATCAGAAGTCGCAAGCATTTCGCCGAAAACAATCGACGGATACGGCTGAATCTCCGACGCGAGCGCAACAACCACATTCCCGCTCACGATCACCGGCGCAATCTGACTCATCAATCCAAGCAACGGATCACGATCGCCCGCGATGATTCCGACAATTCCCATCGGCTCGGGCACGGTGAAATTGAAGAACGGACCCGACACTGGATTAGTGTTGCCGATCACCTGCGCGTACTTGTCCGCCCAGCCCGCGTAATAAATCAAACGATCAACAGTCGCGGCGACTTCCTTCTCCGCATCGCGCTTCGACGAATCGCCCGAGCGCGTGATCGCAGCCGCCATCTCATCGCTTCGACTCTCGAGCATTTCGCCAAGCCGATACAGAATCTGTCCGCGATTGTATGGCGTACGCTTCGCCCAATCGGGACCTGCTTTCGCTGCAGCCTCTACCGCGTTTCGAACATCCTTTCGAGTGCATTGAGGAACGTTGGCGAAAAACTTTTCAGTTCCCTTCCCCTCGTAAATCGGATAAGTCCGCCCACTTTCCGAGCGAATGAACGCACCACCCACGTAGACCTTGGGCGTCTTGGTAATCGGCAGTCTGCTCATGTGAGTTTCATGTAATCGAGAAGTCCCTGCCTGCCACCCTCACGTCCGAAGCCGCTCTCCTTGTATCCGCCGAACGGCGACGATGGATCGAACTTGTTGAACGTGTTCGCCCACACGACGCCGGCCTTGAGCTCGGCGCTCATCTTGAGAATTCGCGAGCCCTTGTCGGTCCACACTCCCGCCGACAATCCGTACATCGTGTTGTTCGCTTTCTCCACCGCTTCCTCGAGCGTGCGGAACGTCAACACCGAAAGAACGGGTCCGAAGATCTCTTCCTGCGCGATGCGATGACTCTGCGTCACACCCGTAAACACCGTCGGTTTGAACCAGAAACCCGCACTCGGCAAACGACACGACGATGATTGGTAGATCGACGCGCCCTCCGTCACACCGCTCTCCACGAGCTCGGTGATCTTCTCGAGCTGCTGGCGTGAATTGATTGCGCCAATGTCGGTGTTCTTGTCGAGCGGATTTCCAACTCGCAAAACATCGATGCGGTCCTTGAGCTTCCGCACGAAAACTTCATAAAGTGATTCCTGCACGAGCAGCCGCGAACCCGCGCAGCACACGTGACCCTGATTGAAGAAGATTCCGTTCACCACTCCTTCAACCGCTTGATCGACAGGAGAATCGTCAAAGACTATGTTCGCCGCCTTGCCGCCCAGCTCCATCGTCATCTTCTTGTCGGTGCCCGCGACCTGACGCATGATGCGCTTGCCGACTTCGGTCGATCCAGTGAACGCAACCTTCGCCGCAATCGGATGACCCATCACGAGCGCACCTGTCTCACCCGCGCCGCTCACGAAATTCACCACACCGGGCGGAAGATCAGCCTCCTGCAACAGCTCGGCGAATTTGAACGCGGTTACCGAAGTTGTCTCGGCAGGCTTCAACACAACGCAATTTCCTGTCGCGAGTGCGGGCGCAATTTTCCACGCGAGCATCAGCAGCGGGAAGTTCCACGGAATCACCTGGCCAACGACGCCGAGTGAGTATGCAGTCGCGCCGGGTACGGCGTACTCGAGCTTGTCTGCCCAGCCCGCGTGATAGAAGAAATGCGCAGCGGCCATCGGTACGTCGAAGTCGCGCGATTCCTTGATCGGTTTTCCACCATCCATCGTTTCTGCGACAGCGAATTCTCGCGCGCGATCCTGAATGAGACGGGCGATTCGATAGATGTATTTCCCGCGCTCCTGCCCCGACATTTTCCGCCACACGGATTCGTACGCTTTCTGCGCAGCCTGATATGCAGCGTCAACATCTTCAGCGTTCGCGATTGCGATGCGCGACAGGACTTTCTCCGTCGCCGGATTTATCGAGTCGAAATACTTTCCAGATTTCGGCGCGACAAACTTTCCGCCGATGAACAGGTCGTACTGCGGCTTGATTTTCGGGTCCGCAGTTTCGGGAGCGGGATCGTATTCCCACAAATCGCCGAAGATGAGCTGCGGCACTGATCCAACTCGTCCTGAAGCGATCAGCTCCCGGCTGATCGCGCTCGCGCCATCACGGCCATTTCCGTTACCACGTTTCTCTTGAGCTGTTAGCTGAGAGCGCGTTTTTGTCTTTTGATTTGCCATCAGTAGCTCTCCGCCGCTTCGGTGAAGTAGTACGGCGCCTGGTATGCTCCCGATTTTTCTTTTGCGATCTGTCGCAGTAAGTCGTTGAGCAGCGAGCTCGCGCCAAACCGATAACGGCTCGAATTGAGCCACGCGTCGCCGAGCGTCTCCTTCACTGCAACGAGATAGTGCAGCGCCTGCTTCGCGTTTCGAATTCCGCCGGCCGGCTTCATTCCGATCGCGATTCCCGTCGCAAGATAATGATCGCGAATCGCTTCGATCATCACCTGCGTGTTGGCAAGAGTCGCAGAGCCCGATGCTTTGCCGGTGCTCGTCTTGATGAAATCGCCTTCGCGAATCCCGCGCATCGCAAGGAACGACGCAAGGCGAACTTTGTCATAGCTCTCCAGCTCACTCACTTCGAGAATGACTTTCAGCGTCGCGTCGCCGCACGCTTCGACCACCGCGGCGACCTCATCCTGCACCGCGTCGTACTCGCCCGCGAGAAACAATCCGCGATTGATCACCATGTCAATTTCATCCGCGCCGTCGCTCACTGCCTGCTTTACCTCTGCGAGGCGAATCTTCAGCGAGCTCTGCCCCGAAGGAAACGAAGTTGCAACGGACGCGACCTTTATCGGCGTGTCGGCCAGCCATTTGCGTGCGTATTTCACCAGCGATGGATAAATGCACACTGCCGCAACCGGCGGCACCTCTGGATCGTCACTTGGATGACGGGCTTTCTGGCAGACCGACCGCACCTTTCCGGGCGTGTCTTTTCCCTCGAGAGTCGTGAGATCGATCATCGAGACTGCCGTCGTGAGGCCCCAGATTTTCGATTTCTTTTTTATGCTTCGCGTGGCAAACTTGGCGACCCGCTCTTCGATTCCGACTTGATCTACCGAGCCGGCTTCCTCGAGCAAGCGTTTGAACGCCGAGCGCGAAGTATTCGAGCGCGGTTGTGTGGACACAGATGACATTGTCTTCGTAATATCGTGGCGCGTGAATGTCATCGCTACTGCTTTTGAACTCGGCCGGATTTAGGTTGCTTAAATGAACGATCAACGCCGTTATGCTGTTCTCTTCGATCTCGACGGAACTCTGATCGACTCGATTGGACTTTTGCTCGCGTCGGTGAAGCACACTTTCTCCGGACGCGAAGGCAGCGCTCCGACCGAAGAAGAATGGATCGCCGGAATAGGAACGCCGCTCGCGTCGCAGTTGAGCCCTTACGTAGAATCCGATGAAGACGCCCAGGAGCTCGTCGCTCGCTACCGCTCGTTTCAGCGTGAGCATCACGACCGTCTGACCACCCCGTACGAGGGAGTGCTCGAAACGCTCGAGCAGCTGTACAACTGGGGTCACCCGCTCGGCGTCGTCACTAGCAAAAGCAATGAGATGATGGAGCGCGGACTTCGGCACACGGGCATGGACGTCTACATGAAGACGATGATCGGCTGCGACTCGTGCGCACGACACAAACCCGATCCGTTCCCTGTGCAGATGGCGCTCGACGAGCTCGGCTACCAGGCGCACGAAACTGTTTTTGTCGGCGACTCACCGCACGACATTGCCTCGGGAAATGGCGCTGGCGTCACGACAATTGCCGCGCTTTGGGGTCCGTTCACGAGACCGCAGCTCGCGCCTTACAAGCCGACGCTTTATCTCGAAAACATTACGGACCTTCCGCGAACGGTCCAGCGGTTACAGGCAGGCGCAATCGCCGGTCGCACTCCGCGTGACGGAACCCAAGTCGAGCGTCCGGAGTAGACCTCTCAGCGATCTTCGGTGTAGAATATTTGCGCGTGCCTTAGCCCGCGCCCATTCAAATCAATTCGGAGCCATAGATGGGAGTTCCATTCCCGGCCGGGGTTCTTGTACGCACAGGAGCCGAGCGCGCTGCGCTTGTCCGGCGGACTTACGCACTCGTTTTTATCAGCGTCCTTTGCACGGTCGCAGGCGCGACCTTCGCGCTGTCGCAGCCGCAGCTGATGCAGGCTGTCGCGGCGCATCCTATCATCGCGTTCTTCTGCACGTTAACGCCGCTCATGATCACGCTGCGCGCCCGCGACGCTTTTCCCGCGAACATTGCGCTCGTGCTCTTGTTCACGTTTGTGGTGGGCGTCGTTATCTCGCCGGTCTTGTATTTGTACGGCCGCACTCAGCCAGGACTCATTACGCAGGCGGCAATTCTGACGATCGGAGCGTTCGGAGTTCTGACTCTTTACGCGTTCGTGTCGCGCCGCGACTTCAGCGCCTGGGGAAGTTTTTTCATCATGGGACTGTACGTCCTCATCGGGACGATGTTCCTCAATATTTTCTTCCGCAATCCGGCGATGGATCTCTGGCTCGCCGGAATCACGGTCATCATCTTCGGCGGATTGCTCGTGTTCGATACGTGGAGAATCCGCAACGTTTACGGGCCGGATGAATACGTCGGCGCCGCGGTCAGTATCTATCTCGATCTATTGAATCTTTTCCTCGGGATACTGCGAGTACTCGGCGGGCGTCGGAGCTAGGGACTAGCCTCGAGCGAATCTATTTCTTTCGCGAGATCGAGATCTTTCTGTGTAATTCCACCTGAGTCATGTGTGCTCAGCGAGCAAATGATCTTCGTGTAGCGAACGTCGATGTCGGGATGATGCTGGGCAGCTTCGGCAGCCGCCGCCACACGGTTTACGAAGGCGATTCCTTCGGGAAAAGTTTTGAACTGGTACGCCTTCACGATCGCGCCTCCCCGGCGCGCCCATCCATTGAGATTTCCCAGCTCGCGCTGGATCGCAATGTCCGACAGTGGGTCGGTCACTTTCGTATTTCCTCTCGGGTGGCTGCTGTTGTGAACGGTTCTAATTACTCCCACTTCGCGAGAAGATAGCACGACTCGCGCCCGACGCTCGCTTCGGTATATATTCGGGTATGGGCGTTAGCAGGAAAAGGTCGGCGAAAGAGAAGAGATTCGATCAGGTCGCGCTTTTTGGAGAAGCGTTCGAGCGAGACGCGCGACGACTGCCCATTCTCGATGTTCAGAAAGACATTCGGTACTACGGTGCGCCGGCAAAGAGTGTACTGAACGGACCTGAAACAACCGGGATGGGCTATTGGTCCATCAACCCATATGTCGGATGCGCGTTCGGATGCGCCTATTGCTACGCGAGGTATGCACATCGCTACGTGATGGAGCGCGCAGCGGATGACGATAAAATGGGCGAAGCACTCGGCGAAGCATTCGCGAATCTTCCGCCCTGGCTCGCGTTCGAGAGAAATATTTTCGTCAAGCACAACGCGCCGGAAATTCTGAGTCGCACACTTCGTTATGGAAGCGACAGACACCTCGCGCTTCTCGATGGCGAATCGATCGTGATCGGCACAGCGACCGATCCATATCAGCCTGCCGAGAGGCGATTCAAGATTACGCGAAGAATTCTCGAGGTGCTCGCTGACCATCCAGGTCTGAGCGTCGTCGTGATCACGAAAAGTCCGCTGATCACTCGCGACATCGATGTGCTATCGAGAATCAACAGAGTCTCGGATTTGAGTCTTCATATATCGCTCATCACGCTCAATCGAGAATTGGCTCGGCGTCTCGAGCCGCGCGCACCGACCCCTGAAGCGCGAATCCGCGCGCTTTCGCGATTGCGCGAAGCGGGTCTCGATATCGGCATCAACTGCATGCCGGTGCTCCCCGTAATCACGGAAAATCCAAGAGATCTCTACGCGCTGGTAAAGCGCGTCGCGGACGCGGGCGCAACGCACGTTGGTGCGTGTGCGTTGCGCCTGCAGTCCGCGGCGAGAAAGCGCTATCTGCCGTTCATAGAACAGGAATTCCCGCATCTCGCGGAGAGATACAGGAACACCTACGCCCGCAGCTATCAGGCGGGCGACAAGTACAGAGCCGGGTTATCAGCCTTCTTCAACAAGCTCTGCAGGAAATACGGCCTGCCGAGCTCATCGAGAATCCAGGACGACGAAGGGGACGAGGCGCTTGATGACCGCGCTGTCCCCTCGGAGCAGTTGCTGCTGGCGATCTAATGCTTCGCGGTGTCGCCCTTCATTTTCATTGCCTTGTGCGCTACCGCTTTCTTCTCAGCCTTTTCGGTTTTTGCGCCCTCGCTTGCTTCCGCCTTCTCGGCCTTTTCGGTCTTTGCGCTCTCTTTGGATTCCTCGGCCTTCGAGCCTTCGCTCGCCATGCCGCCTCCTCCTGTTCCCGTCCCTAGCTCGCTCGCGGCAAAGCCGACGTCAAATGCGGCGAGCACTGCGGCCGCCTTGTTAGCAACGCCGAGTCGCTTCGCGCAAACTGAGATTGCCTTACGAGTTGGTGCGTCGAGCCATCCCGTGACGTGCGCATTGCCGCAGCCTCTGTCTCGCAGCTCTTGCTGCAAGGCGAGGAACTGAACACCCGTCAGGCCTGCAGCACCTTTCGACGTCGGGCACTTCATTGGGCAATCCGTTCCGCTAGACATCGGCGCCTTTTTAACCGCTGCTGTGTCCTGCGCGTGCGACATCACCGGTATCACAAGACCGCAGACAGCTGCTACCACCAGCATCCTGAGCTTCATTGTCTCCTCCTCCGAGGGTAAGCTGATTAAACGCCCAGCAGGGTAATGAGTGCAAACCGCAGGCCGCAGCCTTCGAGATAATGGCTACGCGCCGTGGAAACACCTGACCGTCAGCGCGTCAGGAAAAATGCTCCTATCAAAGCGCCGACAGCAAAGAGAGCAGCGCCGGCGAGAATTGCCGTAGAAACTCTCAATGTGATAGAGCCAGAACTCGACCGCGCTGCTGGCGCTGCCGAACCCGCCGGCTCGTCGGGTAAAGCGCTCAAAATCTTTTGCTGCACGTGAATTGGAGTCGATCGGCGTCTGAGTCGCTCCGTCTCGCTGTTGATGCGACTCCAGAACTCGGCAGTTTCCTGTTCGTCCGCGCTGGCGAGGCCTTCTCTGGACGTTTCGCCGTCCAGCCAGGCCTGCACGGCCGGTGTTGCAGGCGGAGTGCGACGAGGCTTGGGCTTCTCAGCTGGGTTGGTTTCGGGATTATCGGGCGTCATGCGTACTTTTCCTCGAGCAAAGCTTGAAGCGCCTCGCGCGCACGGTGTACACGCATCTTTAGTGCGCCTACAGTCGTGTCGAGCAGAACCGCCATCTCTTCATACGATCTTCCTTCGACGTGCTTCATCACGAACGCCTCGCGAAGAGATGCCGGCAACCGCTGGAGCGCAGTCTCGAGATCGGTCCTCAGCTCGTTCCGGTCCATCTCTTCTTCAGGGCTCGAATAAGACGAGGGCTGATCGTCCTCGTCGTAACTCAAGTGCGTCCGCCTGATGTTCTTCAGCCAGTCCTTGCAGGAGTTCGCGACAATTCGAAAAACCCATGCGTCGAATCTGCCGCGCACTTCACTCAAGTGTTGATACGCCTTGATGAATGAAGCCTGAAGAATGTCTTCAGCGACGTCCGGGCTTCCCGTCATGCCGACTGCGTGCCGGTAGAGCGGATCACTGTAGCGGGCGATCAGGATACCGAAGGCGTCTTTGGATCCTGCGAGTACACGGCTGATTATCTCCTGGTCCGCATCGACCTGATCGACGGGGACGTTCCCCTGTTCTGTTGCGCTCACGACGCTAGTGTAACGCGTCCGAAGGTCGCGGGATAGTCCCACCCGGGATACTCCCGTCGTCGTGATGCGACGAGGCGAAGACTCCCCACCCGTCTCGTCTTATCGCATCTCCTTGCTCATCGAGACGCGGCGGCGGCAGACGCACACTTCCCGGAACGCTCGGCGCAATTCCGGATAATGGTGAGGCGGTAACGTTTTCGAGCGCTTCGAGC
This sequence comes from Gemmatimonadaceae bacterium, assembly GCA_041499635.1. Taxonomy (GTDB): domain Bacteria; phylum Gemmatimonadota; class Gemmatimonadetes; order Gemmatimonadales; family Gemmatimonadaceae; genus UBA4720. The sequence goes on from JBGQKT010000017.1 coordinate 8,202, forward strand.
ACCGACTTCACGACGCCGCATGGGACTCCACGCGCGCTGAGTACCTCGATCCAGTCGCGCGCATTTCGCTCTGCCAACCGGCGCGACATCGAGTCGATGATTTCCTTGCGGTGAGTGAGGCGCCCCGAGTTCGCAGCGAGTGATGCATCTGCCGCCAGATCATCGAGACCAAGTGCTGTCGCGCACGCGATCCATTGAGCGTCGGTTCCAACAGCGACAATCATCGGACGATCAGCCGCATGGAAGAGCTGATACGGCACGAGATTCGGATGCTGATTGCCCCATCGCTCAGCGTCTTTGCCGGTGACCAGAGAATTTTGCGCGACGTTGATCAACGCTGCCGTTGCACTGTGCGCGAGCGAGATGTGAATTCGCCTCTCCTCCCGTGAACGTTGCGAGCCGGAGCTCGCGCGAAGTCCGCGCGCTGATAGTGCACCGAGAATTGCTATCGCTGCGTCCTTGCCTGCGATAATGTCAGCGAGCGCAACGCCAACTCGCACGGGATCTCCATCCGGCTCTCCGGTAATGGACATCCATCCGCTTTCGGCCTGGACCACGAGATCATATCCCGCGCGATCACCCTGGGGTCCGAAACCAGTGATGGTGCACCAGATCAGCTGCTGATAACGGACGAGGAGATCGTCCGGTATGACCCCTCGGCGCTCCAGCGCACCTCGACGAAAGTTGTCGATGACGACGTCCGCTTCGCCGATGAGCCCGAGTATCATCGCGCGATCTGACTCGATGTCGAGATCGGCGACGACGCTTTTTTTATTTCGGTTGACTGATAAGTAGTAGGCGCTCTCACCTCGTGAGTCGAACGGGGGCCCCCAGCCCCGAGTCTCATCTCCCGTCCCCGGTCGTTCAACTTTTATCACGTCCGCGCCAAGGTCTCCAAGCATCATGCTGCTGAGTGGTCCAGCAAGGACTCGAGAGAGATCGAGTACTCGTATATCTGCCAGAGGTTGGCGAGTCGAGCCTTCAGCCTGTGTTGGTTGAGTCATGCTGCTCTAGTGCCTCGTTGTTGACGTGTTGATGACTCTATCTTGTCGCCAAAGGCCATGAAAACCTCTCGCCCTTGAATATGCATCACCCTTACTTGCTTTAGTGCCGAAGAATCATATACTTACCGCCGTTCCCGCCCCTTGGCCTGTCGGCGCAATCAAAATGTGCCGAGCGGTGATGATTCGTGGGCTGCTCACCGACCCTATACCTTATAGAAGCCGCCATGGCTGATAACGACAAAACGTCTGAGCCCACCCCACCAGCAGCTCCGGCTGCCCCAGGCGCTCCCGGCGTTCCCGGTGCTCCCCCGGTTCCGCCCAAGAGGAGCCCCGGACATCGCGGCGCTGACGTCAAAGACACTGTCGCCGAGATGGCGGCAAAAGCGCACGAGATAAGTCTCGAGGCCGGTAGCAAGATGGCAGCAGCAATGAAAGATGTGATCAACGCAGCCGCCGGACTTTCAGGCTTCGTCATCGAAAGCGCCCGCGACCTCGTGCAGTATATGGTTCGCCGCGGTCAGATGACGCAGGAAGAGGCGGACAAGTTGATTCGCGAAGTCGAAGCTGCGATGCCGAAGAAAAAACCGGCGGCCGCTTCTCATGCTCCCGCGAAATCGGCGGCGCCGCACAAACCGGCGCATACTCCGACACACGCGGCAGCCAAGCCTCACCCGACGCCGGCAGCAAAGAAGCCTGCGCCGAAGAAGCCTGCGCCGAAGAAGCCTGCGCCGAAGAAGCCTGCACCGAAGAAGCCTGCGCCAAAGAAGCCTGCGCCAAAGAAGCCTGCGCCAAAGAAGGCTGCGCCCAAAAAAGCTCCGCCGAAAAAGGCGCCCGCTAAAAAGGCCGCCAAGAAACCCGCTCCCAAGAAATCCGCCCCCGCGAAATCGAAGAAGAGCGCGAAGAAGTCGCGAAGGTAAAGCTCGTGAGCTCCGGCGCTAAGCGCGCCGATGCCGTAGAGCTGACGCGCGCGCTTACCAGAATCGATTCCAGAAACCCGACTCTCGTTCCTGGTGCGCCCGGCGAAAGAGAGGTTGCGCGATTTCTAGCCGAGATTCTCAGCGGCTGGGGGTTTTCCGTCGAGCTCCGCGACGCCGTGCCCAACCGTCCCAACGTAGTCGCCCGCATCGGATCTCCAGACAGCCCGGCGCTCATGTTCGCGGGGCATCTCGACACAGTCGGCGTAGAAGGGATGAGCCACGCGCCATTCGACGCTGAGATTCGAGACGAGAAAATCTTCGGTCGCGGCTCGACAGACATGAAGTCAGGTGTCGCTTCAATGTGCATCGCCGCTAAAGCCGCAGCGGATGCAGTCGGGAAATCAGCCAATCGACAAATCATCGTCGCAGCAGTTGTCGATGAGGAATACGCGAGCATTGGAATGCGTGAGCTGGTCGCAAGCGGAATCACAGCCGAGGCGGCGATTCTCGCCGAGCCGACGAGACTCGCAATTTGTCCGGCGCATCGCGGATTCGTCTGGGTGGAAGTCGAGCTGACCGGACGCGCCGCGCACGGAAGCCGCTACGACATCGGTGTGGATGCAATCAGACACGCAGCGCTTGTTCTAGCTGATCTCGACAGGCTCGAGACCGAAGATCTCCCGCGAAGAACTCACAGGCTTCTCGGACGCGGATCTCTTCACGCGTCTGCGATCGAGGGAGGAAGTGGGCTATCGACTTATCCCGATCGCTGCGTCTTCACGATCGAGCGTCGAACTTTGCCGGGCGAGACTGCGGAAACCGCATTGAGCGAGGTGCGCGAAGCGTGCGAACGTGTTCGCGTGCAGCGACCTGAATTGTCGGCGCAGATTAGATTGATCGAAGCGCAGGCGCCGAGCGACGTGAGTGTCGACGCGCCTGTGGTGGAGATGCTGAAACGCGCGATGGCCGAGGAGCGCGTCGAGCCGATCGTCGAAGGGATGAGCGCGTGGACAGACGCAGCGATACTGAACTCGGCAGGAATTCCAGCGATTTGCTTCGGTCCCGGCGACATTTCACTAGCGCATGCAAAAGAGGAGTTCGTCGCGATAAGTGAGATCGAGGAGGCAACAGCAGTGCTCACTCGAATGGCGCGAGATTGGCTGTCGGAGAAAACGTGAAGCAATTGACGCACAGGCAGTACGACGCAATCGAAAACGCAATAACTCATGGGCGCCGCCTCGCTGTCTTCCGGCGAGGTACAGAGTATGTCGTAATCCCGCAGCGTCTCCGCACTGTCGGCTCTCGCGAGGCAATGGACTCTGTGCATCCGACAACGGGCGATCAAATAACGATTTTTCTCGACGAGATGGAGCGCTTCGAGGTGGTCGCGTGACTGAGCCGGCACTCGTCGCTATCTACGCGGACGAATCGTGTCTAGGAAACGGTCGCGAAGGAAGCAATCCAGGTGGTGCCGCCGGACTCGTCGAGTGGATCCATCCGGAAACGGGTGAGCTACGTCGCTGGGATTATTGGATCTCTGAGCCGCGGACGACGAACAACCGAATGGCTCTGCGATCGGTGATCGAAGCGTTTCGTGAGCTGAGCAAGCGAAACAAACCGTTTCGCGTCGTGTTCACGAGCGACTCCAAATACATTGTGGATGGAATGCGTGCGTGGGTGCCAGGATGGATCAGGCGAGGGTGGCGCCGCAAAGGCGGTCCCATTCTCAACCTCGGGCTTTGGCGCGAGGCAGTCGAGGCCGTGAACGCGCACGAGTGCCAATGGCAATGGGTTCGAGGTCACGTTGGCCATCCGCAGAACGAATACGCGAATTTTCTCGCGACGCGAGCTGCGGCAGAGCAAACAAATTCCGGTGGGCTCGTGCCTTCAAACTTCGATAGTTGGCTGTCGGCACAGCAATCCACGCGAATGGTATTGCATGATGCCGCGCCTTTTCCCGAATCAGAAACATTCAAGCCGAGCCCAAGAGCATGGACGACCTAGATCGAGTTTTTCATCGGCTGGTGAGCAACATTCGCCACCGTCACCCCGAATACCTGACGTTGCCGTTCACGGTGCAGGAGCTGTACGAGACGTTGATTCCGTATCGTCATCATCGCCGGGAGCTGGGCATCGAGACGAATCAGGATTATGAGATCGCTGTAACTCGCTTGCTTTCGGGCGAGCGCGATTATCTCCAGGCAGATCCTGAGATGCGAGACAAGCTGCAAGCTGAGCTCGCCTCGCCGCATGCGGATCCGGGGGGATTCCGCGAATTCGCCGGAGCGAAGGTGTCGCTGGCGCCGGAAGCATTGCGGCGAATCCGCGCTCTCACTGTTCCGGCGGCCGCAACGGGCACGCCGGCCCCGAACACCACAACGCAAGGCGCAAGTCAATCAGCTACTGAAGCGAGTCAGTCCGCTCAGGCGAGTACAACTGGAGGCGGGGCACCAGCAGCAGGGTCAGGGTCCGGCGCGGCGGTGTCGCCCACGCCGACACCAGGCGGATTCAACGCGACTTTTCCCGTGTCCTCAGCTACAGCAGGCGAGTCAGCGCGTCACACTCCAGCGGCAATCTCTTCGATGCTCAGTGCCGCAGTTCCCGAGGGATGCCCTTTCTGCAGCGGCACTCTGCCCGAGGGTCGCGCAGTGATCTACTGTCCGCATTGCGGCAACAATCTTTCAGTCTCTCGATGCCCGGCTTGCGGTGGTGAGCTCGAGAAAGGTTGGAAGTTTTGCGTCAGCTGCGGGCGAAGCGTGGCGTAGTGAAGACACAGAATTCAGCGCAGGACATTGTTTTTCTTTCAGCTGTGCGAACGCCGTTCGGCACTTACGGCGGCGCGTTACGCGATGTGTCCGTCACTGACTTCACAGTCACCGCCGCGAAAGCGGCGATCGAGCGCGCAGGGATCGCTCCCACCGATATCGATTCCACGACGTTCGGCAATGTCCTCTATACAACCGCTGACTCGATTTATTTCTCGCGTCACGTCGCGCTGAAAGCCGGCTGTCGCATGGAAACTCCAGCACTCACGGTGAATCGCCTTTGCGGGTCGGGATTTCAGGCAGTAGTTAGCGGCGCGGAAGAAATTCTGCTCGGCGATGCGCGCGTGTGTCTTGTCGGCGGGGCCGATTCGATGTCGCAGGCTCCGCACGTGTCGCGCGGACTTCGCTGGGGAGTGCCACTCGGAAAATCGCCTCCGCTCGAGGATTCGTTGTGGGAAGCGCTGCGCGACACGTATGTGAATCTCGCGATGGGCGAGACGGCGGAAAATCTTGCCGAGCGTTATGAGCTGACGCGACAGTGCGTCGATGAGTTTGCGTTGAGGTCGCAGCAGCTCGCCGCCGCGGCGTGGGAGAGCGGCGCGTTCGCGAATGAGATCGTGGCTGTTCCAGTGAAGAACCCGAGGACGCGACAAATGGGAATGTTCGATCGCGATGAGCATTTGCGTCCGAATACAACTCTCGATGGATTGGCAAAGCTGAAGCCGGTCTTCAGAGAGACAGGAGTTGTCACCGCGGGAAATGCATCGGGGATTGGAGATGGTGCCGGCGCGCTCGTGATCGCCGACGAAGGATTCGCGCGCGAGCGCGGACTCAAGCCGCTCGGCCGTCTTGTTTCGTGGGGCATTGCAGGCGTTGATCCCGCCGTGATGGGAATCGGTCCCGTTCCCGCGTCGAAGATCGCCCTTCACAAGGCCGGCTTATCGATCGATGACATGGATCTCATCGAGGTCAACGAAGCATTCGCGCCGCAGGCATGCGCTGTCGAGCGCGAGCTGAAGATTCCGCGTGAGAAGCTCAACACAGCCGGAGGCGCAATTGCGCTGAGCCACCCGCTTGCGGCGTCGGGTGCCCGCATCACGGCCCACCTACTGCATACGCTTAAGGTTAAGGGAAAGCGTTATGGCCTGGGGACTGCCTGCATCGGCGGGGGTCAGGGCATCGCGCTCATAGTCGAAGCGACGGCGTAGCTCCGCAACCTCTGAGAAATCGACATGAAAAATTCAACGAAGCGATTCGCAGCCTCGCTGGTGGTTGTGTTGCTCACCGCGTGCGCCACGGCCGGCACAACAGGCACTGGGACTTCGCCTACGGGTACCGTTGGACAGAATCCGGCGAATCCGTCGGAGATCTGGGGAATCAAGACGCGCGAGCATCTCGATCTCTGGCTTCACGGATTTGCGATGGTTCAGGAAGACTCATCACTCGTCCCGTATTTCCGACGCGGGTACAAAAGCAACACGCAGGCAGTGAAGAGCCGATCGAACATCATCACTCAGCTCGATGCGAACAATGCGAGGCTTCACGCTCGCTTTGGTCTCAACGCTCAGCTCGTGAACGCGCAGTTTCTCCCGCTGTACTTCGACAACTTCAACGATCTCGCAAATGCCGTAGACCTGACGTACAGAGCTGACGGCAATCCGCAACAAGCAGGGAATCAACAGGACGCTGAGACGATTGCGCTGGTCGCTGGATATTTCCCGACGCAGCCCGATCGGGACTGGGCACGGCTGTTCGTTCAGTCGCTGCGCGACGAAGACACGCGCTTCTACAAGAATTACTGGGATCAGCAGCAGCGCGAGCTCGGGGCAGTTTTTTCGGCCGTGAATAATCTCTGGCAGAACACTTATCGAGCGCGTTTTCAGAATTTCCTTCACAACACGAGTCAATCGCAGGGCGAGATTTATCTTTCGCTGCCACTCGACGGTGAAGGAAGGACGCTCTCAGCCGGCAGGCGACAGAACGCAACAGCGGTCACGTTCCCGCTTCGCTCGTCGGATGCGAGCGAATCGATCTACGTTCTCGCTCACGAGTTCGTGAGCTCACTCGTCGGGACGGCGGTGGCCGACAACACGAGTCCAAACGATCGGCGACTCGGCGTCGCCGATCGATACATCGCCGTCGGCACAGTGAGAGCGGGTGCGATGCTGCTGCAAAAGATTGCGCCGGAATTGGTTACGGGCTACGCGACGTACTATCTGCGGTCAGCGAACCGAACTCCCGGCGCGAATCCTGTTTCGACGCTCGCGACTGTCTTCCCGCTACCCGAGAACATGCGCGACGCTATCGCGAAACAACTCGACGTGGTACTCGGGGGGATTTGAACGACGCGCTACCCGCGGGTGCGCTAAGCGCCCGGCGCCAATCGCTACGACGTGGCCGATTTAGCAGTCAGCGCCGAGCCCCTAGCGATTAGCGGGTAGCGTGTAGGGTATTTTTAGTCTGTGCCAAAAGACCCATCTTCCCAACTTCCTGCTCGTCAGGTTCCTCTTGATCGTGCCACAATCGAGCGCGTCCTCGCACGCGCCGCGCAGCTGCAAGCTACCAGCGGTACGAATGATGACGGCGAGCCGAATCTCAGCGAATCGCAGCTAATCGAGATCGGCAAAGAAGTTGGAATCAATCCGACGACTCTCACGCAGGCGCTCGCAGAAGAGAGACAGCGTGTCGCCGTTCCCGAAGATCAAAGTCTCCTCTCCAGTATCACGGGCCCTGCAAGCGCGACAGCATCGCGCGCCGTAACCGGCACGCCCGCCGAAGTTCTGATGTCTCTCGACACCTGGATGCAGCGCGATGAATCTCTGCAGGTCCAGCGCCGGTTTCCGGATCGGATAACATGGGAGCCCCGGGCGGGATTGATCGGAATGATTCAGCGAGGACTCAACGTCGGAGGTCGCGGCTATTACCTGTGTCGCGCAACGCAGGTCGCGGCGACGGTCGTTCCACTCGAGGGCGACCGAGTTCTCGTGCGACTCGATGCCGATCTCTCGGAGAGTAGAGGAGCTCGCCTCAAAACAGGCGGAGTTCTTTTCACCGGCGGAGTGTTCGGCGCCGGCGCGGCCGGGGGCATGGCGGTCCTTGCGCATGCAGCGTTGTTCGCAGTCGCGGGTGTCGCCGCCGTGCCCATCTTGATCGGAGGAATTGCTGCATATGAAGTCGGCAAGCGGCACCGCCAGTTCGTTTCGCGCGCACAGTTAGCTCTCGAGCAAACGCTCGATCGATTGGAATTCGGAACCACTCGGAGATTGCGTTGACACAAATCCGGCGAGTCGGAGTACTCGGCGGAGGTCTCATGGGAAGCGGAATCGCTCAGGTCTCGGCGATGGCGGGATTTCCCACGGTCGTGCGCGAAATTTCCGATGAGATCTGCGACAAGACGCACGCCAACATCCGCAAGTCGCTCGCAAAAGGCGTGGAGAAAGGAAAGATCACAACCGAGGCACTCGATGTTGCGCTGCGCAATATCAGCTGCGCAACAGACGTGCGAGGACTCTACGAGAGCGACATCGTGATCGAAGCGGTGTCAGAAGATCTCGAGCTCAAGAATTCACTTTGGAAGCAGCTGAACGCGATTTGTCCTCCGGAGACGATTTTCGCGTCGAACACGTCGAGTCTCACGATTGCTGCGATGGCGGCGGTATGCGGCCGTCCAGAGAAAATGGTTGGGTTGCACTTCTTCAATCCCGTTCCGCTGATGAAGCTCGTGGAGGTCGTACGCACGATCACGACGAGTGATGCGACAGTTGAAACCGTGATGGATTTTGTGTGGAAGCTGGGTAAGGAACCCATCAAGGCGAAGGACAACTCGGGCTTCGTTGTCAATCTGCTTCTCGTTCCGTACATGCTCGACGCGATCCGCGCTCTCGAGGCAAACGTCGCGTCGATCGAAGACATCGATAAGGGCATGCAGCTCGGCGCCGGCCATCCGATGGGTCCATTCACGCTTCTCGATTTCGTCGGACTCGATACGGTCGAAAAAATCTCGGAGATCATGTTCGCCGAGTATCGCGAGAGGCGTTATGCGGCGCCGCCGCTTCTCAAGCGAATGGTCATCGCCGGAATGTTCGGCAAGAAATCGGGACGCGGGTTCTACGACTACTCCGAGAATCCACCGCGACCGAGCCAGCTGGGTCTTTGAGCAAAGTCTCCGACATCGCGCTCGGGCCTCCGACAAACTTCCGCGGAATTTTCCGCGATGATCTTCCGGCAAGGGCAGTTTACTCCGAAGCCGCGGGTATCGAGCGACTCGTTCCGCAGGCGGTCGCCGTTCCGCGCGACGCCGACGATGTTGTGTCCATCGTCTCGTGGGCACGCGAAAATGGGGTCCCGATCACTCCCCGGGGATCCGGAACGAGCATGGCCGGGGGCGCGCTTGGATCAGGAATCGTCGTCGACCTGAGTACGATGAGCGCGATCGGTCCACCGGACGTTGCGCGAAAGAGAATTGAAGCTGGACCCGGAGCGCTTCGTGATTCTGTCAACGCGAGGGCTGAGGCGAGCGGACTCCGTTTCCCGGTCGATCCATCGAGTGGAAAATTCGCGACCATCGGCGGAATGGTCTCGACAAACGCTGCTGGAGCACACTCGCTCCTTTACGGCTCTATTCGTCCGTGGGTCACCGCACTCGATTGCGTTTTCGCCGACGGATCAAGAGCGAGGCTCGTCCGCGGTGCTTCACCCCCCCAACATGTTCCTGCGATAGGTCGATTTCTCATGCAGGCGCGTCCCCGCATTCTCGAATCGCGAAAAAAAATCGACGCGGTACATGCGGGAGTTCGCAAGGACTCATCGGGATATGCGCTGCGAGCCTACGCTGCGAGCGACGACCTCATCGATCTCATCGTAGGAAGCGAGGGAACGTTGGCCATCGTCGTCGGTGTCGAGCTCGCTCTCGTCGACCTGCCTGCGGCGACGAGTGGAGTGCTCGGCGCCTTCAGTTCACTCGACCACGCTGTCGTCGCGGCTGGAAAGGCTCGCGAGCTTGGAGCAGCAGCGTGCGAGCTCCTCGATAAAACTTTTCTCGACGTCGCCGCCGGGGGGTCGGCTTTCAGCTCGACGACGTTCGCCGCTGGAACCGAGGCAGTTCTGCTTGCGGATCTTGAAGGAGAGAGCGACGCTGCTGCTCAATCGATGGCGGAAAAGCTCGCGGCTGAATTCGAGAATGTGGGTGCGACGTATGTCTCCGTCGCGCGAACAATCGGGGAGCAGAAGGAAATTTGGGAGCTTCGCCACGCGGCGAGTCCAATCCTCTCGACGCTCGACCCAAATCTCGAATCGATGCAGTTCATCGAGGACGGCGCGGTGCCACCGAATCGTCTTGCGGACTACGTGCGTGGGGTGAGGGCAGCACTCGATTCGCGTGGAGTGAGGGGAGTGATCTTCGGTCACGCCGGCGACGCTCACGTTCACGTGAACCCTCTGATCGACGTGAGCCAAGCTGACTGGCGAGAAAAAGTCGAAGGTCTTCTTGAAGACGTCGTCACGCTGACCAGCCGGCTTTCGGGGACTCTTTCGGGTGAACACGGCGATGGCCGGCTTCGCGCGCCGCTTCTCGACGCGACGTGGCCGCCGGACGAAGTGGACATCTTCGCTGCGGTGAAGAAATGCTTCGACCCTGACGGGATTCTGAATCCCGGAGTGAAGATTGCGCTCGCCGGGCAGAAACCAATCGGAGACGTGAAGTACGATCCGAAACTTCCTCCTCTGCCAACGATTGCGAGAGAAGCTCTCGATTTCATCGCCGCCCAACGCGCGTATGCAACTCCGCGGCTGTCGCTCATCGACCGACCCCAATAGCTTACCGCGACCGTGATCTTCACTGAGCCCCGCATCACCGTTCTTTCGCGGCCGTCGTTCATCGAGCCGCCGCACCTCCCCGTCCACTGGCTCGGCGAGAGCACAGACGGCGAGAGACTCTCAGAGTTCGCTGGACGTCTCTGCTACATGAGCCAGAAAAATCCGGCGGGGCGGCCGACGCGCGAATATCTCGAGAATATCAAGAAGCAGGGACACGGCAGCGTGCTCGAGCACGCCAATTACTCGCTGCTTCTCGAGGGAGTGAGCCGATCGCTGACTCACGAGCTGGTTCGTCATCGAGCCGGCTTCGCGTATTCCCAGCTTTCGCAGAGATACGTTGACGAGTCGGAGGCGAACTTCGTCATGCCGCCGGCGGTCATCGGCGACGAGGTTCTCGAGGCGTCGTGGAAAGAACAGATGGACGCGGCGCAGAAGAGCTACGTCGCGCTCGTCGAGTCGCTGATGCAGCGGTACGCCTGGGTGGGAGACAAGATCCACCGGAGGAAGATGGCGAGAGAGGCGGCGCGTGGAGTGCTGCCGAATTCCACCGAGACAAAAATCGTCGTGACCGGAAACGCGAGGGCGTGGCGCACGATGCTCGAGCTGAGATCGAGCGAAGGGGCCGAGCTCGAGATCAGACGATGCGCGGTGGACATCGTTCGGATTCTTCAGAGGGAAGCGCCGGGATTTTTCTCCGACTTCGAGATCTACCAGGCGGCAGATCGATTGGATGCCGCGAGGATCTCCTACCACAAGGTGTAGCGTCTCAGCTGACGATTGTACGCTGCTCGGCCCCGAGCCGAAAAATTTTCTCTCTTTCTCAGCCTCCTCCGAAAAATTTTCGGAGAATTTTTTTTCTCGAAGAGAGGAATAATTATTGCGCCACCTGTTCGCTGATTTTATACTCGTCTCTGTGAATCAGTCACGCGCATTTTCGTAGAGACCGAATGACGCGAATCGGTTTCGCCTACAACCAGAAGCCGGAGCAAATCGCTCCACTCGGCAGCAAGGCGACCGTCCACTCAGACTCGGTGGAAGACGGCGAGCTTTCCCGTCTCGACGAAGAGCCTCCAGCTACCAGCGACGAATTCGCGGAGTGGGATTCCGCCGAGACGATCGACGCTGTCGCTAACGCGCTCTCCGCTCTCGGTGAAGTGATCCGCCTCGAGGCCGACGAAGATTTCTCCGAGCTGCTCCGCGAGACAAAACCGGACATCGTCTTCAACATCGCCGAGGGGCAAAACGGCGTGAACCGCGAGGCTCACGTTCCCGCGATCTGCGAATTCTATGGAATCCCATATTCCGGGAGCGACCCGTTCACTCTCTCGCTCTGCCTCGACAAGGCGCGAACGAAGGAGACTCTCGCGTATCACGGCATCCCCACCGCGCCCTTCGTCGTGATTCGTGACGAATCAGACCTGGCCCGCCTCGTAAAGACGCTTCCTCTGCCGCTGCCTCTTTTCGTCAAGCCGATCCACGAAGGATCGTCGAAGGGAATCACAGAGAAAAATTTCTGCCGCACCGTCGCCGAGCTCGAGCGACAGACAGCATTTCTCCTCGGGACATATGAGCAGCCCGTGATCGTCGAGGAGTTTCTGCCTGGCGCCGAGTTCACCTGCGCGGTCCTCGGCAATGGACGGACTACGAAAGTCCTTCCAATCGTTGGAATCAATTTTTCTTCGCTGCCCGAAGGCGCGATTCCGATCTATGGCTTCGAGGCCAAATGGATCTGGGATCGCCCCGAGCAGCCTCTCGACATGTTCGACTGCCCAGCACGCATCGACAGCACTCTGGCGCGCGCGATCGAGCGAGTGACCCTCGACGCGTACCGGGTTCTTGGCTGTCGCGACTGGTCGCGCATCGATGTGAGACTCGATGCGGCCGGCGAGCCGAAGATTGTCGAAGTGAATCCTCTTCCTGGAATTCTTCCTGATCCTGCCGACAACTCGTGCTTTCCAAAAGCAGCACGCGCTGCCGGTATCAGCTACGACGAGCTCATTCAAACTTGCTTGAAGCTGGCGGCGACCCGACAGCACGTACACCTCGGTCGTCAATTCAAGAAAATCCGATTGAGCGCTTGATCGTCCTTTAAATAGCCGCATCCGTATTCATTCGTGACCGGATTATCCGGCGCGAGGAGGAATGGAGCGAAACATGAAAATCGGCGTGCTGTTCGATGCCATGTCGGCGTTGGGACCAAATCCCGACGGACTCATTCTCGAGTCCGTCGAGGCGGTCGAGCACGCCATCGATCTCTGGGGTCACGACGCCGTTCGCGTTCCCGTGAATCCCGATGGTCGCTGGGTGGAGCGTGTGCGTCGCGCGAAGTTCGATCTGGTATTCAATCTTTGCGAAGGAATCGATGGCGTCGCGGAATTCGAGCCGATGGTCATTTCTGTTCTCGAGCTCTTCGGGATTCCCTACACAGGAAACTCGAGTGGCACGACCGGGCTCTGCCTTCACAAGCATCTTATCAATACTCTGCTCGACAAGGCCGGACTTCCTGTACCGCGATGGTCGCTCGTGCGCCGCGGCGATGACGTGACGAGCGTCGGATTCCCCGCGATCTGCAAACCCGCCGCCGAGGATGCTTCGATTGGAATCGAGCAGCGGTCGGTCGTGAGAACCATGCGCTCTCTCGCCGAGCGAGTCGAAGCGATGCACGAGCGATGGGATGAAGTTCTCGTGCAGCGATTCATCGATGGCCGCGAGGTCAACGTCGGAATCGTCGGAGATCGCACGCTTCCTATCGCCGAGATCAACTTCGGCGGAATGCCCCGCGGAATGTGGAAGATCGTTTCGTATCGCTCAAAGTGGATCACCGGAAGTGATGAGGACCTCGGCGCCGCGCCGACGTGTCCGGCTGAGCTACCGCGTGCGATGTCGCGCGAGCTGGAGAGAATTGCGCTCGCTGCGTGGCGTGAAGTTGGTGGTCAGGGATACGGCCGAGCGGATTTCCGAATCGATCGCTCCGGGCAACCGTGGCTGCTCGAGGTAAATCCGAATCCGGATATCTCTCCCGGTGCGGGCCTGGCTCGCATGGCGGGAGTCGCGGGGATGGACTATCCCGCTCTTATTCGTCGAGTGTGCGAGGTAGCTCTCGAGCACCCGGCGGTGAACGCGGCCGAGCTTTGGCCGCGAGCGCTCCAGCTCTCTGGAACGAGCTGGACTTCGTAGTGCGCATCGTGTCGAACAAATCGGTGACGACCGCCGCAGATGGCGCGCATGGTGCGAATTGCCCTGTCAATGGAGCAGCTCAATGAGTGAATGGCAGCGAATCATCAGGGAAGAGAGCATCGCGACTCTCGAGAAGCTGGCGGACAAATTCGGGCGTGACGTCATCGACGTCGAAGCGCTAAGGCCGGCATTCGACAATTTCCAGATGCGTCTCACCCCGGCGGCGCTCGACGCGATCAAGGAAGTCGGCGATCCGATGTGGCAGCAGTACATCCCGACGGTCGAGGAGCTCGATGTCGTCGACGGTGTGATCGACTCGCTCGACGAGGACGGCGATTCTCCGGTGCCGAACATCACGCATCGTTATCCCGATCGCGCTCTTTTCCTCGTGAGTCCGGTTTGCGCGACCTACTGCCGCTTCTGCACGCGCCGCCGGAAGGTTGGTGACCCGGAGAAGATTCCGCTCAACCAGTTTGATTCAGCATTCCAGTATCTCCGCGAGCATACGGAGATTCGGGATGTCATCATGAGCGGTGGCGATCCAATGATGCTGAGCGACCGGCGGCTCGAGTACTTCTTCCAGCAGCTGCGCGCGATTCCGCACATCGAGATCATCAGGATCGGAAGCAGAATCACTTCTCACCTGCCCGAGCGCATCACGCCTGAGTTCTGCGAGATGGTGCAGAAGTACCATCCGGTTTACATGAACACGCACTTCAATCACCCGGACGAGCTTACGCCCGCGACGGTCGCGGCACTCGACCGCCTTTCGAGGGCAGGCGTTCCGCTCGGCTGTCAGACAGTGTTGCTCAAGGGAGTGAACGACGATCCCAAGGTGATGATGAAGCTGATGCAGGAGCTCCTGAAGGCCCGTGTGCGCCCGTACTACCTGTACATGGCAGATCAGGTCGCGGGCGGCGAGCATTTCCGCACGACCGTGCAGAAGGGACTGGAGATCATGCAGGCGCTTCGCGGATGGACGTCGGGTCTCGCGATTCCGGCTTTTGTCATCGACGCCCCGGGCGGCGGAGGAAAAGTTCCGCTGCTGCCAGAATACGTTGAAGAAATCAACGACGACGAAGTGATCTTCCGGAATTACGAGGGGAAGAGGTTCACGTACAAGCAGCCGCGACCGACGGCATTGCCTGCTCAACAGCCTGACATCGTTCCGATTCGACGGGAGAAAAAGAAGGAGCGCGTGGCCAGGACTCGGCGCCGAAAGGCATCAGGAGAATAATCGAAATCAAAGGGCCGCCCATTCGGACGGCCCTTTGATTACTTCGGACAATGTTTTTCATCTGGCAAGCACTCGACTAAAAAACGGTAGCATCTTCGTCTCGATCCTCGCACGGATATGATCTCCATGTCCGCCTTCGTAGAGCTCGAACGAATGCGGGACTTTGAGCGAGCTCAATAACACATCGAGCTCATTCGCGCGGACGGGAATGTCTTTGAATCCATCGGTCGACCCCGCATCGAATGCGATCGACAGCTTTCTCAGGTTCCCGACAAACTCGGGCGCCATCTCGAGCGGCCGCATACTCCATCGCCGAGCTATTCTGCGGTCGAGCACGAGTGAGTCGCCGCTAGCGATGTAGGGGAGCGAAACGTAAAACGGCGGATTGCGAAGATCCGGCGCGTTCGCAGCTCCGAACGCCATCAACAGATTCGTAATGAAGCCAGCCTTCGCATAATCCTCCCATCTGCTCAGCGCCAACGCAGCGCGCCAGTTCTTCTCGTATGTGCCTTCGACAGAATCCGTGAAGGCGAGACCATAAGCGCTCAGCGCGTAGACGGCTGAGAAGGTTTCTGGGTGTCGCATCGCAATGCGGAGTGCGCCATAACCGCCCATCGAGTGTCCCGCGATTCCTCGCGCCCTGCGTGTCTTGAGCGTCCGATATTTTCGATCGACGTAGTTGACGAGATCACGCACGATGAACTGCTCCCAGTTTCCAGTCACCGGAGAGTTCGTGTAGAAGCTGCCGTTGTACGCGTTTCGCGCGTTCGGCATCACGACGATCATCTCGTCAATCACACCCTCTCGAATGAGGCTGTCCATCGAGAGCCGGATGTTGAGATTCTGATACGCGCCTTTGATCAACGCTCGATCGTCAGCGTCGAAGCCATGCAGAAAATAGAGAACCGGGTATCGCCGCGATGGTGCACGCGAATAGCTCGGCGGCAGATATATCGACACACGATCCCAGTGTGGATCGCGCACCATGTTGTGTCTCAGCGCGGGCGCAGGGACTGAATCGCGATGAATCACTCCGCCCGCGCCGGCTTGTGCCAACGTCGTCGCAGGCAGCGAAACCAGAATCTGCGCGGTCGCAAAACCAGCGAGAATTGCTGTGTGCCCCCGAACCTTCGCTCTATCTCTCAATCGCTCTATCTCTCAATCGCTCTATCCCTTTATCCGTCAATCCCTCTATCTATGAAAAGAGCCGGCCCATTCGGACCGGCTCTTTTTCTTACTCTCGGACAGTTCAGTTGTCGTTCTGGTCTCCCTCGTTGTCGTAGCCAAGTCCATCTGCTTCACGAACGCGGTCCAGCATGCTGCTCAACAGATCCATCCCCTTCTCTCCCAGCGCCGCAGCGCCGTTCCATCCTCGTCCGAACCACGCACCCAGATCGAGACGCGTATCCGGAGCGCCGCCGGCAGCCTGAGTCTCAGGCGTGACCGGTACTCCGTACACCTCCATCACTCCTCCATGTATGACGCCAATACTTGTACGCCATTGCGTAAGTCAAGTTTCGCGCCGAACCGGAAAAAAGCAATCGTCAATATTCTCATACCCGATTGACGACTGAATTTGTGCGACGTGACAGGACCGTGACTGGTTCCTAGACGATCTCTTCGGCCGAGATACCCCGAGTTCCAAAGATCCGGGCGACCGCGTCGCCGATCTTGTTGTTAGGCGTACTCGCTCCCGCAGTCACGCCGACGCGTACGGGACGATCAGCCGGCAACCACTCCGCGGTCTCGATCTCGAACTTGGACCCGAGCGGACGGTGGCGAATGGTTCCGGTAGAGGGGTCGATCGCCGCGGCATCCTCTACGTGATAGGTGCGCACACTCTCGGAGCAGAGCGCCGCGAGCGAAAGCGTGTTGCTCGAATTGAATCCGCCGATCACGACCATCACGTCGAGAGGATCGCGCAACAGCTCGACCACCGCATCCTGCCTTTCCTGCGTTGCGCTGCAGATCGTATCGAACGTCTTGAAGTTCGCCTGTGCGTAATCCGCACCATGAGCGCGCACCATCGACGCGCCGACTTCCACGCCGATCGCCAGCGACTCGCGCGCGAGCATCGTCGTCTGATTCGCGACTCCGATTCGCTTGAGATCTCGCTCCGGCTCAAACCCAGGCGAGACCGCGTGGCCGAACTGACTCATCAACGCGTCCGCGGAAATTTTTCCCTCGAGAAACAAGCAAACCACTCGCGCTTCATCCATGTTGCGGACGATGATGTAATGACCTGGACCATGCTTCGCCGTCTGAGACGCCGTCGCTCTCGTCTCCTCGTGGTAGTACTTACCGTGAATGAGTGAGGTGTAGCCTTCACGCGAGTAGCTCTCGACTCGCTTCCATACATTGAGAACGGAGCCGCACGTCGTGTCGACCATCACGCAGCCGATTCCTCTCAGCTTCTCGAAGTCCTCGATGGTCACTCCGAATGCCGGAAGAATCACAACATCGTCGGACTTCACCTCACCGTAGTCGATGCCGGCACCGGGCGCGCTCGGATTCAGGATTTCGACCCCCATTTCCCGGAGCTTCGCGTTCACGTGAGGGTTGTGAATGATTTCCCCGGCAAGGAAAACCCTCCGGTCGGGGAACTTCCGCCGGGTCTGGTAGGCATAGTCCACTGCCCGCTCAACACCGTAGCAGAAGCCGAATTCGCGGGCTAAACGGACTGTTACGTCGCCGGCCGTAAGGGTGAATTCCCTGTCCCGAAGCAGATCGACCAACCGCCCGTTATAATCAGTTGCGAGGTCTTCCTGAACCTCGGCCTTTAGCCCGAAGCCCTTTCGAAAATAGACCTCGGAAGAGGAATCGACGGCACCCGGACGACGCGTCGGCCCGGCAGGTGCAATGGCAGGAGAACCCGATGCGGCGTCTTTTACCGGTGAGTCTGGCATATCAGTGAATTTAGTGTGGCACAAGAATCAATGCTGACCGCGAGCGATGGTTGCGTGGTCGGCTCGAATGGCGATCACGCAAACGGTGATCGATCCAACGGCGCTCATGCGATTCTCTCGCATGTCATACACCACAGTGGGATCGATCTCATTCGTCCGCCGGCAATCGCGAAAGGAGAGGCGATCGGTGTTGTCGCGCCCTCGTATTCCCCGCGCTCAGGACCATTGGAGCGTGGAGTAAAAGCGCTCAAGCGCGCGGGCTACGAAGTAATTCTCGATCCCGACATTGCGCAGCTTCGTCGTTTCCAGCGACAGGAAGACGAGCGACGCGCATCGAATTTCATGGGCATGTGGCTCGATCCGAAAATTAAAGCCGTGATCGGTGGAACCGGAGGCTACGGCGCAGTGCGAATGCTGCCTTACCTAGAGCCGGAAATTTTTCGGAACAATCCGAAGATCTTCGTCGGTTACTCCGACATAACCGCGTTGCATCTGTGGCTCATGCGACAGGCAAATCTTCGAGTCTTCCACGGGCCGACCGTGGACGATTTGATTCCGATCGCACGCGATCCCACAACGAGCTCCCTCCTCACCGCGATCACAACACCTCGACCAGCCACTCGGCTCGGTCGCGACATCGCGCGCGCTGTGAGGCCGGGAAGAGCGACTGGACGATTGACCGGCGGAAATCTGTCGATGGTTCAGCAGACAATCGGCACGCCGTACGAGATCGACGCACGCGGCGCGATTCTTTTCCTCGAGGAGACGCACGATCCAATGTCCGTCGCTGACGAGCGCCTAGTGCATCTTCGCGCGGCCGGCTTGCTCCGCGACGTCAAAGGAATTGTCTTTGGCCAGCTATCACTCGATCGTTCCGAGGAAGACGAGTTCGAGAATTTTCTACTCGATCTTCTCGCAGATCTCGACGTGCCTATCCTTATGGACTTCCCTGCCGGTCACGAAGTTCCCAATCTGACTTTGCCGCTCGGCACTGAAGTCGAGCTCGTCGTCGATCAGTTAACCGGCTGGCTCAGCTACAAGGAAGAGGCGCTCTCGAGCACAGAAGTCGATCCATCGTCGGAGATGGAGCTGCAGGCCGAGATTCCCTTGACCACCGAGACCGTTACGCCCTAAGCGAACGCCTCATCGATAGCGATGCACCACGCGTGAAGCAGCATCAAGTGCACTTCCTGAATGTGCGCGGTGTCGGTGCTCGGAACTGCAAGGAGATAATCCGCCTTTCCGCCAACGAGGCCAGCCGCGCCGGTTAGCGCAACTGTCGCGGCGCCGTGCTCACCCGCAACCGCGAATGCCTTCACGACGTTTTCGGATTTGCCGCTCGTCGTGAGACCGATCGCAATGTCGCCCGGCTGCGCGAACGCTTCCATCTGTCTCGCGAAAACCGCCGAGTATCCGAAATCATTCCCGATGCACGTGATCGTCGCCGCATCACTCACCAATGAAATCGCTGGGAGCGATTTCCGGTTCGCGCGGAACCGGCCGACGAGCTCTCCGGCGAGATGACTCGCTTGCGTGGCGCTTCCGCCATTTCCAAAGCAGATGACTTTTCCGCCATGCGTGAGCGATTCAATAATGGCACGTCCCGCTGACTCGGCCACCGATTCCAAAGCGTGGCCGCTTTTTGCGGTAACTTCCTGAACGCTTCGGATGTACTCGGGAAAAGTTGGCTTTGTCATCGGCGGCGAAATTTACCCGGCCGTTTCCCTCCCCGCCCGCCGCGGCGCCGTCGTGCCGCAGCCAAATCACGAGCGCTCTGCTCGTCCCGTGATAGTGGCGGCGGTCTCTCTCCTTCGTCATCGAGCTCGTCCGGAGACCACGGTCGCCCGAGAATTTCCTGAAGCTCATCGAGCGAATCAGCTCTTATCGCACCGCGTTGTCCGCGAATTACCACGAACCGAAGCGGTCGATCGAGCTTTGGAAGCTCAGCTTCACTGATCGTACGCGCGAGCTTCTCGGGCATGCGAAGCCGAGCGACGGCGTTTTTCTCTCCATCGCGTTCTTCAACGTCGTAATCGATATCGATCTCCCGGTCGCGAATCTCTGTCGTGGAGGGCAACGCGAGATAAAGCTCTCTCACTTCCGGCGGAACGATCTCATCCGGATTGAGCTTCAGTCTCGCATTTCGGAATTCATCCATCGACTTGATCGAGGAAAGCTGCCGCTCGTACCACTCTGTGAGCTCAGCGAGTCCAAATCGTCGAGTCTGACCCCCCGAGCGCCTGTACACTTCGCGCATTTCCTGGATTGCCGCGCGATTTCGCTTCACCGCGTTGTGACGCGCCTCTCCGCTCGCTAACGCTTCAGCGAGCACATGCCATGCGCGATCGGCAATGTCCGGAAAAACTTCCAACGCCTCTACTTCCCGGTCGAGCTCGAATCCGAAATATTCGAGCGTGCGCATCAGAAGCAGCTGCCCGCCTTTTCGTTTTGGATCGTAGACGATCCGCGTCTCGCCACGTGTTGCGTACTTCCGAATGAGATGCATCGGGATTTGCGTTCCTTCGACAGCGGCGCGAGGAACACCGTTCCGATCAGCGAAATAGCGAATCTCGCCGGCTATGGCCCCCCAGCTTCCGCACACACTCGTCTTCGAAACGCGCGCCGACTGACCGTCCGCCGTCTCTTCATCGATCACTAGATCGAAAGGCATGAAGCGCGCGAGCAGCTCGGTGAACTTGTTCTGAATATGCTCGCGCGCGAGAACCATTTTGTCCGGCAGCGGCATGTCCAACGCGCGATATACACTCGCCATGCCGAGCGCGGTGTCTTCGACCGCCTTCACCAGAACACCGCGGCGCTCAGCCCATTGCTCGATTCGATCGTCGAACAGCTGGCGAGGTAAACCGTAGACTTCGCCGATATACCCACACTTCTGGTATGCCTCGGCGTAGAGATTGTATGCGGTGAGATGATCGCTACCCGGAACGATCACCCCGGCTAGATCACGCTCCTCTCTCGTCATTCGGTGCAGCGATTCGAGCGAGCTCATGACTGCGAGATAAGGAATGAGGTCGTCGTCGGCATTTACCAACAGCTCTGCCCATGGTCGGTCAACCGGCATTGCTTCTACTTGCTTGCCGTAATGGGAAAGCCTGCCGTTTTCGATGATTCCACGCGACTCGAGCAGTTCGACGGCTCTCCGATACGCAATGCGGTCGAGAGGAACTGGAAGATCCAATGCGCGCGCATCGACTCCGAGGTCGGCGCATGTCATCGCAACTCGTTCCGAATCACCGGCGAGCTGAAATTCGGGCGCGGTCGGTTTCAGTGCATCGAACTGAATATCGCGGTCGGATAAAATGAAAACCCGTCCGCCTTTGACGCGTCCGTGCACGCGCCCGGCCATTTGCAGAATCTCGTTGGCGCCCAAGTGCGTCCGAGTGAGAATATTTCTGCCGCGCTCGATGACGTTGCTGAAGCGCGTGTCGTCGATGACGACTGTGTCGAGTCCGCGAACGTTGAGCGCGCTTTGTCCCGCAGCCGTCATCGCGAGGAAGTAGGGTTTTCTCTCTTCGGCTTCGAGGAATGGCCGAATCACGCGAATGGGCTCTCCGCCGTGATAATACGCGGCGTTGATTCGAGGAAACCTCGACTGCACGAGCTCGGCAGCTTCTTCGACGCCCGCGCGTGTCGGCAAAAACATTCCGACGCCGCGGCGCTGCTTGATCACCTGCTGAAGAAATCGATCGTCGAGAAATTCGAGCGGATCCTTTCTCACGATCCTTACTTCTGCTTTTCGCGTCGGATCGAACGCATAGCTCTCGAGAACTTCGGCAGCGTCGAGATATCGGGCGTAGAAGGACGGATCGACCGTCGCCGACAACCAGATGAACCTGCAACCGACTCGTTTTCCGAGAGCGAGGCACAGCTCGAGCTCAGCGGACGTCTGGTGAATCTCATCGACGACGAGAGTGTCAGTTGCGAGAATGT
>JBGQKT010000018.1:0-29817 GCA_041499635.1 Gemmatimonadaceae bacterium
CTCGACGATGTTTCGTTCAGCGCCCGGATTGGCGAAACTGTCTCGGTGCTCGGAGAATCTGGTACAGGAAAGTCGACAATCCTCAAGCTGCTTCTGCGGTTGCTCGTTCCGGATCGAGGCAAGGTTTACATCGAGGGTGAAGAGATCACGGGTCTGGATTTCGACGACGCTCTAAAGGTCCGGCAGAAAATGGGAATGGTTTTCCAGGGGGCGGCGTTGTTCGATTCGATGACCGTTTACGAGAATGTCGCGTATCCTCTTCGCGAGCACACGAACCTCTCGGAGGAAGAGATTGAAGCGAGGGTTCGCGAAAAGCTCGAGTTCGTCGATCTCGATCCGAACAAGGTGCTCGAGCAGCTTCCCTCGGAGCTATCGGGCGGCATGAAGAAGCGCGTCGGCATCGCCCGTGGCATGGCGAACAACCCGAAGATCATGCTTTATGATGAGCCGACTTCCGGGCTGGACCCGTTGACGACCGGCACAATAACGCATCTCATTCTCAAGCTTCAGCGTGAATTGCGCGTGACAGGAGTAGTAGTCACGCACGATATTCGTTCCGCTTTTCGGATGTCGAGTTACATCGCGGTGCTCAACAACAGACGGATTCATTTTTTCGGGACGCCGGAAGAAATGTCCGGCAGCGACGATCCTTATATTCGCGACTTCCTCGGAGGCTTCTGACATGCGCAGCTTATCTTGGGGCTCTCGATGAAGAGATCGACGTTCATCACCTGGGACCAGCTGAAAGTCGGGGCTGTGATATTCGTGGCGATCCTCGTGATGATCGTTGCGATCTTCAAGCTCGGCCAATCGGCAAAGTTGTTCAGCAAGCGATACTCGCTCATCGCCTTCGTTCCGCAGACAGCAGGCTTGCGGGAAGGAAGTCAGGTAACTGTCGCGGGACAGCTCGCCGGCGCGGTGAAGTCGATCGAGTTTCTCCCCGTCGACATGGACACGGTGAAGAATCTCAAGATCACCGTCCAAATCGATCAGGCGGATTCTGATCAGGTCCGACGCGACTCGAAGGCAACCCTCCGCACTCTTGGTCTTCTCGGCGACAAAGTCTTCGACATCTCGCCGGGTACTCCGAGGTTCCGCGTTTTGCACGAGGGCGACACTCTCACGCTATCCAACGCGCTCGATTTCGAAGCGGTTCTCAAGCAGGCGTCCGGTACTCTGTACAAGGTCGATTCCATCACCGGCAACATGCAGAGGCTCGTCAACGGCGTGTCGCGTGGTGAAGGGACGATTGGCCAGCTCGTTACGAGTCGCTCGCTCTACGATCAACTGAATTCGACACTCGCCACGACGAACGGGCTGATGGTTCGACTTCAGAATCCTCGCGGCACGATTGGACGCCTGCTCGATGATCCTCAGCTCTACAACAATCTGAACCACGTGCTCGGCTCAGCCGACACAGTCGTTGCACAGCTCACATCGAACCAGGGAACGTTCGGGAAATTTCTTCGCGATGATCAGCTGTATGCGCGCCTCCTCTCGAGCGTCTCGAGGCTCGACACTCTCGTCGCGACGATGTCTCAAGGGAAGGGAACCGTATCAAAACTGTTCACCGATCAAGAGCTTTATGATCGGATTCTCAGTTCAGTCACTGAGCTGAATACGGTTCTGACCGATGTCAGACGTGATCCCAGACGGTACACAAAAGGATTGATCACGGTATTTTGATTATGTAATGCGAAGCCACGAGCTCGATGTCGTCCTAACCCGCGGAAGCGCGGTGGAGTCCTACCACCGCGTGCATGCAGCGGTGGTGTCGGACAGCGACAAGCTCCTGGGCGAATCGGGCGATCCTCGCGCAGTAACCTTCTGGCGATCCTGCGCGAAGCCGTTCCAGATAATGCCGTTCATCGCGAGCGGCGGATTCGATTCACTCGGCTGGGGAGATGAAGAGCTCGCGATTGCGTGCGGCTCACATGGCGGCGAGCCGGAGCACGTCGCGCTCATCGGGAAAATGCTCGATGACGTGGGATTGGAGGAAGGCGATCTCGCGTGCGGTCCGCAGGAGCCTCTCTCGACGCGCGGAGCAAAGATCCTTCGCGAGTCGGGAATCAGGACGACGCGGACCCATAACAACTGCTCAGGCAAGCACACCGCGATGCTCGGCTTCGCTCAAACTCAGGGCTGGCCGATCGCGGGATACGAGAGAATCGAGCACCCGGTACAACAGGCGATTCTCAATCACGTTGCTCTGTGGGCCGACATGCGGCCCTCAGAGCTGGAGCTCGCTGTGGACGGTTGCGGTGTAGTGGTTTTTGGTTTGCCACTCGATCGCATGGCTCGCGCGTTTGCCAGACTTGGCTGCGCAGCTCGTCGAGGTGAGGAGATTGCGTGCAGAGTAGCGCAGGCGATGGTGACGCATCCATTTCTCGTCGGCGGCACAGACCGCTTTGATTCGGTTCTGATGGAAGAAACTGGCGGACGCGTCCTATCGAAGGTCGGCGCCGAGGGAGTGCATTCGGCGGTTGTGCTCGATCGCGCGATAGGAATCGCGCTCAAGGTCGAAGACGGTAACAGCAGGGCGCAGTATCCCGCTCTTCTCTATCTGTTGCAGGAGCTGGGTGCATTGCCAGATCCACTTCCTCAGCGGCTTGCCGAAATTCTGCGGAAGCCACTGAGAAACAGTCGGGGCGAGATCATCGGGGAGATGACGGTTGTCGGCCGCTCCGGCGTGCGACGCAAGGCACCTGCTCTCGCGTCAATCTGATTCTGCGTGCGCGGCGCTGATGAGGCGCTGGCACCATAAATCGTTATGAATCCATCAATCGACGAAGAAACGCGCCTTCTGGTGAGGTTCGCTGCGGTCGTCACGGGCGGGAGCGAAGCAGGTACGCGCGCGGTGATCGAGGAACTCGTTGGAAACGTTCGATCGGAGCTGGTAGACGAGGTGATCTTGCAATCATATCTGTTCGCGGGATTTCCGCGCACGCTCAATGCTGCGCGCATGTGGCGCTCTATGTCGGGTCATCCTGCGCCGCCGTCCGACGACAGCGCTTCGTCGAGTCATGTCGCTGAATGGGAGTCGAGAGGCGAGGAGACCTGCGCAATCGTCTACGGCGATTCTTATGAGGTGCTGCGGCAAAATGTTCGCGAGCTTCATCCGGCTCTCGACGCCTGGATGATTACCGACGGCTATGGCAAAGTTCTCTCGCGGCCCGCTCTCGATCTGAAGCGCCGCGAGCTCTGCATCGTCGCCGCCTGTGCGGCTGCGGGTCAGCAGCGGCAGCTCCACTCGCATCTACACGGCGCGTTGAACAGCGGAGCGCCAGCCGCTGAGGTTCGCGCGGCGCTCGACGCGATGGAGGATATTGTCCCGCCCGCTGAGCTGGCTCGGTATCGCGCGCTTCTCGATCGTGTTGTCGCGGCCCGCCGCGCCGCTCTGGAGCTCAAGTCACCCACCGATGTTCGTTGATCGCGTAGTCGTAAACGTCGAAGCAGGAACTGGCGGATCGGGTGCAACCTCGTTTCGCCGAGAGTTTCGCGTGCCGATGGGCGGCCCCGATGGCGGCGATGGCGGTCGGGGGGGCGACATCATCGTGCGAGGCGATTCGAATCTCGCGACGCTTCTCGACTATACGTACCGCGATCGCTGGGTTGCCGAGCGAGGCGAGCACGGAATGGGCTCGAACAAATCAGGACGAGCGGGCGCCGACGTGGTGCTTCCTGTTCCCACCGGTACAATCGTTCGCGTCGCATCGACCGGCGAGATTCTCGCAGAAATTCTCGAGGACGGACAAGAGGTGATTGTCGCGAAAGGCGGTCGTGGTGGGAAAGGGAACAGTTTCTTTGCGACGTCGACGCATCAGGCTCCGCGCGAATGGCAGCCGGGCGAAGAAGGTGAAGTGAAAACGTTGGAGCTCGAGCTGAAGCTCATCGCGGATGTAGGGCTCGTTGGACAACCCAACGCAGGCAAGTCGACGTTGCTATCGGTTATTTCTGCGGCGACTCCAAAGATCGGCGACTATCCCTTCACGACTCTCCAGCCAAACCTCGGCGTCGTTCAGCTGAGTGATCATCGCACTTTCGTCGTCGCGGACATTCCCGGAATCATCGAAGGCGCGCACGAAGGGAAGGGACTCGGTCTTCTGTTTCTGCGTCACATCGAGCGGACGCGGCTGCTCGCGTTCTTGATTCCGATCGATTCGATGGATTGGCAGGAAGAATACGATCAGTTGCGAAGAGAGATCGCGGCGTATTCACCGGAGCTGACTGACCGTCCGCACTGCGTCGTGTTCACGAAGCTCGATCTACTCGGCGAGGATTATGTTCCGCCGATTCGAACCGATGGCGCGTTCGGAGTTTTCTCAGTAAGTGCGCCGGGAAGGCAGGGACTCGATACGCTGTTGGGTGGGTGGTGGAGTGAGCTCTTGCGCTTGAGAGAAAGCATGAGCTCAGTCGGTGCAAACACCGATTTGCCATAAACTTACCAGCTGCGCGCGTCCGCTTACCCGCTAATTTGATGGAGCCGATGATCTGGCGGCGCGGCGACGCCGAGTATCCCAAATCGCTCGAAGACCTCGAAGTCCCGCCGGCGCAGATATTCGCACTCGGTCATCACTCGATGCTCGAAGCGCCGACCGTGTCGATTGTTGGGACACGCGACGCGACCGGCTACGGATTGAGGATCACGCGAGCGATTGCAGGTGCGCTTGCTCGCGCTGGCGTGTCGATTGTGAGTGGGATGGCACGAGGCATCGATGCCGCTGCGCATCGCGCGGCGCTGGAGGCCGGCGGACGCACCGTCGCAGTGCTTGGAACCGGAATCGATGT
The DNA here is from genome assembly GCA_041499635.1 of Gemmatimonadaceae bacterium. Classification (GTDB taxonomy): domain Bacteria; phylum Gemmatimonadota; class Gemmatimonadetes; order Gemmatimonadales; family Gemmatimonadaceae; genus UBA4720. The sequence continues at coordinate 4,789 of JBGQKT010000018.1, forward strand.
TCCGTACCCGGTCGCGCACCGCGAGCTTCACCATCTGCTCTCTCAGAAAGCGCTGGTTATCTCCGAGAGTGGAAAGGGTGCAACGGCGCACCAAGGCGCATTTCCAAGACGGAATCGTATCATCGCCGCTCTCTCCAAGGTGACAATTGTCATCGAAGGCGGGGAAACGAGTGGCGCACTCAACACAGCCGATTGGGCCGGTGATCTCCGGCGCACGGTGGCAGCAGTTCCAGGCCCGATCGACTCACCTCAGAGTGCTGGTACGAATCTTCTCATTCGGTCAAAAAGTGCGACGATGCTCTCGGCGGTTGACGAAGCGCTCGTACTCGTTGGTGTCGACCCTCCTGCTCGCGCGCAAGATCCTACGCTCGACGAGAAGGAGCGCGAAGTCTGGAACGCGCTCCGCGATGGGGGGCTCGATGTCGATGCGCTTTGTGCTCGCTCGAATCTTCCTGCCCGTGAGTGTTTGGCGGCAATCACGTCCCTTGAGCTACAGGGAATGGTCGAGTGTCTACTTACCGGAGAGATCCGCCGTCGTTAGTCGGCAATCCGCAGTGGGCCGCAATCAGCAGTTAGTCCGCAGTCCGCAGTCTCTTATTATTCCACCATGCCCCCGTCTTACCTGTATGTGCATGTGCCGTTTTGCGCACGCCGGTGCGTCTACTGCGATTTTTCTATCGCGGTGCGCTCTACAGTACCGGTGGTAGACTATCTCGACGGCATCGAGCGCGAGCTGAGTCGAGTTATCGCCTCACCACTCGAGACCGTCTATCTCGGCGGCGGCACGCCATCGAAGCTCGGTGGCGATGGAGTCCGTGCATTACTCGATCTCGTCCGCGCAAGCTTCACTCTGTCACCTGACGCAGAAGTCACACTCGAAGCGAACCCGGAAGATGTTACTGGTGAGTCCGTCGACGGGTGGACAACGGCGGGCATCAACCGGATCTCGCTGGGCGCACAGAGCTTTCACGACAACGTACTCACGTGGATGCACCGCACGCACGACGCGAAACAAATCAAAGAATCGGTGCGGGTCGGAAAAGAAGGAGGCATCGATAACATCTCGCTCGATCTGATCTTCGCGCTGCCACCGGAAATCGATCGAAGCTGGGGCGATGACCTCGATGCCGCGCTCGAGCTCGAGCCGCAGCACGTGTCACTCTACGGCCTGACCATCGAGCCCGCGACACCACTCTCTCGCTGGATCGATCAGCGTCGTGTCTCCACGACGGGCGAGGATCGCTACGCAGAGGAATTTCTACTCGCGCACGAGCGCCTGACGTCACAAGGATTCACTCATTACGAAGTCTCGAATTTCGCGCTTCCGACGAGAGAGTCGCGCCACAATTCCGCGTATTGGACGGGCGCCCCTTATCTCGGAATCGGACCAGCGGCGCACAGCTTTGATGGAAGTCATCGGCGCTGGAACGTCAAACCGTATGCCGAATGGCTTGCCCGACTGCGCAGCGGAGAGTCTGTGATCGAAGGTGAAGAGCTTCTCGATTCCCAGAACTCCGCCGCTGAGAGGGTGTATCTCGGATTGAGAACGAGCGGCGGCTATCACATCGGTACCGCAGCCGACGCAGACCGCGCGACTGCCGAGCTTTGGGCACGCGCCGGTTGGGCAGTGATTGATGGCGATCTCGTGCGTCTCAATCCTGAGGGCTGGCTGCGACTCGACGCCCTCGCGACCGGGTTGACAGGCTCTTGAAGCAATTCTTACGTTGGACCCAATGGCATATCCCGAGCTGAACGAGCGCGAGCGACGCGTGCTCGAGGCCGTGATCGAGTCGTACGTGCAAACCGCACAGCCCGCGGGCTCGCATGCGATTGCGCGTCGCTTCGGACTTGGTGTGTCCGCAGCGACCATTCGCAATACGATGAGCGACCTCGAGGACAAGGGAATGCTGTACCATCCGCATACGTCGGCTGGAAGAGTTCCCACCGATGTCGCGTATCGCGTCTACGTCGACTCGCTCATCCAGCTGCCTGCGATGTCGAGCAAAGAAAAAAAGCGACTCACGGCGGAGATCTTCGGCGGTGGCAACGCAGTCGAAGGAATTCTTCTTCGCGCGGCGCAGAGCCTCGGTGTCATCACGCAGGAGCTTGGTATCGCACTTGGGCCGCGACTCGACAACAGCATTCTCGAGCGACTCGATCTCGTGCGATTGTCATCGGACAGAATTCTGGTCGCGCTGACTCTCGCTGGTGGCTCTGTGCGCACGATCTTTATCGAAGCGAAAGGCGAAGTTGCCGACGCCGCACTCGCGGAAGTAACGAGCGTTCTCAACGAACGACTGTCGGGCTCGACGCTGCGCGAGATTCGAATGAGCCTCACCCAGCGACTGCGCGACAGCGGACCAACCGCGGGTGCAGCCGAGCTGCTCAATGTTTTTGTCGAGGAGGGCGAGCAGCTCTTCGAGACCGCGATGCAGAGCGAGACCGATGACGTTCTGCTCGGTCACGCATCGGTTCTCGCCGAGCAGCCGGAGTTTGCGACCGTCAACAACATGCGACGACTCGTTGCGCTTACCGAGACGCGCCAGGATCTCGCTGCTCTTCTGAGAAAGCGAAGCGACGTCGGCGGAATCACCATCTCGATCGGCTCGGAGCACAACGATCCGAAGCTCGAGAATTTTACGGTTGTGACCGCGCAGTACCGTGCAGCTGGACTTAGCGGGGTAATCGGCGTCATCGGTCCAACACGCATGCCTTACGAGAAAGTAATTTCCCTCGTGACGCATACATCGAAACTGATAACAGAGCTACTGGAGTAGTTGCACGACATGGCTGATTTCTATTTGACGCTGGGCGTTGCACGCACCGCGTCCGACGATGAGATAAAGCGCGCCTATCGAAAGCTGGCGATGCAGTTTCATCCGGACCGCAACAATGGCTCGGCTGAGGCGGAAGCGAAGTTCAAGGAGATCACTGAGGCGTATGACGTCCTCCGTGATCCAAACAAGCGCGCGACCTACGATCGGTTTGGCGAGGCTGGCCTGAGAGGTGGTGGTGGAGGCTACCATCACGTCGATCTCGCTGAAGCGCTCAATATTTTCATGCGCGATCTTGGCGGCTTTGCGGGATTCGGAGATTTGTTCGGTGGAGGCGGCGGCGGTGGTGCAGGGCCGCGCACCGGTTCCGACATTCGCATCACGCTTCCGCTGACTCTCGCTGAAGTTGCGAGCGGCGTCGACAGACCGGTGACAGCGAAATTGCTGGTGAGCTGCGATCGCTGCGCCGGAAAGGGCGCTGAGCCGGGAAGTGAAGCGACGCGATGCGCTACTTGCGCCGGCTCGGGAGAAGTGCGGCGCGCACAAAGATCGTTCTTCGGCCAGGTGATCAGCGTGTCGCCGTGTCCGACGTGTGCCGGGGAAGGCACCGTCATTTCGTCGCCCTGTCGGAAATGTCGCGGAGAAGGCCGCGTTAGGCAGGACGAGAAGATCGAGATTCATGTGCCAGCCGGTGTTGCGACCGGTCAGTACATGACGATGCGAGGCGCCGGCAATGTTGGCCCGCGTGGTGGCGGTCGCGGCGACATTCTCATCGTCTTCGAAGTAGAAGAGGACGCGCGTTTCGAGCGCGACGGCGAAGATTTGTATTGCGAGGTGCTGGTCACGTATCCGCAGCTGGTCTTTGGCGCGGATGTCGAAGTTCCGACTGTGACTTCGAGTGTCACGCTTCACGTGCCGGCGCGCACCGAGAGCGGTCAGGTTTTCCATCTGAGAGGACGTGGTCTTCCACGAGTCAACGCGTCGGGTGTGGGCGATCTTCACATCCGGCTCCAGCTTCACACGCCGGATACTTTGATCGAGGAAGAAGAGCGTCTGATCAAGCGCTTGGGAGAGCTGCAGGTGGCGCCGCTCGAGCGACGTCCAAAAGGATTCTGGTCGAAGGTCAAAGAGTCACTTGGCGCGTGATTGACGGCTGACGCCGATGGTTGGTTTGAGATAAAAATCTCGGGAGCGCGCGAAAGAAACTCCGTGATCGCCGCGCTCTTCGCGGCGGGGTCACAGGCGGTTCAGGAAGTCGGCTCCGACCTGGTAACGTGGCTCGCCGGTGAGGACGCCGCTGAAGAAGTTCGAGCTGCGATCACGAAGACCGATCCTCACGCGATTGTAGCAATCGTCGCCGCCCAGCCGCAATCGTGGAATGAATGGCGAGCCCGCGTTGGCGCGCATCGCCTGGGTGCACTCACAATCGCGCCGCCCTGGCTCGCGGAAAATCTCGATCCTGCTCACGCGGTCGTGATTGAGCCGGCAATGGCCTTCGGAACCGGCGAGCACGCGACAACGCGCGGAGTGATTCGCTTGATGCAGACGATTCCGCTCGATGGGTTGACGGTCGCCGACCTCGGTGCGGGATCAGGAATTCTTTCAATCGCTGCGGCAAAGCTCGGTGCGCGCAAGGTTGTTGCAATCGAAACCGATCCCGATGCCGGGGGCAACGCGGCTGATAACATTCACGCGAACGACGTTGGCGATCGCGTTCATTTCATCGAAGGCGATGCGGCGACATTGCTTCCGCTAATCGCTCCAGTGGACGTAATTCTTGCGAACATACTTTCATCGGTGCTCGTGAGTTTGCTTCCAGTGATACGAGATTCGCTTGCGGCCGGTGGACACGCCATTCTTTCCGGAGTCCTGCGCGAAGAGCGAGCGATGATGCTCGACGCAATCGACGCGAAAGGTTGGCGATTACTGAAAGAGGACACCGAGGACGAATGGTGGAGCGGACTGATCGCCCGCGCGTAGCAGCAACATTCTTTTGCGCCGACAAGTATTTCGCGGGGGGTCATATCACGCTCGCGGATGACGCTGCGCAGCATGCACGCGTTCTTCGAATTGGCCCAGGCGATACGATCGAGCTGCGAGATGGCGTCGGCGGGGCCGCGCGCGGATTGATCGCGCGCATGACGAAGCGATCTCTAACGATCGATGTCGGCGAGACATGGAGTATTCCGGCCCTTCAACCGGTTCACTTGCTCGTGCCGGTGGGGGACCGCGATCGCATGCTGATGCTTGCGGAAAAGATCACTGAGCTTGGCGCCGCGAGTTGGAGACCGGTGATGTGGCGGCGCTCGAAAAGTGTGGAGGGCAAGGGAGAGGGCCCGACTTTCGTTGGAAAAATTCGATCGCGAATGATCTCCGGACTCACGCAATCAGGCGGCGGATGGCTTCCCGAGATTCATCCCTCCGCTCCGATTGCACGCGCGATCTCTGCCGCTCCTGAGGGAAACCGATTGTTGCTCGACGCGAGTGGAGCGCAATCGATGCTTTCGACGAATAGCGGATTCCCGATGGTGATTGCACTCGGACCCGAGGGCGGCCTCGCTGACGACGAGCGGCAGCAGATGATCGATGGCGGGTTTATTCCTGTTCGTCTTGCTCCGGCAGTGCTCCGATTCGAGACCGCGGGAATCGCGGCCATGGCTCTGGCGCGCGCGATGAGCGAAAATCTCGAGTCCTCGAACGAGAGTGGGTGAATGTCAAAGGACTGTCTCTTTTGCCGGATCGCGAAGGGCGAGATTCCCGCGGACATTGTCATGCAGAACGACCACGCAATCGCGTTTCGTGACATCAGCCCAAAAGCGCCGTCGCACATTCTCGTTATTCCGAGGAAGCACGTTGGGTCGCTCAACGACGCGGACGAATCAATCGACCTCGGCGTTTTGATGCGAACGGCAGCCGACGCGGCGCGACAGGAAGGGCTCGCGGAGCCGGGCTACAGAATCGTCGTGAACACCGGCGCTCACGGAGGGCAGACTGTCGACCATCTTCATCTTCATATTCTCGGCGGGCGGCAGATGACTTGGCCCCCCGGATAAGCCACGAAGTGCGCGCCTTGCTCCTCTTTCCTCGAAGGACTAACTTGCGAGTCTCTATCAACAGGCGAACAAACGCCACGAAGGGGGGAAGTAGATTTTGTCGGAAGTCATAATCCATGACGACGAGAACTTTGAGCGCGCGCTCAAGCGCTTCAAGAAGAAGTGCGAAAAAGCGGGCATTCTCTCCGATTTGCGCAAGCATCGGCATTACGAGAAGCCGAGCGAGCGGCGGAAGCGAAAGCTGAACACCGCGATGCGCAAAAACCGTCGGACACGTCGAGTCTAAATGTCCGAGCTGCTGGCGCGTTTGCAGGCTGATCTGAACGCGTCGCGGAAAGCGCAAAACAAGCCGGCAACACTTCTCCTCGGTACGGTGCTTTCAGACATAAAGAACCGCCGTATCGAGCTGAGACGAGATCCCAACGACGAAGAAGTAGTGGACGTTCTACGAAAAGGCATCAAGCGCCGGCGCGAGTCGGTCGAGATGTATGAGAAGGGTGGAAGGACCGACCTCGCAGCGAAAGAGCGCAGCGAAGTCGCTGCACTCGAGAAGTATCTACCCGCGCAGGTCGATCCAAATGAGCTTCGCGCCGCGGTGAAAGCCGCGATTGAAGGCGGAGCGACAACGATTGGCGCAGTGATGGGAAAAGTGCTTCCACAATTCAAGGGACGCGCTGAGGGATCGATCATAAGCGCCATTGCGCGAGAGGAGCTCGGCAAGCAGGGGTGATCAACTCGAGAAAAGCATCAAAAACCCGAACTGGCGACGACATTCGCGAGTTCGGGTTTTTCTGTTTTACGCAGCGAGTGGCAGCATGAACGAGCACGCTCTTCGCGTAATCGAATTTCCGAGCGCACTCGAGCTTGTTGCGGGTCGAGCATCGTCTTCGCTTGGCGCCGAAAGAATTCGCGAAGCCGTGCCGACATCCGACAAGGAGTTTCTTGTCCGCGAGCACTCACGTGTCGCAGCGGTGCGCTCGCTGATCGAGGACAAACTCGCGTGGACTCCTCAGTCGATTCCGGATATTCGTCCCGCTCTCGTTCGCTTGCGCGTCGAAGGCGCCTCCCTTTCTGCTGCTGAACTGCTTTCAGTCGCAAACTTGCTCCGCAGCTCTCGTCTTACCGCTGAATCGCTCGCGCGTGCTGCCGTGCCGCAAGTGTCGAAGGCGCTGCTCAAACCAGAGATCGATGCACTCGTCAGCTCGCACACTGACGAAAAAGGAATTTTCGCGGCGATCGATGACGACGCGAATGTTCGCGACGAAGCGTCGCCACTTTTGCGCCGAGTGCGTCGCGAGCTGCGTGGCTCGCAAGGCGAATTGGTGAAGCTTCTCGAACGAGTTGTCGCTGGTCTCGATTCTCATCACCGAGTCGCCGATATGTCGGTGACCGTGCGAAATGGACGCTTCGTTATTCCAGTGAGGAAAGAGGCTCGGTCCACAATCGGCGGAATCGTCCACGACACGTCGTCGACTGGCGGCACTCTTTTCGTCGAGCCACCCGCGGCGGTGGAAGCCGGTAATCGAATCCGCGAGCTCGAAGCCGAAGAGTTTCGAGAGATCGATCGCATTCTCGCGGAGCTCACGGACGCATTGCGACCGTCGCTCGACGCAATCACAGCATCGTTCGATGCATTGATCGAGCTCGACACACTCTATGCTCGTGGGCGATTTTCAATTGAGTTCGACTGCAACAGCTTCGAATTAGGAAGCGCGGCCGAGGGTTTCGCGATCACGAATGGTCGTCATCCGCTGCTCCTCGCCCAACGCATTCCAGTCGTGCCTTTCGACCTGAAGCTCGAGCCGAACGAACGAACCCTTCTGATATCCGGCCCTAACACCGGTGGTAAAACGGTTCTGCTCAAATCGCTCGGACTTTTTGCGGCTATGGCACAGTCTGGAATGCCTGTACCGGTGGGCAAGCAGTCGAGGCTGGCAATTGTGGACCAGATATTCGCTGACGTCGGTGACGAGCAATCCATAAGCTCGAGTCTCTCGACGTTCAGCGCCCACATAAAAAATCTTGCCGAAGTCCTTCGTTCGGCGACGCCGGATTCACTGGTCCTCATCGACGAGCTTGGATCTGGCACTGATCCCGTCGAAGGTGCTGCACTCGGCGCGGCGATTCTCGAATCCCTTACGCGACGTTCCAGTCTTTCCGTTGCAACCACGCACCTCGGCGCACTGAAGGAGCTTGCCGCAGAAGTTCCGGGAATCGTGAATGCGTCCCTCCAATTCGACGCGGTCGCGTTGGCGCCGACATACAGACTGATCAAGGGAATTCCAGGAAGATCGTATGGACTGAGCATTGCTCGTCGTTTGCAACTTCCAGAAGATGTTCTGGCGAATGCCGAGGCGCGGTTGCCAACTGGTGAGCGCGACGTCAACGCGCTTCTCGCGGAGCTGGAAAACCGCGAGCAGCGACTGCGAGAGACCGAAAAAGAGACGGCCGTGATTGCGGAAGATGCGAGAGCGAGAGCGCGCCGTGTTGCGGAACGCGAGCGCTCGGTGAAGGAGCGAGAGAGAAATGCGGAGCGTGACGCTCGTCGTGAAGCGCGCCGCGTGCTTCTCGACGCGCGCGATCAGGTCGAGCAAACGATTCGAGAGCTGCGCGAGGCCGCAGAGGCCGCAAGTGAAGACGCTGCCCGGGAAGCGAGACGGAAAATCGAACAGCTCGCTTCCGACGAAGCGGCCGCGATATCCGCCCTCGACAAATCCGCTGACGCCGAATCGCGCGGACGACTTCGTTACGAATCATCGGCGCCTTCGACGCCGCCGAGTGAGGGAGATTTCGTATCCGTTCCGACACTGGGTGGAAAGACGGCTAGACTGCTTGAAATTCGAGGGGATGATGCCATCGTCGCGCTTGGGTCCATCAAGATGACCGTTCCGCGTGCGACGCTCGTTCAGGCAGATGCGCCAGAAGCTGCGGAGCGTGTGCAGATTCCAATTCGCGGCGACGCCCCGGAGCTCGATGCAAAAAGAGAGATCGATCTAAGGGGAATGCGCGCCGCGGAAATCGAAGATATGGTGATGCGCGCCGTCGACTCAGCCGTCCGCGCCGATTTGAAAACACTGCGATTCATTCACGGGAAGGGAACCGGCGCGTTGCGGGAGCGAGTCGCCGAAATGCTCAGCAAGGAAAGTCGCGTGTCGAGCTTCCGGCTCGGCGCATGGAATGAAGGTGGCGCTGGTGTTACCGTCGTGGAGCTATCGTGATTCCCGACGAGACCATCGAGCAGGTTCGCGACTCCGCCGACATTGTCGGAATCATCGGAGAGTACGTCCCCCTCAAGCGCACCGGCGCCGATTTTCGCGGACCTTGTCCGTTTCATCAGGGAACGCGGCGCAATTTTTCTGTCTCGCCGTCGAAGCGCATGTATCACTGCTTCGTCTGCAACGAGAGCGGCGACGTGTTCAAGTTCCTTACGAAGCGACTCGGCGTGGATTGGCCGGAAGCTGTGCGCATGGTCGGCGAGAAGGTCGGAATCGAAGTTCGCGACACGCAGGTGCGCCGCGATGGTCCCGATCCTCGAGAACCATTTTGGGAGCTGAACGCGACTGCGGCCGCCTACTTCCGACAGTTGTTGTGGGACGAGGAAATTGGGGCGCCAGCGCGCGCGTACCTCGCGGAGCGCGATCTGTCGCGTGACGTTGCTGAAGAATTCGACCTCGGGTTCGCGCCGCGAGAAATCGGACTCATGCGCAATTACATGAACACGCTCGGCTTCGATGATGCGCGACTTCTCGAGGCAGGGCTGCTCACACAACCCGATCAGGAGAGTGAGCCGCGTCCGAGATTCCGAAGCCGGTTGATCTTTCCAATTCTCGATGTTGCGGGACGTCACGTGGGATTTGGCGGACGTCTCCTCGGGCCCGGCGACGTGAAGTATCTCAATTCTGCCGAGACTCCGGTTTTCTCGAAGGGAAAACTTCTTTACGGGTTGAACAGGTCGCGAAATGCGATTCGTCGCGCCGACCGAGCGCTCATCGTGGAAGGTTATTTCGATGCTGTGCGTTTGATGGCTGCGGGAATCGAGGAAGTCGTCGCGCCGCTTGGCACTGCGCTCACCGAAATGCAGGCGACGCTGCTCCGGAAGTACACGCGCAACGTTTTTCTTCTTTACGACAGTGACTCGGCAGGACTCAAAGCGACTTTCCGCAGTGGAGACGAGCTCTTGCGTCAAGGATTTGCGGTGCGTGTTGTAACTCTTCCACCGGGAGAAGATCCGGACAGCTTCGTGCGACTGCATGGTGCGCCTGCAATGGAGCAGCAGCTCGAGAACGCAATAGACGTGTTCGAGCGCAAGATTCAAATTCTGGAACGCGCCGGCTGGTTCGGTGAGCTCCAGAAAAAAAGACGCGCGCTCGATCGCATTCTGCCGACAATCCGCGCCACGTCCGATCCGATCATGCGCGACCTCTACGTGTCGCGCGCCGGCGAGGTGACGGGCGTTGATCGAAAGATCCTGTTGAACGAGCTGGGCGCGCAGCGTGTGACTACGCCGCCTGCTCCACAGCGAGCGATACCGGGCCCGCGTATCAATGTCGAGATTCGCAATCGTCGCGGTGACCGCCGGCCACGATCTCATGTGCATGGTGCTTCGGCCGAGCGCGAGCTCGTTCGCGCGATGCTGGCGCAGCGCTCGCGTGCCGATGCGATCGCCGAGCGAATCGGACCCGACAGCTTCAGGGATTCTCGCTACCGGGCAATTTTTTCAGCGCTGCTCGCAGCGGGTGACAGCGCGACGATCGAAGAAGTTTCTGCGACGCTGGACCCCGAGGAGATCGAGGTGATCGAATCGCTCGTCGAAGATCCAAATGCGCTCGTCGATGCGCAGCGCACCATCGATGATTCGTTGGCGCAGCTCGAGGTGCGGGAGATGGAAGAGCGTTTGGCCGAGATCGATCGGCTCATTCCGCTAGCAAGCGGTGCTGAGAAAAAGACCCTCGATGAAGAGCGGCAGAAACTCGTTCTGCAGATGCGCGCGTCGGGAAAAATGTCGTTCAAGGCGTTCCGGCGGGGCCGTGCGCGCTGATAACCCAGGGGGGAACCTGATGCAAAATGATGTCGAGGTGTTGTTGTCGTTGCAGGCAGACGATACGGAGATCTACGAGCTGGAAACACGATTGCGCGCGCTCGAGCCGCGAATGTCGGAGCTGGACAGGAAGCTCGAGAACGCGGTCGCCACGCTCAATCGCGCGCGAGCCTCAGTCGAAACGGAGGAGAGGCGTCAGCGCGATTTGCTGACGAAAGTCGCCGCCCACAAGCAGATGCAGGAGAGAAATCTCGCGCAGCTCGACGCGGTGAAGCGTCTCAAGGAAGCGACTGCAGCAATGGCGCAGGTAGAATCTGCGCGCCGCATGATTGCCGACGACGAGAGCGAGCTCGCGACCATCGGGCGAAGACTCACTGAGCTCAGATCATCGGTCGAGGCGCATGAGGCCGCGGTAACTGCAGTCGAGGAAGAGCAGCTGCTTGCACGCGACGAGATCGCGAACGAGCGAGGTGAGATCGCGTCGTCGCTCGAGACCGCGCGAAAGGCAAGAAATGAAAAGACCGCCGGTGTGTCGCGTCCCCTGCTTGGAAAATACGATCGCATTCGCACCCGTCGTCCGAAGGCGCTCTACGCCCTGCGCGGTGATTCCTGCGGTAACTGCGACACGGCGATTCCAATGCAGCGTCGGAATCTCATGGCAGTGAATGGAGCAATCGATGTGTGCGAAGCCTGCGGAGTTCTTCTTTATCGGGCGTCGCACGCTTGAGTGGTTCAGTGGTGGTGTCTAGCTTCCCAAGGTGACTGCAACGACTGCAATTCCTGACGCCCCAAGAGCTATTCGCGGCAATGCGCGCTGGATAATTCCGCGCATTCCCGACCCTGAAGCCGTTGCGAGTTTGCAGGCGACACTCAGCATTCCGGAAACCGTCGCGAATCTTCTTCTCATCCGCGGCCATGTTGACGCTGAGAAGGCAAGAGATTTCCTGCGCCCGCGCCTCGCTCATCTTCACGACGGCTTCTCCATGCTCGGACTCGCCAAGGCGGTCGAAAGACTCGCGCGGGCGTGCAACGATGGCGAAACCGTCCTGATTCACGGCGACTACGACGTCGACGGAATTTGTTCGACAACGATCATGACTCGGACGCTTCTCGAATTCGGAGCGAAGGCAGTCCCGTTCATTCCTCGACGCATCGAGGACGGGTACGATCTGAGCGCTGCCGGAGTTCGCGCCGCGATCGACAATAAGGCGTCAGTCGTGCTCACATGCGATTGTGGAACAAGCGCGCGCGAGCCGGTTGCCGACCTCTGCAACGCGGGCATCGACGTCATCGTCACGGATCATCATCTTCCGGGCGAAGCGCTTCCTGAATGTCTCGCGGTTCTCAATCCGCGACAGGATGGATGCGAGTACCCCGACAAGGATCTCGCGGCAGTCGGAGTCGCGTTCAAGCTCGCGCTTGCACTGGCGAAACATCTCGGGCGAAACGATTCGTTCATCTGGGGAATGCTCGATCTCGTCGCGCTTGCAACGGTCGCCGACGTCGCGCCGCTCCGAGGGGAGAATCGCATCCTTGTGAGATATGGTCTTCGAATGTTGACGGAGACTCGCAACATTGGATTGCGCTCGATGATCCGCGCCGCAGGCATGCAGGGGAAAGTTCTCACAGCAGGTCGCGTCGGCTTCATCCTCGCGCCTCGACTCAACGCGGCGGGCAGAGTCGGTCATGCGATGCGAGGTGTAGAGTTGCTGATGAGCACCGACGAGCATCACGCAAACACAATTGCCCGCGAGCTCGAGGAGCTCAACGCGCGGCGCCAGGAGCTCGATCATCGAGCGCTCGACGAAGCGCGTGAGATGCTCGCGCAGATGGATCTGGCAGAGACATACGGAATCGTGCTTGCAAGCGAGGCGTGGCATCCGGGAGTGATCGGCATCGTCGCCTCTCGAATCGTCGAAGAGTACGGACGTCCGACGGTGTTAATCGCGCTCGACGGTGACACGGGGAAGGGCTCGGGCCGCGGGATTCAGGCGGCGAAGTTCAACCTCCACGCGGCCCTGGCTAAATGCAGCGACCTCCTCCTTCGCTTCGGCGGACACAAGGCCGCCGCGGGAATCACGATCGAGCGCGACCGCGTCGAAGATTTCACACGCAGGTTCAACGAAGTTTGCCGCTCGATGTTGCGCCCCGAGGATCTCGTTCCTGAAGTGCGGATCGACATGGAAGTCGCGCTCGATGGCGCGAACGAAGAGCTCGAGCGATTGCTCAGACACTTCGAGCCTTTTGGAATTGGCAATCCGGCGCCGGTACTCGTTGCGCGAGGTGTTCGCCTTGTCGCTCCGCCAAAGTTGATCGGTCGCGATGGGCTCAAGCTCCGACTCTCCGCCGGAAAGGGTGAGCTCGAGGCAATTGGTTGGGGATTTGCGCCGCGCATCGCCCAGTTCGACGTGGCAATTCCCGTTGACATCGCGTTTCGTCTCGAGCGTGATGATTACCGCGGCGAGAGTCGTTTGCAGGCGCGCATCGCCGACATTTGTCCGCAGCAAAGTCCCCTTATCTGAGTGCGTATCGTCGGTGGTCGCTGGCGTGGCAGGACAATCGATGCGCCGGCGGGCGCTGCGGTGCGTCCCACGCTCGATCGCGTTCGTGAAGCGTGGATGAGCATTCTTCAGAAAGACATTCCTGGAGCAACGGTGATCGACCTGTTCTCGGGCTCCGGTGCGCTGGGTCTCGAGGCAATGTCGCGTGGCGCCGTGACTGCAGCGTTCGTCGAAAACAATTCGGCGAGCCTGAGGATTCTTCGCGCGAACATCGAGAAGCTCGGCGCATCCGATTCGGCGACGGTGCATCGCGCCGATGCAGTGAAGTTCGTCGAAAAACTTGGTCTGGGCACCTTCGACGTCGCGTTCGCCGACCCGCCTTATTCGGGCGGCGGAGCAGCGCGAGTCGCTGCCCACTGGCTTCAAGTTCCTTTCGCGTCGATCTTGTCCGTCGAGCACGCCGCCTCTGAATTGATGCCTGCGGGCGGCGACACCCGACGTTATGGCACCACGGCGATCACCATCTATCGCTCCGAGGAATAGCGTGGCAACAATCGCGATTTACGCGGGAAGCTTCGATCCAATCACGCGCGGCCACGAAGACCTCATCACGCGCAGCTGCGAGTTCGTTGACAAGCTCGTCGTGGCAGTGGCGCGCAACAGCGCCAAGAAGCCCCTGTTCACCGCGGACGAGCGAGTCGAGATGATCCGAGAGGTGACGCGCGGCAACGATTGTGTAGACGTCCAGCAGTTCGAGGGCTTGCTCGTGAATTTCGCGAGGAGCGTCAATGCGTCTCTCATCATTCGCGGATTGCGCGCGATGAGCGATTTCGAGTACGAGTTTCAGATGGCGCTCATGAATCGGCATCTGTCGCCGGGACTCGAAACGGTGTTCATGATTCCGTCGGTCGAGACGACGTTCATCAGCTCGAGCATCGTGCGCGAGATTGGGCTCCACGGCGGCTCGCTCGAAGGGCTCGTGCATCCCGCGGTTGCAGCAGCGTTGACGAAGCGATACGCCCAGAACGCCAAATCGAAATAAATGACGTTCATCGAGAGCATCCGCCAGCGGGCGGCCGCCCTCGGAGCCAGAATCGCATTTCCCGAATTCCCGGACCCGCGAGTTCTTGAAGCGGCGGTCTCTCTGTCAACGCTTGGCATTGCTCGGCCGGTTCTCGTCGTCGATTCCGGAACTTCGAATCACGCCCGGGCCGAGGCGACCGGACTCGAAATTATCGTTGCGACGTACGGTTCACCGCTGGAGTACGCGGACTCCCTTGTCGCAGACGGAAAAGTCGACGGCTGTGTCGCCGGCGCCGTGTACACATCCGCCGACGTCCTTCGGTCTGCGCTTCGCAAAATCGGAGTACGCGCCGGACTCACGACGGTCTCGAGTGCGTTTTATATGGTTGCCGGTTCTTCATGGGAAGCGTCGAGCGACGTTCTCACATTCACTGACTGCGCTGTCGTCAGGTATCCAACCGCGCAGCAGCTGGCAGAGATCGCGATAACTGCTGCCGAGGATCGTCGGCGCATTGTCGGCGACGAGCCTCGCGTCGCCCTCCTCTCATTCAGCACTCACGGGAGCGCTGCAGGCGAGAGCGTAGACACAGTCCTCGCCGCGCTGGACTTGATTCGCTCTCGCGCACCGGGACTCGCAGTGGACGGAGAATTGCAAGGTGATGCGGCGCTGGTTCCGGAGATCGCGCTTCGCAAGGCGCCCGGCGGAAGCATTGGTGGCAATGCAAATGTGCTCGTGTTTCCTTCGCTCGACGCGGGAAACATCGCGTACAAGCTGGTGCAGCGTCTCGCGGGTGCGAGCGCGATCGGTCCCATCCTGCAGGGACTTGCACGGCCTGCCGCCGATCTCTCGCGCGGCGCTACCGCGGAGGACATTATTAACGTCGCTGCAATCACTGCTCTGCAATCGGTGCCTGCGGCGGCCGAATAAAAACAATTGGAGACAAAGAATGAGTTTCTCGATCAGCAAGCAGGGAGATGTGGTCGTCGTCGACGTCGAGGGTCAGCTCATCGTCGGTAATCGCCAGGAGCTCAAACAGAAAGTTCTCGACGAGCTCGAGCGCGGCGAAAAGAAATTTCTGATCGACTTCAGTCAGACCGGTTACATCGACAGCTCTGGACTCGGCGTGTTGGTTTCGCTCTCCAAGAAAATCCGCGAACAGGGGGGAGAGCTTCGCCTGGCGAACCTCAACGACGATCTGCAGACGCTGTTTGAGCTCACCAAGCTCGACACTCTCTTTCAAATCTCGGATTCAAGGGAGCGCGCGCTCGAGAGTTTCTGATGGCTAAGCCCCGCGTCGCTCTCGACATCGAGATTCCCAGCGACGTCAAGTACATCGAACAAGTTGTAGAGCTCGCGACGCGTCAGTGTCGCGAGCTTCACATGCCTCCCAAAAAGTGTTCGCTGAACGTTCCCGTGGCGCTCTCTGAGGCGTTATCGAACGCCATTATTCGAGGGAATGCCAACGGGAAGGGCAAGCATGTGCGGGTGCGCGCGCTGGTCAGCGACGATGAGATTGTGTTCGACGTTGCAGACGAAGGCCCTGACTTCGATATGGAGAAGGAACGCGTCGAGCCCACTACGGAAACCGTCATGCGCGAGGACGGACGCGGCCTTTTCCTGATGCATCGCCTGATGGACCGGGTTGAGCATATCCGGAAGCGCGGCAACGTCATCAGGCTCACACTCCGCCGCGAATGAAAGAGCTCGAGACGGTTCTCGTTGCATTTCGCGATATCTCGCAATGCGACAGCGCCGTCTGGAGCACAACGACCG
This sequence comes from Gemmatimonadaceae bacterium, assembly GCA_041499635.1. GTDB lineage: Bacteria > Gemmatimonadota > Gemmatimonadetes > Gemmatimonadales > Gemmatimonadaceae > UBA4720. Next base: position 20,952 of record JBGQKT010000018.1, read on the forward strand.
GCGACATCGGCGATCTCACCGCCCTGGCGCGCTCCGCTCCAAGGCTTCAACCGCCGGATGCTCTGCCTCCGCTGAACGCAGCCGCGCCGCTTCGCACCAATGATGGGATGATGCTCGTTGCGCCTGTCCCCGGCGCAAAACGCACGTGGCTTGCTATTGCGCCGTGTGGCGCAGCTAGCGAGCCGGTGGAAATACATCTCCGATTTCTCCTTCCAGTCGTCGCGCAGATTCTGCGTGGGGTTCAGGAAGTCGATCACGCGGCGCTCGAGCTTGCCGAACGCTACGAAGAAATCAATCTGCTCTACACTATCGGTGAGATTCTCGGGCGCACGGTGACTCTCGAGGATGCTGCGCACACAATTCTCACCGAAATCTCGGAGACGGTAGGCGCGCGCCACGCATCGATTCTCGTGCACGAGCCGTCCACCGACACCCTGCATGTTGTTGCCGCGATTGGAACGGGATCCGAAGGCGCTCCTCCAATTCGCGTCGACGATCCGGGATGCGTCTCGGCGCGAGTCTTTCGCACGCAGCATCCACTGACTGTCGAAGAGAACGAGATGGTCTGCGATGCCGAGCGCCCGTATAGGCGCGGTGAGATGCTCTCGGTGCCAATCATGTGGACGACACCGTCGGGCGGCGAGCCACTCGGTGTTGTGAATCTGTCAGATCGACGGACGCATCAACCGTACAGCGCCGGCGATCAAAAGCTCGTTGCGGCAATCGCAACACAAATCGGCACCGCGATTCAGAATGCGAGACTCGTACGCTCGTCGCTCGAGCAACAGCGATTGCTGCAGGAGATGTATCTCGCGCACGATCTTCAGATGAAGCTGCTGCCGAATCCAGCGATCGTCGCGCCCGAAGCGAAAGTCGCTGCGCGAGTAGTTCCCGCAGAGAGCGTGGGCGGCGACTTCTATCATCTATTCAGAATGCCGGGCGGCCGCACCGGTGTGATGGTCGGCGACGTTTCAGGCCACGGTTATCGCGCTGCGTTGATAATGGCACTCGCGATGAGCGCCGCCGCGATCCACGCGCAAGCCGCAGCCGATCCAGGCCAGATGTTGTCTCTGCTCCTTGGCACATTGCGCGAGGAGCTGGCGACTACGGAAATGTTCATTTCGATGTTCTTTGGCGTGATCGAGAAAAAAACTTCGACCCTGCGCTACTCGAACACCGGGCATCCTCACGCATTCATCTTTGGCGCGAAGGGCGCTCCCCGTCGCCTCGTAGCGCATGGTCCGCCACTCGGAATGAGCGAGGATGTGCCAGGCGCTGCCACCGAGCCGTGGAAGAAAGGCGAAGACCTTCTCGTTCTCTTCACAGATGGAGTCATCGATGCGCGCAGCCCTGCGGGCGACCGATTGGGCGAATCGAAAGTTCTCGATGTCATCAGCAAAGATCGCTCGCATCAGCCAGAGGAGATTTTGCGCAGTGTGTTCGACATGCTCGACTCGCACACCGGCGGCGCGCCGAGCGACGATGATTTGACACTTCTGGTTCTGCGCACCTGACCTTGGCGCGCAAGCGGCCGCATCCGCCGGTCCTGAAAAGATTCGGTCAACATTTTCTCAATGACCGATCGGCCCTCGAGGACATCGCTGATGCTGCGGGCGCGTCGAGCAGTGACGTCGTAATCGAGATTGGACCGGGAAGGGGATCGCTGACCGAGCTTCTCCTCGCGCGGGCCGGTCGAGTCATCGTCATCGAGATCGATCACATGCTCGCCGAGCGCCTGCGTCAGCGGTACGCGAGCAATCACCGAATCACTGTCGTGGAGTCGGATGTCCTCGATGTTCGTTTCGCCGATCTCGTCAAGGAGCCTTACATCGTAGTCGGAAACGTTCCGTATTACATCACGACGCCGATACTTTTTCACACTCTGCTGGCGCCGCTACCCAAGCGGTGCGTTTTTCTCGTTCAGCGTGAAGTGGCCGAACGAATTGTTGCGACGCCCGGGTCGCGCGACTACGGCGCGCTCACGGTGAATGTCCAGGCGGTCGCGCGCGCTGAGATCGTGCGCGGTGTTCCTCCCGGCGCGTTCAGCCCGCCGCCGAAAGTTGATTCGGCTGTCGTGCGCCTTACACCACTCGACTCGCCGCTGATTCCTGTCGACGAGCTGGACGAGTTTCGCTCTTTTGTGCTCGCGGTATTCGGGATGCGACGCAAGCAAATCGCGAACGTTTTGCGTTCGGTGCGTCGAGTATCCCTCGAGCGCGCGAATGAAATCCTTGTCAGCGAAGGAATCGATCCGACGGCGAGACCGGAGACGCTGAGTCCGCTGCAGCTCGCGGCGCTAATGCGCGCGACCCGCTGATCTAATCGCCTTTGTTCGTCAGGGCGAATGTGAGTGCCTCGAGCTCCATCGCCATGTTCACAGTGCGAAGTGAGACATCGTGCGGAACGTTGAGCTGCACGGGGGCAAAGTTCAAAATCGCTTTGATGCCCGCCTTCACCGCCCGATCGACGAGCTTCTGCGCCGCCTCGGGCGGCACCGCGAGCACGGCGATCTGATAACGCTTGGAGGCGATGTCTCGCTCGAGCTCGCTTTCAGGACGAACAGTTATGTCTCCCCAACGCGTGCCGATCTTATCAGGATCGGCGTCGTAAACACCGCTGACTATGAATCCGCGGTCCGCGAATCCTTCGTAGCGCGCGAGTGCGGCGCCGATTTTTCCCGCGCCGATAATGCAGACTCGCCATTGCTTCCCGAGTCCGAGTATCTGCCGAAGTCGCGACGACAGCTCGGGAACGGAATAACCAAGACCGCGCTTTCCGAATGAGCCAAAGAACGAAAGATCCTTTCGCACCTGTGCGGAGGTTGTTCCTCCGAGGTGTGCCAGATCATCGCTCGATGTTGTAGCAACGCCCCTCGCCTCGATCTCTTCGAGAAAGCTGAGGTAGAGCGACAGCCGTCTTATTGTGGATTCTGCGATGCGTCTCAAAGTCGTGCTTGTGAATTAGTTCACAAGTTAGGGAATGCCCGCGTCACGGGCAACCGGGTTGTCATCGGGCCTCGGTCACCGGTCATCGGCCGGCGGGTATCGGAGACCGGTCTAGTTCCCCGTAAGTGCTTTCAGATTGTATTTTTTGTGATGGCAGTTCATGTAACTTCTGAGATCGGCAAGCTGAGGTCGGTCCTCGTCCATCCTCCGGGCGCCGAGCTCTACGCCGTGACGCCCTCGACCAGGGAAGACTACCTGTACGACGACATCATGGATGTCGCGTCAGCACAGCGAGAGCATCGCCGTTTCGTCGCGATTCTCGAGAGGTTCGCCGAAGTGAATTTCGTGCATGATCTTCTCGCCGAGGTGCTGGCCGATCCCGAAGTAAAACAGGGACTCATCCGCGACACCATCGACATTCTTCCATCGCTTCCGATTGCGCGTGAGCTCGAAGAGCTGGAGCCTGCGAAGCTCGCGAGTGCGCTCATCGAGGGACGCGAGGAATTACCGGGTCCTCTCGCGGCCGCGTTGAATGAAGGCGGCTACGCACTGCCTCCTCTTCCAAATCTTTTTTTCACGCGCGACGTCGCCGTGGGTCTAAACGAGCACATCATGATTGGCTCGATGCGCTACAGCATTCGATGGACCGAAGCTTTGGTGATGAAGGCGATCTTCACCCACAATCCGCGTCTCGCGAATCGCGGGATCATCTACGACGGCTCAGTCGAGCACCGCCTGAATTACACGCTCGAGGGCGGCGACGTGCATCCGATGCGTCGTCAAATTTTGATGATCGGTTTCAGCGAGCGCTCCAGTCCCGCGGCAATCGACCAGCTTGCGTCTCTTCTCTTCAGCAGCACGGACGTCGAGCAAATTGTTATCGTGGTCATGCCGGGTGAAGACATCGCGATTCATCTCGACATGATCTTCACGCAGGTCGATCGGCAGTTGTGCGTCGTTTATCCGCCGCACTTCATCGGTCCGGGTCGCTTGCCGATTCTGCTTTGGAAGAAAGGCGCCGGCAGAATGCGTGAGATGCCGAGTGTGTTCGCTGCACTCGAGGAGTGCGGACTTCCCATGGAGCCGATCCTTTGCGGAGGTGAGCGACGGAAGATGCAGGAGAGGGAGCAGTGGTCGTCAGGTTGCAATTTCGTTGCGGTAAGGCCGGGTGTCGTTCTATCGTACGCTCGCAATGATCTCACGCTGCGTGAAATGGAGAAGGCAGGCTTCAACGTGATTACCGCATCGGACTTCCTTTCGAACGAGCGCAGCGTCGGCGAGAACGACCGCGCGGTAATCACGTTTGACGGCGCGGAGCTCGTGCGTGGAGGCGGTGGCGCGCGGTGCATGACGTGTCCACTCGTGCGAGAAGATCCGTGGGCGTGAATCGGGATGGATTGGACACGCGCGCAGAGTCGAGCTTCCTCGCCGAGCGCGCCGCACAATTTCTGAAGAGTGGACCGGCGGATCCCGTCGCTCTCATCGGACATGTCTGCAATCTTCCAGGAGTGCCGCGCATTGTCGCCGAGCACATGGCCGAAGCGATTTTCGCCGGGCGTCCCGAATTCCTGCGCGACGATGCAGGTCGCTGGCTCCTCACGACGGCGTCGGCGGTCGAGCCAAACCGATTCGTCGATCCCGATTTGCTGACGCAGCTCTCCTATGTCGTCGTCGATCTCGAGACAACCGGAACTCAGCACTACGGCGGTGACCGCATCATCGAAGTCGCGGCGGTGGTCGTTCGAAATGGAAAAATTGCGGAAGTGTTCGAGAGTCTGGTGAATCCGGAGCGTCCTATTTCGCCGTTCGTTTCTCGACTCACACAGATCACGCGGCAAATGGTGAAGGACGCGCCACGTTTCGCCGAGCTCGAGCCGAAGTTGCTCGAAGTGCTGACCGGTCACGTGTTCGTTGCGCACAACTCGAATTTCGATTGGCGGTTTCTTTCCACCGAAGTCCGTCGCGCGTCGGGTCGCGAGCTGGTGGGACGACGCATCTGCACGGTGCGTCTCGCGCGTCAGGTGTTGCCACAACTTTCGCGACGATCGCTCGATTACCTCGCGTCGTACTACGGGGTGAAGATCACCAACCGTCACCGCGCCGGCGGCGATGCAATCGCTACCGCGCATTGCCTCACGCGTCTTCTCGCGGATGCTGCGGATCGCGGATGCGAGACATGGGACGATCTTCACCGTCTCGTCACATACCGGCGCAAGCGCGCGCCCAAGCGACGTCGTTCCGCTTTGCCGGGGCCGGCGGAAAACGACAGGACCGCGTGACGAAACCGCTCCCACTCGTCGAATCACGGCCCGTCGGCGCGTTGACGATTCACGCAATTCAGGCCGGCGGACAACGGCTGGATGGCGGCGCGATGTTCGGCGTCGTGCCCAAACCACTTTGGGAACGAAGAATCCCCGCCGACGATCGAAACAGAATTCAGCTCGGGATGCGAACATTGCTTGTCGAGCACTCGTCAGGGCTGGTGTTGATCGACACTGGTGCGGGCAACAAGGAGGACAAGAAGTTCAAGGACATTTACGGAATCGAGAACGAAGGCGAAGAAGGGCGGACATCGCTCGAGGACGGGTTTCGGCAAATCGGCGTTCGATCCGAAGACATCGGCATCGTGATCAACACGCATCTTCATTTCGATCACGCGGGCGGTAACACCTACCGTGATGAATCGAACGCGATCAAGCCGTCGTTCCCGAATGCGCGATACTTCGTGAAGCGTGGCGAATACGATTACGCAACCCACCCGAACGAGCGAACGAGCGCGAGCTACTTCGAGCGTAACTTCATGCCGATTGTCGCCAACGGAAAATTCGAGTTCGTGAGCCGGGAGCGAGAGATCGTCAAAGGAATTCGCGTGATTGCGACTCCGGGCCATACGCCATTTCACCAGAGCGTGCTGATCGAATCAGCCGGAGAGAAGGCGTTCTTTCTTGGCGACATGTGTCCCACGCACGCGCATCTGCCGCTTCCGTGGATCATGGGGTACGACGTCGAGCCGCTGGTCACGCTCGAGACAAAGCGGCGAATATTCCGTCAGGCCGAGGACGAGGACTGGCTCGTAGTTTTCGAGCACGATGCAACGATTGCATGGGGGCGGATACAGCACGACGGTCGATCGTACCGACTGCGCACCGCGGAGAATGGCCGGTCGCCGATACCCGCTGGCTGATACCCGATGACCGAGGACCGATAACTACTCGGCTTGCAGTTTGCAGTTTTCAGTTTCGGACCTTGGGGATCGGTTATCGGCAAGCGGGCATCAGCGACCGTTAGTTGCGCTGTTGCTTCAGCATCCCAAGGTATTTACTCTTATTGAGTTACAATTCGAGAAGCAGACGATCCGGGCGGATCGTCTCACCCTCTGGCCCTCGCTTCTGGCGAGGCGTGCTGCAGGAGTTCATGCCGAGCGGGGCCGGAGGATCATTCCTGTCTCGATTCAGCGCGGGCTTCTGACAAGGGGCTCGCGCTTTTCGTTTTCAGATTTCTTCAATAAGAGGTAGACAAGTATTCAGGACACAACAAAAAGAGTTCGCGTGAACCGGCAGATTCGTATCAGCCCGCTTCGCGTGATTGCCGCGGATGGTGCGCAGCTCGGAATCATGGATGTCGAATCAGCATTGGCCGCCGCGGTAGAGCAGGGGTTGGATCTCGTCGAAGTCGCACCGCTCGCTCGACCCCCGGTAGTTCGCATCATGGACTACGGAAAGTTCAAATTCGAGCAGGCGAAGATGGCCCGGCAGGCGAAGAAAAAGCAGCACGTGATCCATCTCAAGGAAGTGAAGTTTCGTCCTGGAATTGAAGAGCACGATTTTGCCACGAAGACGCGACATGCTCGCGAATTTCTGGCGGATGGAAACAAGGTGAAGGTGACGCTGATGTTTCGCGGGCGTCAAATCGCGCATCCGGAGCTCGGGCGCGTGGTGGTGAATCGAGTTGCACTGGAGCTGGCTGACGTCGCCAAGATCGAGACGGAAGCGAAGTTCGAAGGAAAGTTCATGACGATGATTCTCGCGCCAAAATAGCTCGAGACTCGAAGTCACTAACGAATAGAGATCAGAAATGCCGAAGATGAAGAGTCACCGGGGCGCTAGAAAGCGCTTCAAGCTTACGGGGACGGGCAAGGTCAAACGCTTCAAGGCGTTCAAGAGCCACATCCTCACGAAGAAGTCTTCCAAGCGCAAGCGCCGGCTCCGCCGCGCGACAGTCATCACGACACGCGGCGAAGCAAAGAACATCAAGCGCCTCCTCCAGGCGTAAAGGAGACACACTATGCCTCGCGTCAGATCGAACGTCGTGCGCTTGAAGCGCAAGAAGCAGGTTATGAAGGCCGCTCGCGGTGCATTCGGCGCTCGCAGCAAGCTGTGGAAAGCAGCGAAAGAAAATGTCGAGCGCGGCTGGAAGTACGCGTACCGCGATCGCAAGAACAAGAAGCGCGATTTCCGAAAGTTGTGGATCGTGCGCATCAATGCCGCCGCGCATCAGCACGACATGAGCTACAGCGTATTCATGAACGGGCTGAAGCGCGCCGGAGTCGAGATAGATCGCAAAGTTCTCGCGGACATTGCGGTGAACGATCCGGCTGCTTTTGGAGCACTTGCTGAAGCAGCACGGGCCGCGCTCGCAGCCGCATAACGGCGAACCACCCTCTGCCACAGAAACACAGAAAGCACAGAATTTCTTAACGGAACGGCATTCGGCTGCTCAGTGTCGCAGTTAAAAAAATTTCTGCTGTTTTTTCTGTGTGTTCTGTGTCTCTGTGGCGAGTCTTTTTCGCGCTGACTGAAAACACATCGTGACGCTCAAGGATTTCCTCGAGAGACTGGCAGAAATCGACACAGGTGCGTCTGCGCTGATCGAGAACGCAGCGACGGCCGATGCGCTCGAAGCTGTGCGCACGAGTCTCGTCGGCCGGAAGAGCGGCGCGTTGAGCGCGCTCATCAAGGAGCTGCCCTCTCTGTCTCCCGACGAGCGACCGCAGGCCGGATCCGCGGCGAACCTCGTGAAGATGGCAATCGAAGACGCGCTCGAGAAACGCGCCGTCGAAATATCGAGTGCCAGCCAAACACAGAGCGCAGTCGATCTCACACTTCCCGCTCGCCGTTCATGGAAAGGCGGAAAGCACCCCGTCACGCTCGTCATCGAAGAAATCGAGGAAATCTTCCGCGAGCTTGGATTCACGATCGCGCTCGGCCCGGAAGCAGAAACCGAATGGTACAACTTCGGCGCGCTGAACTTTCCTCCCGATCATCCGGCGATGGATATGCACGACACGTTGTACCTCGACGACGGCGTGCTGCTCCGAACTCACACTTCGCCGGTGCAGATCAGAACTCTTCAGACTTACAAGCCGCCGATTCGCATTCTGGCACCGGGAAATGTTTATCGCCGTGATTTCTTCGATGCATCGCACGCACCGGTCTTTGCGCAGCTCGAAGGGCTCGCCATTGACGAGGACATAAGCTTCGTCGACCTCAAAGCAACGGTCACTCACTTTGCGAGGCGCTTCTTCGGCGCGACTCGCACGCGATTTCGTCCGAGCTTCTTTCCATTCACCGAGCCGTCCGCGGAGATGGACATCGAGTGCACCATGTGCAAGGGAAGCGGCTGTCCTGCATGTGGAAATTCAGGCTGGACCGAAATCTTCGGCTCGGGAATGGTGCACCCATCTGTGCTCGACGCATCGGGCGTCGACAGCGAGCGCTACACTGGATGGGCGTTCGGGATGGGCCCTGGCCGCATGGCGATGCAGCGCTATCGCATTCCCGACATAAGACTGCTCTACGATTCCGACATGCGATTCCTGGAGCAGCTCGCAGGATGAACGCATCATATGAATGGCTGCGTGAGTTCGTTCCTTTCGCGCTTTCGCCTGAGGAGCTTCGCGATCTGCTGACGTCGCGAGTTGC
>JBGQKT010000019.1:0-28907 GCA_041499635.1 Gemmatimonadaceae bacterium
GCTGCGGCACCGCCGACTGCGGCTTCGATCAATCCATTTACGTCCGCGACGTTCAATCCATATCGCGCGATTTTCGCGCGATCAACTGTGACGGTCAAGCTCGGCTGACCCAGCTCCTGCACTACCGTAACATGCGTGATTCCGCGAATTCCCTCGAGCACCCGCTTGATCGCGTTGCCACGCCGCTCGAGGACGAGAAGATCCGACCCAAACACCTTCACGTCGAGTGAGCTTTTCAGGCCGGTCTCTGCCTCATCCACTGCGTCCTGCGCGGGCTGCGTGTAGTTGAACGTGATGCCCGGAAAGACCGCGAGCCTCTTGTCGATTGCATCGATGAGCTCTGGCTTGGAGTGGAAGCGCGCATTCCATTCACTATACGGTTTGAGCCCGACGAAGAATTCAGCGTTGAAGAAACCAGTCGGATCGGTTCCATCATCGGGACGTCCATGCTCGGATGCGACGGTCGTTACCTCGGGAAATGATTTGAGAATGGCGCGGACTTGCGGAACAATCTTCGACGATTCTTCGAAAGAGATTGTGTAGGGCATCGTCGCGCGCACCCAGAGCGCGCCTTCATCGAGCTTCGGCATGAACTCTCCGCCGAGATTGAGCCAGACTATCACTGATGCCGCGGCGACACCGGCACAACCCAACAAAACTTCTCTCGTGTGGGTGAGGCTCCAGTCGAGTCCTCTCCTATAGTGAGAATGAATCCATTCGAATGCCGGATTGCGGCGCTCGCGAACTCCTTTGCGGAGAACCCACGCGCAAAGAACTGGAATGAGTGTGAGAGTTACGAGAAGAGCGCCGACAAGCGCGAAGATTGTCGTGTCGGCCATCGGCTTGAAGAGCCGGCCTGAGGGCCCCGACAGAACGTAGATCGGAAGGAAGCTCGCGACGATAACAGCTACGGCGTAGAAGATTGGCCGATCGACTTCCGACGCTGCGTCGATAATTACTGAAGTGAGATTGTACTTCGTTCCATACCTTCGTGCGAGCTGCCGGTGGATGTTCTCGACCATGACGACAGCGCCGTGCACCAGAATTCCAAAATCGATTGCCCCGATTGAAAGCAGGTTCGCCGGAATATTCTTGAGATCGAGACAGATGAAGGCGAACAACAGCGAAAGCGGAATGGCGGTGGCGACGATGAGGCCGGAGCGAAGGTCGTAGAGGAAGAAGATGAGAACGACGACGACGAGGATTATTCCGCGCAGAAGGTTTCCCTCGACGGTGCGCGTAGTCAGGCGAATCAGCTCACTTCGATCGTAGAACGGAACGACCTTCACGTCCTTCGGCAAAACACTTCGATTGAGCTCGGCAGTTTTTGCTTCGACCTTCTTGAGAACAGTCTGAGCCTGCTCGCCGGTCCGCATGACGACGACGCCTTCTACAGCATCGTTGTCGGAATTGAAACCAAATTGCCCGAGTCGCGGCGCGCTTCCGATTGCAACCTTGCCAACGTCCTTCACGAGCACCGGCGCGCCATTTCGAACCGCTAGAACGACGTTGGAGATGTCATCGGTTGTTTGAAGTCGACCGAGCCCGCGGACGTAGTAGAACTGTCCGCCCTCCGAGTAAAAGCCACCACCGGCATTTCCGTTGTTCGCTTCGAGAGCGGTTCCGACGTCTGCAACGGAAAGTCCCGCTCCGGCGAGGCTTGTCGGGTCGAGCAATACCTGGTACTGCATTGTCGTCCCACCGAGCGAAGACATGTCGGCGACGCCGGGAACCGAGCGATACTGCTTCTCGAGAACCCAATCCTGAATGTTCTTGAGCTCCATCGGAGATCTGTCGGGACTCCGAATCACATAGCGGTATACCAGACCAGACGGAGAAAAGAGGGGAACAACGCCGGGGCTTACGCCGGATGGCAATGTAAGATCGGGAAGGCGCTCAAAAACTTGCTGTCGAGCGAAGTAGTTATCGGTTCCGTCCTCGAATGTGAGCACCACGTCGGACAAACCGTAAAGCGAAACCGATCTCATCACTTTGAGATTGGGTGTCCCGTTCATGCCCGCTTCTGTCGGAACTGTTATGAGTCGCTCGACTTCCTCCGCGGCGTGGCCGGGCCATTGCGAGATGATCTCAACTTGCGGAGGGGAAAGATCCGGGTACGCGTCAACCGGCAGACGTGAAAACGACCACACTCCGCCCGCGACGAGCGAAACTGCGACGATCGCGGTAAGCAATGGCTGCGCGAGCGCGAGCCGAACGATTCGGTGGATTGCCGAAGGAGTACTCGTTTCAATTTCTTCGGAATCGTGCGATGCGACGTTGAGCGACGACGGCTGCTCAAACGGATCAGGCGCGCCAGGATCTGTGTCGGTCACTGCGTCTCCGCGAATTGAACGAAGAGTGCGCCGTCGGTGACAATCTTTTCTCCCGGCGTGAGACCCGACAAAACTTCGTAGTTGTCGTCGACATGCGCGCCAAGCGTGACATGACGTCTTCCGAAAGTCCCGTTGGGAGTTTCGACAAACACGAAGGGAAGATTTTCGTCATCGCGCTGCACGGCCGACGACGGAATCAGAATTCCATTACGGTTGACGTTTGACTTGATGGAGACCCGCACATACATGTCGCGCTTCAGCAAGTCGTCTCGATTGCGAACGAGTAGCCGAACCGCGGTGGCACGCGATGACGGATCGACAAGGGCTGAGACGTAATCGACGGTACCGCTGAAGGGCGCGGGAGACACGGTGCTCGACACGGTCGCGAGCTGGCCGTGGTGAACTGTTGCGAGATCACCTTCGAATACATTCGCCATTACCCAGACAGTCGATAAATCGGCAACTGTGAATGCCGGGGTACTGCCGGCGGTCAACAGCTGCCCAGGAGTTATCAACCGCTCTACAACGGTTCCCGAAATCGGAGACCGAATCACAGCCGGAATGGTTTGCACTGCGGGGTTCGCTCTGACCTGTTCGATCGCACGCGAATCGACGCCGAGCGAGCGCAGCTGTTGAATTGCGGCGTCTCGGTCCGCGGCGGCGGCTGATGCATCCGTCTGTGCCTGCTCGACGTCGCGTCGCGCAATCGCGTCGGTCTTGAAGAGCTGTACGTCCTGATCGGCGATTCGCTGCAGATTGCGATGAGCCGATTCGGCCTTTCTGTACGCCGCAATCGCGTTGGCGAAATCCGGAGAGGAGACTGTGGCGAGCGGCGTGCCCGGTGCGACTCGAGTTCCAACCTGGGCGAGAAGTGAAGCGACGGGGCCGGATACCGGCGACAGAACTTGCGTCGACCGGTCACCGTTGAATGCAACCGTTCCGGTTACGTCGACGCTTGGCTGAAAGAGCGTGTTTGCGACGGTGATGATGTGAATGCGCGCCCTCTGTGCGGCGGTCAGCGCGAAGCCGCTGCTCGCCGCGGCGAGTGCGCTGTCTTTGGTGGAAGTAGAAGACGAGTCCTTCCCTGAGCAGGCCGTTATTCCAGCTACGACAGCGAGCGCGGCGAAGAGTTTATTTCGCATTGTTTTCTCTGATTACAGTTGAGTCGAGGCGGGCGCCTATTGCGCGCTCCAGCTCGGAGCGAGAGATGTTTGCCGCAGCGAGCGCATCGGAGTACTGGCTCTCGGCATCGAGGAGCGTTCTCCTCGCATCGATTACTTCGAATGCAGATGAGCCACCAATTGCGTAGCTGGCTGACGCGGCGCGAAAAGCCTCGCGTGCAGCCGGCAATAGTTGATCGCGGATGTAAATCGCCTGGCGAAGGGCAGCTGTTGCAGTCGCGTAGCTTGTGCGCACGTCTTCGCCGATTGCCGCGCGGAGATCACGCTCAGATGCGGCGAGTTCTCGCTCTCGATGCTCCGCCTGGGCGATTTCGCCGGAAGTGTGTTGCCAGAGAAAAATTGGGAATGGAAATGACAACCCAGTGGAGTACGCGGCGGGCGGTGTTCCCGGACTTACGTCTCTGCTGACGCCAAGAGTCAGATCGGGAATCCAGAATTCGCGAGTGAGAGATGTCGACGCTCTTGCTCCGCGTCGCTGCGCTGCAATTCCCGCGAGCTCCGGGCGCATCGAGAGCGCCGCAGTCTCCAACTGTTCGAGCGGCGGTATTTCAGCAGGGATTTCAAGAGAGTCGACTGGCTGAACCGGTGACCCGAGTGGAACGCCGAGGAGTCTCGCGAGGGAAGATCGTGCGTTGGCTACATCGCGCTCGCCTGAGATGAGATCGTTCGTCGCTTTGGCGACTTCGACATTCGCTTTGATGACATCGAGGCGCGGTACTGTTCCGGCATCGAATCGCGCCTGTGTCCGCTTTAGAAAATCTTCGGCTAGCTGTCTTCCGTTTGTAATGTCCTGCTGGTGTCGAACTGCGAGTAACAAAGAATCGTAGACGTCGGCAGTTTGCGCGGCGATTTGTGCGCGCAATGCGATATATGCGGCGTTTGCAGCGCCAACGTCTCCGGCCGCAGCATTGTTGCGAAGTCGGAACTTGTCGGGGAAAGGAATGGAGATGCCCGCTCCGATGTTTTTCTGACCGCCAGTAGCCGAGCGAAACAACCCGGGCTGCTGATCGAGAGATGCCGTGACAGCAGGATCTGGAAACGCTCGCGCTTGCACCTGAAGTGCCCTGAATTGCGCAGTCTGCTCACGCGCGACCTCGAGCTGCGGATTTCGCGCGAGTGCCATTGCTACTGCAGCTGCACGCGTGAGTCGCAGGGAGTCGCCCTGAGTGCCGGTTTGTTGTCCCGCAAGCGCGCCTGCGCATACCGCAGAAGCGCAAGCTCCAACGAAAAATCGTCCTCGCATCAATTCCTTTTCCTTGTTCCCGTTCGTTGCTGGCGCAAATGAGATTTCTCAATTCGCGCAGAAATCGGATTTCGAAACAACCAACGCGGGCTACAGCCGAGCGCGCTGGGCTAGACGGGAAAGGCGGGAGGAGCTCGGGAGCGAGTGAGGGAGCTGCGAGGGAGCAGAAGTACGAAAGCAAAGTCCTCCTGCGGTCTCGTCACGGAGCGCTTGACGCTTACAGGCTGCGGTCGTTCGAGATCGGCCGCCGCCAGCAGGTGCCGCGCCAGACACGCGGCGCAATCTGCTTCGTCATGAGCATGGTGAAGTCGAGTACCGCTCGCCTCGATATGCGCGCGCGCATCCGGTCCGGCTCGTCCATCAATGATCGGGGCGATGCCGATGACCATCTGAGCCAATGCCACGGCATATACCGCGGCCCGGGTGAGGGCACGATTAAAGGTTCGGGACGGTCGATGCACGCGAGTCATACCGGGCTAACTGTATACCAGTTCCATCAGACGGGCTAGCTCAGTCGTCTGTTTTCCGTGATTGTTTTGCTCTGAAACCTCACCCGGTACCTCAGGCCTTCAGTTCCTGTGACCTCGGACCTGTAGTTCAAGACTGACTCGATCTGTTATTGAGTCCCGCGCAGCCAATCGAGTGGATCAACCGCCGGCCCACCTCGTCTGATCTCGAAATGCAAATGCGGTGGCAACGCCGGATCAGTCGCGCCGATGGTGCCGAGCACCTGGCCCTTCGACACATGCGCACCTTTCGCTACCGACATTCGCTCGAGCGAGCCATACACCGAATAGTCGCCGCCGCCGTGCTCGAGGATGACCGTGTTTCCATATGTGCCCATTACATCCGCAAGGACAACGGTGCCGGACGACACCGAGTGAACCTGCGTCCCCTCGGCAGCAGCGATGCCGATTCCGTTCCACCGAGTAGTCGTGTTGTTCGGATTGATCACTCGGCCAAACCTGTAGAGGATGTTACCATCGACAGGCCAGTCCAGTTTTCCCAGATCGGATGTTCGAATCGAGCTCGGCGCTGCAGGTGCGCCGCCCGCGCGTGATGCGGCGCGACGCCGTGCGGACTCGAACCCGGCGATGACGTTATTAAGGCGCGCCTCACTCTTCGCCAATTGGTCGAGTCGCTGCTTCGCTTTCTTCGCGTCCTGCTGAACTTGCGCCAGCGTTTTCTGCCGAGCCTGCTCGAGAGTCGCGAGACGCACTGCCTCTTCAGCTTTGTCGATCCGATTTTGCTCTACTCCGTTCTGCAGGGAGACGAGCTGGCGACGCGCTCCGAGCATTGAGGTTCGCAGCTGGTCAACGCGTCGCAGCATTGCGCGATCGCGTTGCGCAAGAATGTGGAGGTACTTGTACCGCGCGACGAGATCGCCAAATGACTTTGCCGAGAGCATCACTTCGAGCGTGTATAGCGGACCGCGTTTGTAGATCTCGACAAGCCGCTGGCTCAGAATCGCGCGCTTTACCTGAACTTCATCCTGGGCGCGAACGAGATTCGCGGTTGTGTGCTCGACTTCGCCGTTGAGAGTCGTGAGCTGCGCGTCGAGCGAATGCACGACTCTGACTGTCGCGCTGTGCTGACGATTCAGATTGTCGACTTCTTCGGATATGTCGTGCGCTCTGTTCTGCAAACCTCGCATTTTTTGCTGAAGCGCCTCGCGCTCGCGGCGTATTCGCGCGAGCGAATCCTGCTGCGCCCTCAGCTTCGCCTCTCCTTCATCCTGCGCGCGCAGAGTACCAGCAGATAAAAGCAGTAGCACGACGATCAGCGACGCGCGCGCTAGATCCTTCGTAGGTGCCTCCACACTGACGTTGCGCTTCCGGCGACACCGATCAATGCACCAGCAAATATTCCTATCAGGATGACCTGAGTATCGAAGAACACAAGCTTGAGAAAGCGCGTGTCGATCAATCGATAGGCAATCCACGTGAGCAAAAGTGCTAACAGTCCGCCGAGTATTCCCTTGACGAACCCGTCTATGAGAAACGGCGCGCGAACAAATGCGTCGGTCGCTCCAACCAGCCGCATGATCGAGATTTCTTTTTCGCGCGCCAGCACCGATACGCGAATCGTCGCGCCGATGATGATTATCGCAACGGCAGCGAATGCGATGCCGAGACCGAAGCCGGCTGCCTGGGCTATGCCGCGCAATCTGTACAGTTTCTCGACCCACTCCTGCCCGTACCTCACATCATCGACGAACTGATACGATTTCACGCGCTCAGCCACTGACTTCACATTCTCAGGCCCGCGAAGATTTGCGCGGAGATGAATGTCTATCGACGCAGGAAGCGTCGCTTCCTCGAACACGTCGCTGAATTCTCCGAGGTCTTTGCGTGCGCGCTCGAGAGCTCCTTCCTGCGTGACAAACTCCACATGAGCGACCTCGGGAAACGCACCGATATCACTCATTGCAGTAGCGATGGCTTCCGGCGGAGTTCCGTCGGCGACAAAGGCGCGGACCTCGACACGCTCTTCCACCGCCCGTAGAGCTTCTCGAATATTGACGGCGACGAGCGCGAACAATCCAAACGCGAAGAGCGAAAATCCGATTGTGAGGACTCCGAGCCCGCTAAGAAGCGGCGCGCGCCTCGACGCGTTCAGTGCTTCACGCAGTGCGAGCATTTATCCGGAGGATTCGCCGGCGGGCGGCGGCGGCCAGTGGTCTTCGCTCGGCCCGCCGATTGCCGGCTGTCCGATTAGCGGCGTGTAGCGTGTTTCTGGCGGTGGCTTCTCCGAGGAATCAAAGACGATTCGGCCGTGATTTAGCTCGATCGTCCGAAAGTCGGTGCTGCGAACCATCTCGAGATCGTGCGTGGCCATGATCACGGACGTGCCGCCTGCATTGATGTCCTTGAGCAGCTGGAAAACTCCGCGCGTCGCGCGCTCATCGAGATTTCCAGTCGGCTCGTCGGCGAGAATGAAGTAGGGCTCGTTCACGAGTGCGCGCGCAATTGCGACTCGCTGCTGCTCGCCGCCTGAAAGTTGTCGCGGCAGCTGAGTCGCCTTCGACGCGAGTCCGACCTGATTCATTACACGCGCAACTTTCGCGGGAATGGTTTCCTTCGGCGCGCCGGTCACTTCGAGAGCGAACGCGACATTCTGCTCGGCGGTTCTATCCTCGAGCAAACGGAATTCCTGAAAAACAATTCCAAGCTTTCTGCGCAGGTGAGCGATCTCACTCGGCTTTGCAGCGCTGGAATGAATGCCGTTTACCCAGACGCCACCGTGCGTTGGCTTCTCTTCCATGTACAGCAGCTTGAGGATGGTCGTTTTTCCCGATCCGCTCGGACCAATGAGAAAAACGAACTCGCCGCGCTTCACCTGGAACGTGACATGGCTCAGCGCCACTCGCTGGCGGGTGTATTCCTTTGCGACGTCCTCGAGTGTGATCATGCTGCGCCTACTTCAGCGCTTGCTCGATGTCGGCGATGATGTCGTCGGCGTCTTCGATGCCGATGCTCAGGCGAAGGAAGCCGTCAGGAATGCCGATTGCCGCGCGCTCTTCACTCGTCATGTGCGCATGTGAGCTGTAGCGTGGCTCGATGACAAGGGTATCCACTCCTCCAAGACTCGCCGCATAAGTGATGAGCTGGAGCTTCCGGACAAAGCTGTCGGCCGCTGCGGCGCCTCCTGCGAGCTCGATCGACATCAGTCCGCCAAATCCATCGAGCATTTTTTTCGCGATTGCGTGATCGACATGGCTCGGCAATCCAGCGTAATGCACCTTTGCGATTTCAGGACGCGCGGAGCACCACTCCGCAACGCGCATTCCGTTTTCGTTGCAGCGGCGCACCCGCACGTCGAGCGTTTTGAGACCACGCTCGAGTAGCCAACACGCAAACGGATCGGGCGCCTGCCCCCAGACGATCATCTTGTTTCGGACTTCGTCGATGTACGGCGCCGAGCCCGCGACAACTCCGCAAAGTACGTCGTGATGCCCGTTCAAATATTTCGTGGCGGAGTGAATCACTACATCCGCGCCGTTCGAGATTGGTCGCGCGTTGATCGGACTGGCCAGAGTCGAATCCACAACGAGTGCGACACCCTGAAGCTTTGCGAGGGTTGCGAGCTGGTCGAGGTCGAGCACTCTGCACGTCGGATTCACCGGAGATTCGACGAAGATCGCTCGCGTATTTTTTCGGATCGAGCTGCGCCAGACGCGTCGCTCGTCGGGATCGGCGAAGGTGACCTCGATTCCCATCGATACGAATTCTTCAGCGAGCAATCGGCGAGTGCCGCCGTAAATCCAAGTGCTCGAAACGAGATGATCGCCCGGACGAAGCAGCGCGAGCAATGCACATGCAGTCGCGCCCATTCCGCTCGCAAGCACAAGAGCTGACTCGGCGCCCTCGAGCATTGCGATCCGCTTCTGAACTACTTCTTCGTTCGGCGTGTTGCCGTATCGAGTATAGAGCAGATCGGCAGTGCCGAAGTCCTGCACGTAATTCACGGACTGCGTGAGCGGCAGCGCCACTGGATCGCCAGGTCCGCGATGCGGGACACCGCCGTGAACCGCTACTGTCGAACGTCCAGCCGACTTCGTTTCCTTTGCCATCCGATTATCCGACGCTCTTTCGTGGGGTATCGAGATCCGGTTTTGTAACGACCACGCGCTCGCTGACACTCACACCGGCGATGTCGCGCAGCTTCACGCTTCCCTCTGGCACGCTCTCGTCGATCTGCACGACTGCGAGCTCATGACGCCGAGGTCCATAGATCCACGCGAGCTCACCCTGTTGAAGCAAGCGGATCTTCGCGTCGGCCGGACCGATCCACACCATCGGACCCCGCTCGGCGTCGCCTTTTTTCGTCGCGAGGTAGTCCAGAACGCGGAGCTCAGGACGAAATCCGCTGATCTTCAGGTCGCTCGGTGGAAGTCTGAGGCGTTTCACTTACGGTGTTGGGCGTAAACCAGCGAGCGATACGTACGCTTTTTCCTCTCGAATGACGAGACGTCGTCTCCAGAGATCGTCGAGTGCTCGTTCGACTCGATCATGCGGCAGTCCCGCCGCATTCGCGATGTCGGGGACATCGCCGGTTCCGAGATCGCGCATCGTTTCCCAGATGCGACGCTGGTCGCCATCGATCATTCCAATGAGATGGCGGCTTCCGTCGGGCCGCTGAGTTACAAGCGCGAGGCCGTGTCGCTCGAGAACCGTTTCGATCGCTTCCAGGTGCGACTCGCTGATGCCACAAAAGAGGAAGTACACCTCACGCCGCGGAATGTCCAAGCTCACGTATTGAAGGAGCAGTTTCGCGACAATCTCATCGGCACAGGAGAAGTCGAGCAGGCCGACATTCGAGAAATCGAGCACGGCAAGCGCGCGATCGCCGATCTCGTCGAGGCGATGCTCGATCTCGACGCGGACTGCGACGCCCGTTGGTCGCGTGACGAGGTTCGAGTAAAGATCGCACACGCTCGTCTTGAGCACGCCGCTCACATCGATGTGGCCGATCATGGAATAATTCTCTCGGGAAGCGTAATCTGAACCTGCGCGCCGGGAAAGAACGGCATGTTCTCCGTCAGCGGCTCGCCGTCGGCCCACTCGGGGACAATTGCGATCTCCGCGGTACCGCTGCGCACGCTCAACTTTCCATCCCACGTGTGGATGAATTTTCGGACGCCGGCCAAGCCCTGGCCGCGACCTGGATCGCGAAATCGAGACGCACCGCGCATAACCGTTTCCTCGAGTGCCATTCCATCGTCCCAGCGATCTGTCGCGCGCGGACCATGAGTGGATTCCATAGACTGACGAAAGCCGATCCCCGCATCGCATACGGCGATCACGACGACGCGTCTCCCCTGAAGTCGTTTCCTGAACTGGTAGGTTTGAACGGCGACCCATCCGCCGCGTCCCGCGTGCTCGATGACGTTCTGACAAATTTCGGAAAGGGCCATTGTAAAGCGCATCGATGCGCTGGGCTCGAGGTGAAGCGTTCCAGTCAACATAGATTGCGCTTTCGTTTGGATTCTGTCCACGACTTGATGAACGTCTTCGGTTTTTGTAACCGGAGTTACCTCCAGGAGGACGCTCGAGTCTTCGATGCTTCGCGCGCGCGGCACGCGGCCGCTGATCTCATAGAGATCCTCGGCATGCCGGAAGAACTGCGCGCGCGCCCAGTAGCTAGCGGCCTCCTCGAGCTCCGGCACGGCCAGCGCCGGCCGTTGAAGCCGAGTTTGCGCGACAGCCAGCAGCGCGGTCAGCCCGTACGGCGACGCCCACCGGGTTCGCCGGGCATCGATGAGAATTTTTTCGTCGGGGGGAAGAGGTGCCAGCGCTTCGAATATCTGCTCGAAGCTTGTGTCGTCCAGCGAGGGAGGAGCCTCGATTACTTTCGTCACTTGATGCTGAGCTCTCCTCGCAGATGGCGCGCGAGGCCGGAAGCCCCGCGGTGATCGAAATTTTTTGCGGCCGCCACGAGGGCAAGCCGCATTGCTTCCGCTACATTGTCTCCAGCCAGAAGTCTTGAGAAATATGTCGCTCCCCACACATCTCCGCACCCTGTTGGATCACCGTCGAAGGGCGAGCGTGTCGGCGCCGCCGCCAGAAGCTCGGTGCGAATTGGACCTGTCGCTGGATGGAATCGATCGCGATCGAGATCCGATAAGTGATCGAATCGCGGGGCCGCAAAGTAGACCACACCTCGCTTGCCAAGGGTGACGCTCAGCGTTTTTACGCCTTCCGACATTGCGACCGCGGCAAGTCCCATCGGATCGGGCGCCATCATGCTCATCTCGTCCTCGTTCACCTGAACGAAATCGAAACAGCGACACCATGCAGCCGGATTCGGCAGCGGTTGAAGCGTTCGCATGCCGTCGGGCTGAACGGCGAGAACGATTGAATGCAGATCGCAGTAAATCGGTCCCTTGAAATGCGTCCGAATCAGCTGCACGGTTTCGAGATCGAGCTCGAAGCCACTTATGAGATTGATGAAGAGTGCGTCGAGATCGGCGAGCAACGGTTTGAGACCAAGCCAGCTCCAGGCAGGCACGCCGCCAGTGAGTCGCTCACATCGTCGCTCCTCACTCTGGTAGTAGAGGTTGACGCGATTGTTGCGCTGAGGTACTTCGATCGGCGCCGCGTCTGGCGCCACTTTTTCGAGATCACGCAGAAATTCACGTGCGCGCTGGGCCAGATCGAATCCGACCTTGACCAGAGGAACAATTTCCCAATCGTCCGGGAGTGCGGCATCGAGTGCGCCGAGCCCGTACGTGATGCCGCCCCATTCTTCGACAGGCGCGTCGTGGGGGTCGCGACCGTGAATCACGTCCCAGACAAAACTTCCGATAACTCCGACTCGCTTCTTCTCCGCCATGCAGCGATGCTACAAGTCGCCGAGCATTTGCGCACGGAAGATCGCGACCGCGCCAACGACACCAGCTGAAAGTGGGAGAGCGCCCGGGACAATTCTGCACGCATCGACCAACGACTTGAACGCGCGTCTCTTGATCTCCGCGCGCAATGGATCGAACAGCAGATCGCCCGCCTGAGTAACTCCGCCAGCGATTACGACAATGTCCGGATTCAAGACGTTGATCAGATTCGAAACTCCAACGCCTAAAAAGTGTGCGGTGTCGCGCACTACCTGCGTTGCGACCGGATCGCCTCTTTTCGAAGCCTCGAATACGATTTGCGCTGTGATGCGATTGACGTCGCCGTCGACCATCTCGTGAAGAATCGAATTCCCGTCTACTTCCAGCTCTTCTCTGGCGCGCTCGGCAATCGCGGGACCGGACGCATATGCCTCGAGGCAACCGTAGTTACCGCATTTGCATCTTCGCCCGGTGGGATCGATTGTCGTGTGTCCTATTTCCCCCGCTCCATCGGAAGAGCCGTGATACAATTTTCCGTCGAAGATCAGTCCGCCGCCGATCCCCGTGCCAATGGTTATGCCGACGACATTGCGGCCGCCTTTGGCTGCGCCACACCACCACTCGCCGAGCGTCGCGCAGTTCGCATCGTTGTCGAGGGCGGCGGGGAGGCTCACGCGTTTCGATACTTCATCGCGGAGAGGAAAGTTGCGCCATGCGAGGTTGGGACTCACGATTACGATTCCGCGCGCGCGGTCGAGCGGACCCGGCGACCCAATCCCCACTCCAAGAAAATCCGATCGGTCGGCGCCTGTCTCTGCCTGCGTCTGGGCGATGACGTCCTCGATCATCATCGCGATTCGGTCCACCACTGCATCGGCGCCTTCTTCGCTGTGCGTGGGCGCCATTCGCATGGCGATTTCGCGAGTTCCGTCGGTTGGCATCGCGCCTGCAGCGATGTTTGTCCCTCCGAGATCTACGCCAATGATGAATTGCTCCCTGACTGTCACGCTCGCTCGCTAGCTGAGTGTTCGCATCAGAACGTCGTAAACCTCACGGGACGAAAGTTCGCGCATGCAGCGCCAATGTCCAAGCGGGCACCGCATCGGTCCGTGACGATCGCACGGGCGGCAGTCGAGCTCGGTAACGCCCGCGCTCTCGCTTTTCGGAGCCAGCGGCCCAAAACCAAACTCCGGCACGGTGGGACCGAAAATTGTCACCGTCGGAGTTCCCATCGCTGACGCGAGGTGTTGCGGCGCGGAATCATTTCCGACGAGCGCCTTCGCGCGCCCGATTATTTCGGCAGATGCGAGAAGCGAAAGTCGCCCGGCGGAATTTAACGCTCGGCCAGTCGGCAGCTGCCCCGCAATGATCTCTCCCGATTCCACGTCACCATTGCCGCCCACTACGACAATTGAAAATTGTTCAGCGAGAAGTAGCGCCAGCTCGGGATAGAATGGCCAGCGCTTCGTTCCCCACGCACTCCCCGGACAAAGAACAATAAAATTCTGATCGTCGATTCCTGCGTCAGCAAGCAGCTTGTCGACCACTCGATGCTCATCATCGCCAGGATAAAGTCGTGGCCGCACCTGCTCCGGCACGAAGGGATCCGCGCAATCGCTGAAAGCGAGCGACAACAATCGCTCTGAATGATGCTTGTCGGGTTGATACCGCACGCGCTCGGTGTAGAAAGCTTTTCCGGCCGACGTGTCGAATCCAACGCGATGACGAATGCCTGCTGCGAGCGTTAACGCGCCGCTGCGCACTGAACCTTGTGCAAGGTACGCGACGACGTATGAGTTGCGTCGAACGCGACCGACAGTATGCATGAATCCCGAGATGCCACTGTCGTCGCCACGCTTCTCGTAGACGATCCTGTTTCGAACAGCAGGATTATTCGAGAGAATCTCGGCGCCTGGATGCGTTGCGAGGACGTCCACGTCACCGCGCTTGGCGAGCTCGGCAATGAGCGGAGTCGTGAGGACAACGTCGCCGAGGAAGCTCGTCTGAACAACGAGCGATGCCACGGCTCAGTCCACCTGTAGTACAGCCAGGAAAGCTTCCTGCGGGATCTCTACCGATCCCACCTGCTTCATTCTCTTCTTTCCTTCTTTCTGCTTCTCGAGAAGCTTGCGTTTGCGTGTGATGTCGCCGCCGTAGCATTTCGCGAGAACATCCTTGCGCAGCGGTTTGACGGTCGTGCGCGCAATGACCTTCTGGCCGATCGCAGCCTGAATCGCGACCTCGAACAGCTGCCGCGGAATCAGCTCACGCAATTTGTCCGCGATCTTGCGCCCCCACTCGTATGCCTTGTCGCGATGGATGATTACGGAGAACGCGTCGACAGGATCGCCATTGATCAGCATGTCGAGCTTCACGAGATCGCTGCGCCTGTACGCGAGTATTTCGTAATCGAGTGAAGCGTAGCCGCGACTGATTGTCTTCAATCGATCGAAAAAATCGAGGATGATTTCGGCAAGCGGGAATTCCCAGTCGAACTCCACCCTCGCGGTGTCGAGGTAGGTCATGTTCTTGTAGACGCCGCGCCGCTCCTGACCGAGCGTCATGATTCCACCGATGTAATCGGCTGGCGCCATGATTCTCGCTTTGACGTACGGCTCCTCGATGTAGTCGATCAAAGTTGCGGGCGGCATGAGCGACGGGTTCTCGATGAGCTCCATCGTCCCATCAGTTCGATACACGCGATACTCGACGCTCGGCACAGTGGTGACCAGCTCGAGCTCGTATTCGCGAAGCAAACGCTCCTGCACGATTTCCATGTGCAGCAGCCCGAGAAATCCTGCGCGAAATCCGAAGCCAAGTGCGGTCGAAGTCTCGGGTTCGTACTGCAATGACGCATCGTTGAGCTGCAGCTTTTCGAGCGCGTCGCGCAGCGTCTCGTATTGAGTTGTATCGGTCGGATAAAGTCCGGCGAAGACGAAAGATCGAACTTCCTTGTAGCCGGGAAGGGGTGCGCTCGCTTTGTTCGTTGCGTCAAAGATCGTATCGCCCGCTCGTGTTTCTTTTACTGAACGCACGTTGGCCACGACGTAGCCAACTTCGCCGGGACCGAGCGCGTCCGTTTTCACCTGGCGAAGCTGATTGTATCCCACCTCGGCAACTTCATAAACGGAATCACTCGCGCCAAAAGTGATTTGCGTTCCTTCGCGAATCACTCCGTCAACGACACGAACGCTGGGAATCGCACCCCGGTAGCGATCGTAATACGAATCGTAAATCAGCGCGCGCAGCGGACCATTTGCGTTGCCCGTTGGCGCGGGCACGCGAGCGACAACCGCTTCGAGCAGCTCGCGAATTCCGATTCCTTCTTTAGCGCTGACCATCAGGATCTCATCGGGATCGACGCCCAGTAGCTCGTGAACTTCCTGTTTGCGTTTCTCGGGCTCTGCGCCCGGGAGATCGATCTTGTTGAGAACAGGAATTATCTGAAGGCCGGCATCGAGCGCGAGAAAAAGATTTGAAAGCGTCTGCGCCTGAATTCCCTGCGACGCATCGACGACGAGAATTGCGCCTTCACATGCCGCGAGTGAGCGGGAGACTTCGTAGGTGAAGTCGACGTGACCCGGTGTGTCGATGAGATTGAGCTCGTAGGTGCTTCCATCGGCCGCTTCGTAGCTCATGCGAACGGCGTTGAGCTTGATCGTGATTCCGCGCTCGCGCTCGAGGTCGAGAGTGTCGAGCACCTGCGCTTTCATCTCTCGCTTCTGGAGCATGCCCGTGGCTTCGATCAGTCTGTCGGCGAGAGTTGATTTGCCGTGATCGATATGAGCGACAATGCAGAAATTTCGAATGTGGTCGAGGTTCACGGGCGAAATATAGATTGCTGAGGAGGGGAGAACGGCGCAGCAAAGAAAAGAACGAGGTATCCGGTGCACCGGATACCTCGTTCTTTTTGCGGTCTCCGGTTTTCGCTTATTGCTTTTCGCTTGCGGGAGGCGGTGGGGGTGGGGGTGAAGACGGCAGCACTCTCGGCGCTGGATCTCCCCGATCTACCGGTGCTGATGGCGGCGGTGGAGGAGGAGGCGCCGGTGCGGGATGAAACTCGCGGGGTGCGGGTTCGGATCGCTCCACCGGCGGCGGCGACGGAGGCGCAGTGATCACGCGCGGTTCCGGGTTATAACGCGGCTCGCTTCGCATTGGCTCGCTGCGCATCACCGGCGCTTCGATGCGACGCGGCGACGGATCATAGCTCGGCTGAGACTGCGGCTCGAAACGGCGTGAAGGAGCCTCGCGCGTTTCAGGACGAGTTTCGATGCGCGGCTGTGACGTCATCGGCCGGTAATCCGATGGCGATGGTGTTTGCGGATCTACGCGCGGAGAACCACCACGGAAGACCGTTACGTCGCTTCCCTTTGATGTTTCTTTGCGCTGCGCATTCCACCACGCGCGCTGAGTATCGGCATTCGACGTTGGCGATCGCTGCGCTGGAACCTGAGGCTTGATTCCTTCCTCACGGTCCATCGGATCGGGTACCAGCTTTTTTGGTAGCGCAGGCTTGCGCGATCCAGGAGTGGTCGGTGTCGGCGTCGACGGACGACCACGACCGATCACAATCGGGATGAACGGTCCCTGCCCGTAAGTCGCGAACTGGCGGCAATAATAATCCGGGTATCCGCGATAATACCGCAGACACGTGAGATATACGTCGTCGTAGTCGACGAAGTCGTAGCCGTAGCGCCGCGGACGATACAGGGTGCCGGCCACCTGATACTGTATGTAATCAGTCGAGTATTCGACCGACCGAGGCAAAGTACGATCGATGAACCCAGCGACTACCTGGCGCGGATCAGAGTACCGATTGCCAGTCAGCTGAAACGTGCTCCAGCGTCCGCGCGACGCTACTGAGCGATAATCGAATGGCTGATATGTCGCGATCGCGAAAACGAAACCGACTCCCTCGGGCTCATTGATGTAAAAGCCGAGGTCAGTTGAGAACGGAATCTCGTCATCGACGAGACGATCGTATCGATACGGTTGCTGCACGTCCGGAGTGCGCGGATACAGCACCTTGACGTCTCCGGTCGTCGTGACACGAATGATCGTTACGTATGCGCCAGGATCACTCTGGAAAAAAGCTCTGAGTCTTTGACCGGGGCGGTAGGAGTAGCGATCGATCCAGACGCTCACTTCCGGAGCGCGCTCGGCAGGCTGGTATTCACGAGGGCGCGCGCGATCGATGCTCTGCGCATGCGCGCTGTCGAGGGAGAGAAGCAGGGACACTGCCGCAAGTCCTGCGAATTTGGCGCGCATGTAAACCTCCGGTCACTTCACGTTTGCTCCGCTACCAGCGGAGCTACTAGTACTATACCTTGCGCGCGGTGGCATTACCAGCATTACTCGAAGCAGTCGAGGCACTCCCCGAATTCGCGCGCGCGTTATTGGTTCTTCCCCCCTCTAACCCGCGCGTACACCTCTCGGGGCTATTTGGTTCCAGCGACGCGGCAGTAATCGCATCGCTGGCTCGTCGCGCGCCCGGTCGTCTCTTTGTCGTGATCGCCGAGGGCGTTTCGGCGGCAGAACGATGGCTCGCCGATCTCGAGTCACTCGATGAGAATCTTCCCGTCGCGTTCTATCCGCCGCGCGAAGGATTCGGCGAGGCGGAGCCGCATGCCGAGGTTGCGGGCGAGCGAGTCGAAACTCTCGAGCGGCTCGCGCGCAGCGACGTTCGCATTCTGCTCACGACTGCGCGGGCATTGCTCGAGCGAACGCAGCTTCCTCGCGCGCTCGCTCAGGCGAGACTCGAGCTTCGCAAAGGCGACATCAGACGTCCGGAAGATCTCGCGCTGCATCTCGAGTCAATCGGATTCGAGCGAGTATTGATGGTCGAAGACGTCGCGCAGTTCAGTGTTCGCGGCGGAATCTTCGACGTGTACAGCTTCGGCATGGCCGAGCCGGTGCGTCTCGAATTCTGGGGAGACGAGATCATCGAGCTGCGTCACTTCGACCTCGTGAGTCAGCGATCGACACGAGACGCTACGCTCGCACTGATTCTTCCGGTCGACGGACAAGTCTCCGGAATTGTTGACGAAGGCGCGCGAGTCTCGATCGTCTCGCTTTTTTCGCCGGACACAATTGTCGTGATCCCCGAGGACAGTCACGTAGAGCCGGAGCTCACACGCACGTGGGATGAAGCGCAGCACCATATCGAGCTGGCTCGACGACGCGGCGAAGACGCACCTGACCGCAGCGCACTCTATGCGGCGCCCTCGGAAATCACTTCGACACTTCGCGCGCTCGGCATGGTCGGGATAACGACAGACGCCGCGCGAGGCGTACCGGATTTCGTCGACAACTCAGACGTCGCGCCTGCCAGAATGAATTTCAAGCTTGCCCCGCCGGAGCCGATTCTTCGCGACATGAAGCGACTTCGCGAAATCGTCGCTGATGGTATCTCGACAATCATCCTCTGCGACAACGCCGGGCAGGCAGAGCGACTCGATGAGCTTCTCTCCGAGGGAAATCGCCCGCCGACTGCAACGCTTGCAATCGGCGTATTGAATGGCGGCTTCGTCATTCCTCCATTCGACGACAATCAAGGTCTGCGCGTCCTCACAGATCACGAGATTTTCCGCCGAGAGCGCCGCATTCGTCGAGCGCGACGATATTCGACCGGCACCGCAATCGAAAGTCTCACCGCGCTGACGCCGGGCGATTACGTCGTTCATCTCGAGCACGGCGTCGGCATTTATCGCGGCATCGAAAAGATTTTCTTTCGCGAGAGCACTGTCGAAGCAGCGGTGATCGAGTACGAAGGTGGCGATCGACTCAACGTGCCGCTCTATCGAATCGATCAGATCGAGCGTTATCGATCCGCGGCAGACATCACCGCCGATGCGGCCCCGCCGCGCCTCCATTCACTCGGAGGAAAACGCTGGGCGCAGCAGCGCGATCGCACTCGCGCCGCAATTCAGGAAATGACTGCCGAGCTGCTCGATCTCTACGCGCGAAGAAAAGTCGCAACTCGTCCGCCGCACGTTCCGGATACTCCATGGCAACGGCAGCTCGAGTCCTCGTTTCTGTTCGAGGATACGCCCGACCAGCGCACCGCGACGACCGATGTCAAATCCGACATGGAGCGTCCGCGTCCAATGGATCGCCTCCTTGTTGGAGATGTCGGTTATGGAAAAACCGAGATCGCTGTACGCGCTGCGTTCAAGGCAGTGCAGTCGGGACGACAAGTCGCAGTGCTTGTGCCTACAACCATTCTTGCTGAACAGCACGCGCGAACATTCGGCGATCGGCTGGCGGATTTTCCTGTAAGCGTCAAAACCATGAGCAGGTTCGAAACGCCAAAGCAGCAGCAAGCCGTAATCGAATCTCTCGCTGATGGCAGAACCGACATTGTCATTGGAACTCATCGGCTGCTGAGTCCCGATGTGAAATTCAAAAATCTCGGCGTGATCGTCGTTGACGAGGAGCACCGGTTTGGCGTGAAGCACAAGGAAAGGTTGAAGCACCTCAAGCTCGACACCGATGTGCTCACTCTCACCGCGACGCCAATTCCGCGCACGTTGCACATCTCTCTCGCGGGACTCCGCGACATGACGCTGATGCAAACGCCTCCGAGAGACCGATCACCGGTTCTCACATTCGTCGAGCCGTGGGACGATGCGTTGATCGAAGAGGGAATCACGCGAGAGCTCGATCGCGGCGGGCAGGTGTTCTTCGTCCACAACCGCGTCGAGACAATCGATGCGATCGCCGATCACATCCGTCGAATCGTTCCACGCGCGCGCATTTCCGTCGGCCACGGCCAGATGCGAGAGCGCGACCTCGAGCAAGTGATGCGCGAGTTCGTCGACGGCGAGACCGACGTGCTGGTGTCGACGATGATCGTCGAGTCAGGTCTCGACGTTCCAAACGCAAACACGATGTTCGTGAACCAGGCGCATCATTTCGGACTTGCGCAGCTGTATCAGCTGCGCGGCCGCGTGGGTCGATCACATCGGCGCGCGACGTGCTATCTCCTCGTTCCCGATGCCGACATCGACGAAGAAGCAAACCGTCGTCTGAAAATTCTCGAGCATCACACCGAGCTCGGCGCGGGTTATCGGATTGCGCTGAAGGATCTCGAGCTGCGCGGCGCAGGGAATCTTCTGGGTCCGGAGCAATCAGGATTCGTTACTGCCGTTGGATTCGACATGTATCTCCGGATGCTCGAGGAAGCGGTGGGTCGACTGCTTCGTGGAGATTCGGCGCCAAAGCTCCAGCCGGCGGACGTCTCAGTCGATGTTCCGTCGTATCTGCCCGATGAGTACATCGCAGCGCAGGATGCAAAGCTGGATGTGTACAGGCGTCTCACTCACATGATCGACCCGGAGGACATCGAGGCGCTGCGCACGGAAGTGCGCGACCGCTTCGGACCGCTCCCGCCTCCGGCGGAAGCGTTCTTCGCAGTCGCGCTCCTCCGCGTGCTCGGCGGCGCCGCAGAAATGGAATCCATACTCGTGCGCGGCAACGATGCGCGTATTACCTTTCGCGAGCACGCGGTGCCTCGCATGAAGGGGATTTCCGCTGCTTTTCACGAGGTACAGTTTCAGGCGGAAGTCCGGCGCGCTCATCCGTTATCGCTCAAGCTCACCCGGCTTGGCGGCGCGGAGCTGCTGAGCGGCCTCGTCCGCGCCCTCGCGACTCTGCGGTTGCAGGTCGCATCCGGCACACAATCGACCAAAACGAAATGATCAAGAAATTCTCAGTCGCGGCAGTGGCCCTGACCCTGACGTTGACCGCATGCGACTCGCTCAAAGACGCGATGTCCGCTCATTCGAACGTCACCGCAAAGGCCGCCGGTCATGAGCTCAAAGTAGACCAGCTCGCGAGCATGATGGGTACGACACAGGCGCCGCTTCGCCGAGACGTCATCAATGCCGTTGTCGACGCATGGGTTGATTACCATCTCGCCGCGCAGGCGGCAGTCGACAAGGACACGCTGACCGATTCGAAGATTGCCGACGTCGCCATGTGGGCCGCGATCGACAACGTCAAGGCCAAGAAATGGTACGACCTCGTCTCGAAGTCGTGGCCGGCTGCCGACAGCAATGCTGCGGAAGCGCTCTACAACAGCGGAGGAGTGCTGGCGGCGAGCCACATCCTGCTCGTGACGCAGGGCATGAACGATTCCGCCAAGGCCGCGGTCAAGAAGAAAGCAGAAGCGCTTCGGGCACAGGCAACGGCCGCAAATTTCGCTGACCTAGCAAAGAAGAACAGCCAGGATCCAGGATCGAAAATCAAGGGCGGATCACTCGGAACATTCCCGAAGGGCGCGATGGTCCCTCAATTCGAGCAGGGAGTCCTCGCAACGAAGCCGGGTGAGATCTCCAAGGTTGTCGAGACGCAGTACGGATATCACATCATTCGCCGGCCGACGTTTGCAGAGGTAAAACCGGAGATCGTTCAGGCGAGCAAGCAGCTCGAAATGCAGGCGGCCGAGAGCACGTATCTCGCGACTCTCGAAAAGACGCATGAGTTGAAGATCAATCCGGGAACGGAAGCGACGGTTCGCGCTGCGACCGCGGATCCGAAAGCGCACTTGGGGGACAAGACTGTTCTCGCAACGACCGACATCGGCGACTTCACTGCCGCCAAGCTCGCGAAATGGGTCACGACAATTCCCGCCCAGGCGCAGATCGGAGAGCGCATCAAGACCGCACCGGATTCACTTCTTCCGGGATTCGTCAAGAATTTCGTTCGCAACGAGCTCGTGATTCACGCCGCGGATAGCGCGAAGCTTGGTCCTGACCCGGCGCAACTGAAACAAATCCGAAGCTTTCTGAGCACTTCATTGGTGTCAGCGTGGTCGTCGCTCACGATCGATCCGCGGATCCTTGCCGTCAACGCAAAATCAAACAGCGACAAGGATAAGTTCGCGCATCAGAAAGTCGATCAGTACGTCCGGGACCTTCTGGCTCAAAAGGCGCAGTACGTCGACGTCACCGAGCCGGTCGAGGCGGCGTTGCGCGCCAAGTATGACTGGAGCATCAACGACGACGCGGTGGCGAGAGCGCTCGTCGAAGCTGCCAAGATTCGTCTCAAGACGGATTCGACCAAGACAGCAGGGCAACCACCGTCCGTTGTACCAGTGCCCAAGAAAGACACGACCAGGAAATAATGGCACAGGCGGCAGGGCTGAGGGTAAAAATGAGGATGCGTAAAGCCTTTTTCGTTTCAATTGCAGTCGCGGCTGCGCCCGTGCTTCAGGCGCAGGCGCCGACGCGTCCGGCCGCTTCAGCTCTGCCGAGCTCCGCAATTGCAGTTGATCGAGTGGTCGCGATAGTCGGCGACCAGCCCGTGCTATGGAGTGACGTACTCTCCTTCATCAATCAGCAGCGCGCCGCCGGGGTTCAAATCCCGACTGACTCGGTAGCTCAGGAGGCGTTCGCCAAGGATGCGCTCAATCAGCTTGTTGACGAGGAAATTCTCGTACAAAAAGCGCACGAGATGAAAGTCGATGTTACCGAGGCGGAAATAAATCGTTCGGTGGACGACCAGGTCAAGCGAGTGCGAGACCAGTTCAAGACGGAAGATGAGTACAAGACGGAGCTGAAGACCGCGGGGTTCGGAACTCCCGAGGAATATCGACGGAACCTGTACACTCAGTTTTATCGGAGAGCGCTTCAGCAGCGAGTTTTTCCGGATCTTCAGAAAACGGCTCGCACGAAAAACGTGAGCGATGCCGAAATCGAGGAAGCGTTCCAGAAGAACAAGGATTTGCTCAAGAAACAGCCGGCAACGGTCACTTTTCGGCAGGTAATCGTCGCTCCAAAGCCGACTGCCGATCAGAAGAAGGCCGCAAAAGCAAAAGCGGATTCACTCCTTCTCGAGATCAGGCGTGGCGGTGACTTCGAGCAGATCGCCAAGCGTGAATCGATGGATCCAGGAACCAAAGCGACCGGCGGCGACCTCGGTTGGAATCGTCGTGGTGCAATGGTACCTGAATTCGAGCGAATGATGTTCGCGCTGAATCCTGGTCAGGTGAGTCCGGTGTTCGAGAGTCCATTCGGCTATCACATTATGCGCGTCGATCGCGTGCAAGCGGGCGAGGTGCACGCGCACCACATCCTGATTGCGGCAGTCATTGATTCGGCAGATCTCGCGGCCGCGCGCCTCGAGGCAGATTCAGTCGCAAAGGCATGGCGCGCGGGAGGGAATTTCGATTCCCTCGTTGTCAGGCATCACGATCAGGCAGAAGAGAAGGGAATTCTCACGCCGTTCGTCCGCGATTCGCTTCCTGCGTCGTACAACGCTGCACTGACCGGAAAAAAAACAGGCGACATTACGGATCCATTCGAGCTGACGGGACCGCGCGGCTTGCCGAAGTACGCTGTCGTTCAGCTCGTGACCGTAAACGAAGCCGGTCAATTCGTGGAGAGCGAAGTGCGCGAGCGAATTCGCCAGCAGCTGATGGCGGAGCGAGCGACGCGACAGCTTCTCGATGATCTTCGCAAGAAAACCTACGTGTCGATCAGGCTATAGATCGTGAGCGGCCGGCTGGCGGTGACCGCGGGCGATCCGCGAGGCATCGGCCCGGAGATAATCAACAAGGCGCTCGCAGACCCGCGGGTCGGCGGGCGCTCTGATTTGGTGGTTGTCGGTGCGACTGGATGTGGCGTCGCGGTCGATGAATCGATTGGCGAATGGTCGGACTCAGGCGGCGCAACGCTCGCGGGACAGCTGAGCGGAAAAGCCATCGAGCGCGCCGTAGAGCTCGCTCTCGCCGGAGAGGTCGAAGGAATTGTCACCGCGCCAATCGATAAATCAGCGCTCCTCGCGGGTGGGTACGATTATCCGGGACACACGGAGATGCTCGCCGCGCTGACCCATTCGCGAGTTGCGATGATGCTTGCCGCGACGGAAGCCGTCGGCAATCAAAGCACTCCGCTCCGCGTTGTGCTCGCGACAACTCACGTTGCGCTTCGGGAAGTGTTGAGCGAGCTCACCGAAGATCGAATTGTGAACGTCGCGGAAATTACGCGTGAATATCTAACGCGATGGTTCGGGATCGAATCGCCACGCATTGCTCTCTGCGCGCTGAATCCTCACGCGGGCGACGGCGGCCGATTCGGTGACGAAGATCAAACGTTGCTTGCTCCCGCCGCGCGCCGCGCTTCCATCTCCGGTCCATTTCCCGCCGACACTGTTTTCGTTCGCGCGATGCGCGGAGAATTCGACGTCGTGATCGCGCCGTATCATGACGTTGGAATGACCGCGATCAAAGTCGCAGCATTTGGCGGCGCCGTGAATGTGACACTTGGATTGCCGTTTCCGCGCACCTCACCCGATCACGGAACGGCAATCGATATTGCGGGCAGCGGTGTTGCGGACGCTTCGAGTTTTATCGAGGCGCTGCTTCTGTGCCGGCAGATTGCGGCTCGCGATCGTGCGCGCGCCGGTCTCCCATCGAATGAAGATCGACAGCAAGCGAATCGATCTTCCGGCCGTCCATCTCGCGCACGGTAAACATCGCGCCGCCCGCGATGACTCTGTCGGCGGGCTGAGGCAGTCGCCCGAGAACACCGAACACGTAGCCGCCGATCGTCGTTGCATCATCCTCGGGAATGTCGAGACCGAAGCGCTCGTTGAGCTCACCGAGATTCGTGCTTCCCGGAACGAGCGTCTCGCCCGCGCGCGTTTGCACTGGAGCTTCGCTGTCTTCCGACGTGTCGTACTCGTCGAGTATCTCGCCGACGATTTCCTCGAGAAGATCTTCCATCGTGATCACTCCCGCGGTCCCGCCGTATTCATCGAGCACGATCGCCATGTGAATCTTCAAGCGCTTGAAGTCGGCGAGCACGTCTTCGACTTCACGCGAGCCAGGAATCATGTGCACGGGCCGCATCATCTCGCGCAGCGAGAAATTGACGGGATGTCCGTTGTGTGATGTGCCGCCTGCCTCAGCTGCCGCGGCGGCGATGAACACCTTGAGAAGATCCTTGGCGAGGACCATTCCGACGATGTCGTCTATTGTCTCGTTGTAAATGGGATAGCGAGACACGCCGCTCTCCTCGACGATCTTCAGAATTTCCGGAAGTGTCGCGTCAACGGGAAACGCGATGATCTCAGTGCGCGGCGTCATCACTTCGCGCGCATTCTTTTCCGAGAACTCGAACACCGCGCCGAGCATCTTCGCATCGCCGTGCTCTAGAGATCCGCTTTCTTGCGCCTGCTCAACGAGAAGTCGCAGCTCTTCCGGCGAATGAACTGTCTCATTCATCGACGCGGTCGATTGACCAAAAGCATGAAGGATCCCGTTGGCCGAGCGATTGAGCACCCAGATGAATGGCGACATCACCCAGCCAAAGAGCAGGAGCGGCGGCGCGAGAAATTTCGCGAACATCTCGGGATGATTCAGTGCCGCCGCTTTCGGCGTGAGCTCACCGATCACGACGTGCAGGTAAGTGAGAACCGTGTACGCGACGATTCCCGCAATCGTGACGCTCAGCGACACGGTGATTGCAAACGGAAGATGCGCGAACGCTCCTTCAAAGATTTCAGCGAGCGTTTGCTCCGCGATCCATCCGAGTCCAAGGCTCGCGAGAGTTACGCCTAACTGGCTCGCTGATAGAACGCGGGAGATATTTGAGCTTGCCCGGAGTGCGATTCGTGCGAGCCGATCACCCGACCTCACCATCGCTTCCAACCGGGTGCGGCGCGAGCGCACGAGAGAGAACTCCGCGGCAACAAAAAATCCGTTGAGGAGCACCAGCGCGAGGATGGCTAAAAGCCGGGAGATCACTCCAGAAAAATATCACAATAGCGGCGGCGGTGGACTCGGTCCCGACGCCGGCGACGGCACGCATGTCCATGTGGGACATGAGGATAGCGAGTCGAGCGGGCATTCCCACGCCGGGCCATTTCATGTACCTCACGGCTCCGGCAAGAGCCTCCGTATCGCCCTTGTGCTCACCGCCGTCCTTCTCGTGGTCGAGGGCGTTGGCGGCTATTTCGCGAATTCGCTCGCGCTCCTCGCCGATGCGGGTCACCTCTTCACCGATGTCGGCGCGTTGGCGCTTTCGCTCTTTGTCGCGTGGTTCACGACGCAGCCCGAAACACCGCGCAAGAGTTTCGGCTATCTCCGCTGGGAGATAATCGCCGCGCTGCTGAACGGCTCGACGCTGCTGCTGATCTCCGCATGGATTTTGTTTGAGGCAGTAACGCGACTCAGAAATCCAGAGGCTGTCGAAGGCGGATTGATGCTCGCGGTCGCTGCAATGGGATTGGTAGTGAACGTGATCGCTGCTCGCGTTCTGCATCCTTCCTCGCAGGAAAACATGAACGTGCGAGGCGCTTACCTGCACGTTCTCGGAGACCTTCTCGCGGGGATCGGAACGCTCGTCGCGGCAATCATCATCCGATATACCGGATGGCTCCTCGCTGATCCGCTCGTCTCATTCATCACCGCGGCACTGATAATCCGGGGGTCGTGGCAGCTCGTACGCGAGTCGGTCGACATTCTTCTCGAGGCGACACCGCGACACATTGATCTCGAAGCCGTGCGCACTCAGCTCGAGGCAATTCCCGGAATTGAATCTGTCCACGACCTGCACGTGTGGGCCGTGTCCCCTCGAATGGTGGCGATGAGCGCGCACGCAATCTGTCGCGACTCCAACGCTCAACAGCACGCGCTCGAACATGTGCACGACGCGATGCGACTCTTTGGAATTCAGCACGTAACAGTGCAGCTCGAGCGGAGTGAAATGCACGAGCGGGAAGCGCACCTGCACGCGTGATTATTTGCTCTCTCGGTCGTCTAGAGAGCGATGCCAAGAATAGATGCTCTTCTGACTGCCATGGTCACCAATCACGCTGAGTCTGTTCGACTCGCTGATGGTGACGTTGCGTACCTCATGCTGCGCGGAACTCCGCACCCGCTAACGCGTCAGCCACTCGGCGCGGGCCAGCTTGTCGCGCTGCTCCGCGAGATGGCGCCGGCGCACGTCGCGCCTGCGCTCGCCGCCGGACGTCCACTGCAATTCCTGTATTCGAATTCCGATGGATCGTTTCTCGCGCGACTCGAATCAGACGGCGAGAAAGTCTGGGCGACCGTGAGCCCCGCTCCCGCAAACGGGTCCGCTCCGGCGAATGGCTCTGCTCCAACAAGTCGAGCCACTCACACGAACGGGTCCAACGGAAACGGTCACGCGCCGGCTGCCGAACCGGCTCACGAGGAACCGCCGGCGCAGGCGGCGAATGAGTTCGCTCAGGCGAAAACGTGGACGATATCTGGCCCGCCAATGGAGTCCAGCTCGTCAGTCATAACTCAGACTCCGCAGCCGCCTCGCGTTGAGCCGCCACGAGAGCTAGTCGAGTCTGACACTTCCAATGAGCCCGCACGGAGCGAGATCGACAGACTCCTCCGCGCTCTCGTCGAGACTTCCGCGTCAGATCTTCATTTGAGAGTAGGTGAGCCGCCAATCCTTCGCATTCATGGTGAGATGAAGCGAATGCGTGACTTGTCACCGATAAGCAATGCCCGACTCGAAGGAATGCTCTGGTCGATCATGCCCGAGCGAAACCGTGCCGAGTATGCCGAGTGCAACGACACAGACTTTGCGTACGAGATTCCCGATCTCGCGCGTTTTCGCGCGAACGGGTTCCGCGATCACAAGGGCTCAGGCGGTGTCTTCCGCGTGATTCCGGCAAAGGTCGCGACGGTGGAAGATCTCGGTATCACCCCGGAGGTGCAGAATCTCTGCTTCCTCACAAAGGGACTCGTCCTCGTCACGGGACCCACGGGTTCCGGCAAATCGACGACGCTCGGCGGACTGATCGATCTGATCAACAGATCGCGCGATGATCACGTCGTGACCATCGAGGATCCGATCGAGTTCGTTCACGTCAACAAGCGATGCGTCATCACCCAACGTCAGGTTGGATTGCACACTGTCGGATTCAAGAGTGCGCTTCGCGCGGCTCTTCGCGAGGATCCCGACATTGTTCTAGTGGGTGAGATGCGCGACCTCGAGACTGTTTCGATTGCTCTCGAAACAGCGGAAACAGGCCACCTCGTTTTCGGAACCCTTCACACGACAACCGCAGTCGGCACGATCGATCGCATCATCGATCAGTTTCCAGCGGATCGTCAGGCGCAGATCAGAGTGATGCTCGCTGACACATTGAAAGGTGTGATCTCTCAGACTCTTTGCAAGAAAATCGGCGGAGGTCGCGTTGCGGCTCGCGAGATTCTTCTAACCGTCCCTGCCGTATCGAACCTGATTCGAGAGGGCAAAGCGTATCAGCTTCAGTCTGTGATGCAGACGTCACGCAAGCTCGGAATGGTTCTCCTTGGAGACGTGCTTATCGATCTGGTCGACAATGGGATCGTGGAGCCGAAGGAGGCGTACATGAAGTCCACCGACAAGGCAGCGTTCATGGCTGCTCTCAAGACGCGCGGACACGATGTTTCATTTATGATGGTGTAGGCGGTATTCGGCCTACAAAAGGCTATTGGGCTCCGATAGCTTCCGAGCTATGAAGAACCCGCAGGAAATCCGAAACATCGCCATCATCGCGCACGTCGATCACGGTAAGACCACGCTGGTAGACAAGATGCTCCGCCAGGCGGGCGCGTTCAGAGAAAATCAGGTCGTCATGGATCGCGTGCTCGACTCGAATCCACTCGAGCGCGAGCGCGGCATTACGATTCTCGCCAAGAATACTTCGGTACGATGGAAGGGCACGAAGATCAACATCGTCGACACGCCGGGTCACTCCGACTTCGGCGGCGAGGTCGAGCGAATTCTTCGCATGGTGAATGGAGTGTTGCTCGTCGTCGATGCCTTCGATGGACCAATGCCTCAGAC
>JBGQKT010000020.1:0-28404 GCA_041499635.1 Gemmatimonadaceae bacterium
GGAATGCGCTGTAATCTCTCCCATGCTGCTACCTGGAACGGAGTTCCTCTTAGCACTACAGGAACGGTAAAATCGCGAATCTTTCCGGCAAAGTAGAGCTCGAGCTCCTTCTCGAGCTGAGCTATGTACTTGTGCTGGCCCGGGACAACCGCGCAGTCGAACCATTTCGAGAGACGAGCGATCTGGGTTTCCAGCATTCTGCGATCGGAGAATTCGAGCAGACAAATTCCGTCAGCAGTTGCACCTGCGATCATTGGACCGAGTGGCGTGAGAAGTCGGCCGACGACGAGGGGCGCCAGCGTTGCGGCACGAGGAGGCGTGCGATCGAATGCGCGCTCAAATGCATCGCTGAATCCACTCGCCGAATCGAAGCCATGGGTGTAACCAACACCCTCCCACTTTTCTCCATGACGAATGTGGCCGAGTGCGAGTCCGAGCCGGCGAGCGCGCTGGTACGCGTGGAACGTGATGCCGTGATTGCGCAGGAACCAGCGACGGACCTTCAAAGGATCGAGATTCTCGCGCCTGAGATCTTCGTCCTTCCATCGACGAGTGGGCTCCTGTTCGACACGCGCCAGGAGTGGCTCGAGCCAGGCAGGTGCTTTACCCGCCGGCTCCATCGGGCGGCAACGCTTGCACGGGCGGTATCCGGCTGAAACAGCGTCGCCAATCGAGGAATAAAATTCGACGTTCTCCTGTCTAGGCTTTTTCGCGGAACAGGTAGGACGACAAAAAATCCCGGTTGTACGAATGGCGGCGAAGAACACGCCGTCATACGCGCTATCCCGCTCGGCGAGTGCTCGGTACATTGTGCTGGTCGAAGGCATTGTAGTGATCGTCATGCAACGCAATTTACGCATCGCATCGATGCTTTCCACCGAAAATTGAGCAGTGAATTCGTGAGTTTCGGGGCCGGTAGGAGGCAACGATGGAAGGCGATCTGAAAAAGGGCTGGGAGCAACTCGAAGAAGGTCTCACTAAAGCAATGGGCAAGCTCTCAGAGGCAATAAAAAAAGCACAGGCTGAGATGCCCGATGCAATGAAGACGATCAACGACGAGTACCTTCGCGTCCAGGAAGCGCTGGACAAAGCTGTCGATAAGCTGAGAAAAAGCTGAGACGGTGAAAACTGCGGCGATTCTGATCGGGGCGATCGGCTGTCTCTGTGCACAGCAGCTTCGTGCACAATGTCGACCACCTAAGACGAGCAACGAGGCAAAGCTACTCGCATTTTATTCAGCGCCGATTGCGTTTTCACCTGCGGGCGCGCCGGAGTATGCTGCTCCGTGGACGATTCGAATTGGCGGAGAAGGGGGGCCGGTTCCAAGTCCCGATTCGGCCATTCGGCAGTCGCAGGTGTGTTACAACAAGAGTGAGAATACTGAACTGTCTTCATTCTTCGGGAGACCGCGGGTGACTCTAACCCTACCTGCCGGTTTTGCGCTGGAAGCGAGCTACTTGCCACCCATCCAATTCGGTGACGCCACACCGAATCTTGGCAGTGCCGCTCTCTCGTGGATGAGGCGGGTCAGGATGGCGCCGACGGGCAATGCAACCGCGATCATGCTGCGGCTTCATGGAACGGCGGGTCACGTGCGTGGTCCAATCACATGTCCGAGAAGCGCGCTCCAACAGAGCGACCCGTTTGGAGCCTGCTATGGAACGCAACAATCGGTTGATGAATTCAAGCCGACGATGATGGGAGTCGAAGGAATGCTCAGCACTGCGGCATGGGATGGTCGGCTCGCTTTCTATGCTGGGGGCGGAGAGAATTTTCTGCGTCCCAGGTTTCAGGTTGGGTTCACCGACAGTAACGGGAATGTCGACCGAACGCTGATTATCGTCGACCTGAATCGAACGACGATGTTTGCGGGAGTAACTGCCGAGGTATCCAATGCAATCGACCTATCGGCGCAGGCATATGGTGTTCATCAGGACGGAGTGACGTTCCGATTTGGCGGTGGGTACCGGCTGAACAGGTAACAACTCCCCTCATGAATCGAACGAGAAACGTCACGTGGCAGGACCCTGCTCCCGGAATTGTCGCCGCTCGCCGCATGAGCGGTATCGATTACCTGCGAGCGATCCACGAAGGCAAAGTGCCGGCCCCACCTTTCGCGCGTCTGCTTGGTTTCGAGCTGGAGACGATCGAAGACGGAGCGGTGACTTTCGCGATGACACCTGACGAGTGTCATTACAACCCGTTCGGTGTGATGCACGGCGGAGTGGCTGCGTCGCTGTTCGATTCGGCTCTGGGCTGTGCAGTTCAGTCGCTTCTACCAGCGGCGCGAATGGCTCCAACGATGGAGCTTCACATCAATTACATTCGCCCAATCACTGTTTCCACCGGTAGAATCAGCTGCACGGGACAGGTGGTGCACCTCGGCAAACGCTCTGCGACCGCAGAAGGTCGCCTGGTTGACATGCATGGAAAACTTTACGCGCACGCGACCGGAACGTTCGTCATCTCGGAGCTTCAAGAGCTGCCGACGAGTTAGCGTGGCAAGAATCCATGGGTCGTTGAACATCTCGTGGCGACAGTAACCCCTCCCAAGATTACCTCAACCCGATTTCGGGATTTTTTTCGCCGGGTTGATCCAACCGAGCGGCGACTTGTCGGTCCAATTCGCGGAGAGGTACTCGGCGCGGATCGTCTGGCGAAGCATGCGCGCAACATCGCGCGAAAGCACCGGCTGCTTCCGCCAAAGAAACAACGCGGGCCCGGCCCACTATTACTTCGACTCGACGACAGCCGGAAAGTTCTGGATGAAGTACACGATCGTCTTGCGGAAGCCGCCGAACGAGGGATCGATATCAGTCCTGCAGGCGAATGGCTGCTCGATAACGCGTACATCGTACAGGAACACATCAGGGAGATTCGAACGAATCTTCCCGGTGGCTACTACCAGGAGCTGCCAAAGCTTGCCAACGGAACCCTCGCTGAATATCCGCGCGTGTACGATGTCGCGATCGAGCTGATCGCACACACTGAAGGACACCTCTCTCTCGAAAACATCACGCTCTTCGTGAGGGAGTATCAGAAAGTCTCGATTTTGAAATTGGGTGAGCTGTGGGCGATTCCCACGATGCTCAGGCTTGGCCTCGTCGAGAACATCAGGCGGATGACGCTGCGCGTGGATGCGCGCCTCGATGAAGTCGAGCTGGCCGACAAATGGGCCGAACGGCTGATGACAGCGAGTGAAAAATCTCCTGAAGCGCTGACAGAGGCGCTGGCGGATTTTATCGATCATCATCCTCCCTTCACGCCGACATTCGTCACGCGATTTCTTCATCAGATTCGCGGCTACCAGGCGAACTTCACGCCTCTCATCTGGCTCGAGCAGTGGATCGGCGAGGACGGACCGACTGCGGAAGAAGCGGTAACGAGATCCAATCGTCGAATCGCTGCAACCCAGGTAACCGTCGCGAACTGCATCACCAGCCTTCGCACAATTGCACGGCTCGACTGGAAGAATTTCGTCGAGTCGCAGAGCGCGACAGAAAAAATCCTTCGCAAAGACATCACCGGTGATTACGCGAAGATGACATTCGCGGCGCGGGACCAGTACAGACACGTCGTTGAGAACATCGCAAAGAGAACGACGATCGCCGAAGAAGACGTTGCGAGCGCCGCTCTCGCTCTCGCCGGTGCGAGTGGAGAAAGCGCTACGTCGCGATTGTCGCACATCGGCTACTACCTGGTGAGTGACGGGCTTTACGATCTCGAACGCCAGACGGGGTACGTCCCTCCAATTGGTCAGCGGATTTACCGATGGACGCAGAAAAACCCCAACACTCTCTATTTCGGAAGCATCGCCATCGCGACAATAGGCGCGCTGGCCGCGATTCTTGAAATCGCTGAGCCGACGGGCTGGCAAGGTGTGGCCCTCCTGATTTTGGCGTTGCTACCAGCGAGCGAGATCGGCATCAGCCTGGTGAATCAGTTTGTGACGATGCTGATGCCTCCACGAGTTCTGCCGAAGATGGAATTCCGCGACGACGGAATTCCCCGCGAACACCGCACCGCCGTAGTCGTGCCGACTCTCTTCGGCAGCGTCAAAGCGGTTCAGGAAGCACTTGAACATCTCGAGGTGCAATACCTCGCGAACCGCGACCCGAATCTTCACTTCGCGATACTCAGCGATTTTACCGATTCGCCAACTGAGACTCGAGAAGGTGACGCGGAAATAATCGATGCCGCGGAAAAGGGAATTCGATATCTGAACCTGAAGTATGGAGCCGATGCTCAGGATGTGTTCTACCTCTTCCACCGTCCACGTCTCTGGAATCCACAGCAAGGTGTGTGGATGGGGTGGGAGAGAAAGCGAGGGAAGCTCGGGCAGTTCAACAGATTCGTACGTGGCGAGTCGGCGGGCGTGTTCTCTACAATAGTAGGCGACACGTCTGCGCTTCGGCGAATCAAGTACGTGATCACGCTCGACTCTGACACCGTTCTCCCTCGGGATGCAGCGGAGATGCTGATTGGCGCGATCGCGCATCCGCTGAATCGTCCCGAATACGATCCTCAACTCGGACGAATCGTAAGAGGCTATGGAATCATTCAGCCGAGAGTCGGCGTGTCTCTAACGAGTGCGCACGCGTCGCTGTTCGCGGCGATACACTCTGGACATCCGGGTGTCGATCCGTACACGACGGCAGTGTCGGACGTGTATCAGGATCTTTTTTCAGAAGGAAGCTTTACCGGGAAAGGCATCTACGACGTAGACGCGTTCGAGGAAGCAACGCACGGACGGTTCCCGGAGAACACGCTGCTCAGTCACGATCTCATCGAGGGAGCGTACTCGCGAGCGGCGCTCGCGACGGACATCGAAGTTTACGACGACTATCCAGCGAGATATCTGACTTACACTCGCCGGAAGCATCGCTGGATTCGCGGAGACTGGCAGCTTCTCCAGTGGCTCGGCAACAAGGTGCCGGGCCCGCAGGGTCCAGAGGTCAACAGATTATCAGCGATCTCGCGCTGGAAAATTTTCGACAATCTCCGGCGCAGTCTGATCGAGATCTCGCAACTTCTGCTTTTGTTCGCCGGCTGGTTTGTGCTGTCTGGACCGGCAATCATTTGGACGCTGATCGTGCTTGGCACGATCGCGTTCCCGTGGCTGTTGTCGCTAGTGCTTGCTGCAGTGCGACCGCCTCGAGATCAATCCTGGCTCGCGTACTACGCGGCTGTCGGACGAGATGCGCTGGTTAGCGGTCAGCAATTCGTTCTCGCTGTTGTTTTCCTTCCACACCAGGCTGTGGTGAGCGCGGATGCGATCATACGCACCCTCGGACGCCTGACAGTCAGCAAACGAAAACTGCTCGAATGGCAAACCGCTTCGCAGGTAGAACGAGCGCTGTCACGATCGCGCGTCGAAGTCTG
This sequence comes from Gemmatimonadaceae bacterium, assembly GCA_041499635.1. Lineage (GTDB taxonomy): Bacteria > Gemmatimonadota > Gemmatimonadetes > Gemmatimonadales > Gemmatimonadaceae > UBA4720. Next base: position 5,383 of record JBGQKT010000020.1, read on the forward strand.
GCGGAGAATGTGGCCCGTAGTTGCGCTGACCCTTGTCGTTGCAGGCGCTCTTCTCGTCGGAGAACACCCATACGGTGGCGACACGATTCGCAGTCACCTGGTGTTTTTGTCCGTCACTCTGCCTTTGATGGTTTTGTGGCTCGTGTCTCCCGCAATTGCTGTGGGTTTGAGCAGTGCGGCGACCCCGCGCGAGCTTCGGCTGAGTGAAGCGGAACGCACGATCACTATGAGGTATGCAAAGCTTCACTGGAATTTCTTCGAGCATTTTGTAACCGAGGCAACCAACTGGCTCGCACCTGACAATTTCCAGGAAGATCCCGACCCGGTGATTGCTGGACGAACATCACCGACCAACATCGGGCTTCAATGTCTCGCGACAGTGGTTGCGTACGATCTGAAGTTCATCGATCTCGAGGGGACAATCGAGCGGCTCGAGCGGATTTTCCGTTCACTCGAGAGAATGCGGCGGTACCGGGGACATTTCTACAACTGGTACAACCTTCACGATTTGCGTGTACTGGAGCCGGCGTACATCTCGACGGTGGATAGCGGGAATTTCGCCGGCCATCTGATCGCCCTGAAGCAATCGTGTCTTCAGATGATCAACAGAAAGGACTGTACGGCCGAGCAATCAAAGCGATTGAGCGCAATCGTCGATCGCGCGCGGGCGTATGCACTCGAGATGGATTTCAGGTTCCTGTTCGACGAGCGGCGAAAGCTCTTCTCGATTGGCTATCAGCAATCCGCGAACTCTTTCGATAACTCGTACTACGATCTACTCGCATCCGAGTCGAGGCTCGCGTCGTTCATGGCGATCGCGAAAGACGACGTTCCAGTAGATCACTGGTTCAAGCTTGGTCGCTCACTCACTGCGGTGGCAGGTACGCGAACGCTCATCTCGTGGAGCGGGAGCATGTTCGAGTATCTGATGCCAGGGCTCGTGATGCGCACGTTCCCATCGACACTTCTCAATCAGACGCATCAGGGCGCAGTGCGACGGCAGATCTCATACGGTGCAGAGCGCGGAGTGCCGTGGGGAATCTCCGAATCTGCCTACAACGTTCGCGACCGAAGCTACACGTATCAGTATCGCGGCTTCGGAGTTCCTGATCTCGCTCTCAAGCGAGGATTGAGCAAGGATCTTGTCATTGCTCCATACGCTACTGCGCTTGCGCTACAGGTCGAGCCGCATCAGGCAGTGCGCAATCTTTCGGTGCTCGAAGCAGAAGGAGCGCTTGGTCCGTTCGGATTCCGTGACGCGATTGATTACACGCGGCCCAATCCGGGTAGCAAAAAAGCTGTCGTTTGCGCGTACATGGCGCATCACATCGGAATGAGTCTAGTCGCGTTCGACAACGTGTTGAACCGCAACGTATGGCAGGAGCGATTTCATTCCGATGCACTCGTAAGATCAGCCGAGCTGATTCTTCAGGAGCGAATACCTCGGCGACTGGTGCTGCAGAGTCTCGCGACGCAGGATGATTACGCACGAGTTCCCACCGAGACTGAGAAGCCTGCAGTCCGGGAGCTCGAGACGCCGAACACGCCGCAGCCGAGGATCGCGATTCTCGGTAGTGTCCCGTACACGACGATAGTGAGCAACGCAGGTAGCGGGCTCATCCAATACGGCGCATTGGCGGTGAATCGATGGCGCAATGACGGAACGCGCGACAATCGCGGCCAGTGGTGCTACATCAAGGATCTTTCAACAGGTCGAGTGTGGTCGGCCGCACACCAGCCCGTGTGTGCGGACGCGAACTGGTATCGCGTGCTGTTCGCGAGCGATCGCGTGACTTTCCTGCGCCGTGACGGCGAGATCGAAACGCGAATGGAAATCGCAGTCGCGTCTGATGATGCGGCCGAAATTCGTCGCGTGACGATCTACAATCGCTCCGGAGCTCAGCACGACATCGAGCTGACGAGCTACGGCGAAGTGGTGATGCAGCCACTCGACGTCGATCGAATGCATCCTGCGTTTGGAAATCTCTTCGTACAGACGGAATGGCTTCCCGTCAATTCGGCAATTCTGGCAATGCGGCGTCCGCGATCGATGACGGACAAGGTGAAATGGTGCGGTCATGTCGTCGCTGTTGGGCCGGGAGCGACTGGAACCGTGACATGTGAGACCGACCGAGCCCGATTCATCGGGCGCGGACGTTCGGCGCGAGATCCCGTTGCTCTCGACAAGGGCGCGACGTTGTCCGGTACAGTTGGCGCGGTACTCGATCCAATCTTTGCATTGCGCGCGACGGTCAGCATACCAGCCGGTCGTTCCGCTGAAGTGACATTCACCACCTTCGTATCGGAGGAGCGTGAAGCTGCGATCCAGTTAGCTGATCTCTATCACGATTCGTACAGCGCGCGCCGAGCTCTCGATCTTTCGTGGGCGCAAACACAAGCGGAGCTCCGCGATCTTGGAATCACACCGGCGGATGCAGCTCTTTATCAGGAGCTGGCCGGCCATCTCATCTATCCACATCCAGGATTCAAGGGACTTGCGCCGAAAGGGAAAGACATCGAAGTCGGACAGAAAGAGCTATGGGCGATGGGAATCTCCGGTGATTTTCCGATTCTGCTCGCCACGTTGGAAGCGCCGGCCGGATTATCAAGCGTGCGGCAACTGTTGCGAGTGCACCACTACTGGAGACTCAAGGGCCTCGCGTGCGATCTCGTAATTCTGAGTCTGCATCCGCCAACATACCTGCAGGAGTTGACCGACGAGCTGTTGTCTACTGTGCTCGCGTCGAGCGAATCCGGATTTCTCGATCGGCCCGGAGGCGTATTCATCCGCAGAGCGGATTTGTTGAAAGAAGAAGACATCGAGCTGCTCTATTCGATTGCCAGGATACAAGTCGATTGCGACGGATTGGGACTCGGCAACTTTCTCGAGTTTCCGCACATCGAGGACAATTACACAGCACGAATTGGAACACCGCTCGCCGATCCGCTTCCGCGAGTTTCAGCGACCCTAAAGCCGGGCGCACCGATAACGGAGATCATCACAACTCCGAGCCGAATTGCTGCACTCACTCCGAACAATGTCGAGGCAACTCCAGCGCCGGAGAAAGAACCTCTACCGCCAGGCAAGCCTGTGTCGGGTAAAGGGCTCGATCACTTCAATGGAACAGGCGGGTTCAATGCAGATGGCGAATATGAGATTCGTCTCACAGGTGACAGTCTCCCACCAGCGCCGTGGATCAATGTCATCGGCAATCAAGTGGGTGGCTGCCTCGTCAGTGAAGCTGGTTCGGGCGCAACGTGGGCATCGAACAGCTCTTACAGGCTGACGCCGTGGCAGAATGATCCGGTGGAGGATCCGCCAGGTGAATGCATCTACATTCGCGACGATGACGACGACGATTTGTGGACGGCGACGCCGGAGCCGATTCGAGAGAGCACGGCATACACGGTGCGCCACGGATTGGGGTATTCGATCTTCGAGCACGATCACGAGGGAATCGTTACTTCGCTCCGGATAGGGATGCCGAAGGACGATCCACTGAAGATCAAGGTTCTCTCCATCACGAACTCAGGAAAGACAATTCGTAGACTACGTGTAACGAATTACGCCGAGTGGGTGCTGGGTACGGATCGCGAGAAGACGCAACAACACATCAGAACAAAGATCGATGAGAATATGAGCGCGATGTTCGCGCGGAGTTGTTTCGATCCTCAGTTCTCGTCGTTGATCGCATTCACGGCGCTGAGTGATCCATTGTTCACGTACACGGCGGCTCGGCGTGAATTCATTGGTCGAAACGGAACTCCATCTGCTCCCGCAGCGTTAGCGCGCAGCGGCATGACGAAAGACACGGGCGACACAATCGATCCGTGCGCCGCGATGCAGGTGCGCTTCGAGCTTGCTCCAGGTGAGACGCACAAAATCGCGATGGTACTTGGTGCATGCCGAGGCGAAGACGAAGCGAGGCGTTTGATTCAGAAGTATCGAAGTCCGGATGATGCGGTCGCTGCATTGGACAGCGCAGCACGCGTGTGGCACGATCGGTTGAGCCTGATCTCGGTGAACACGCCCGAAGGAACATTCGACAGAATGCTCAACGGCTGGACGTTGTATCAGGCTATGTCGTGCCGCATGTGGACGAGAGCCGGGCTGTATCAGTGGAGCGGCGCATACGGATTCCGGGATCAGCTTCAGGATGTGATGGCATTCGTGTACTCGGAGCCTGCCATAGCGCGTGATCACATCCTTTTGAGCGCGTCACGACAATTCGAGGAAGGCGACGTTCAGCATTGGTGGCATCCGCAGAGTGGACGTGGAATCCGCACACGTTTCTCGGATGATCTGATCTGGCTGCCGTATGTCGTGAATCACTATCTGAGCGTGACAAACGACACTCACATACTCGATGAGAAAGTGTCGTACCTGCATATGCGCGAGCTCAACCCGGGAGAACAGGAGTTGTTCGAAGAGCCAGTGATCTCTGAATTGTCCGAGCCACTATACGATCACTGCTCACGCGCGTTGAAACGTGCATGCACAGTTGGCGAACACGGACTTCCGTTGATTGGAACCGGCGATTGGAACGATGGAATGAATCGCGTCGGTGTCGACGGAAAGGGTGAGAGCGTGTGGCTCGCATGGTTTCTGATTGCAACGCTGACGAAATTCGCCGAGCATGCGATCGCGCGTGGAGATCAGGCTCTGCACGACGATCTGCTGCAGAAAGCCAGCAATTACACGGAAGCAGCGGAGCGAGCGGGATGGGACGGCGCATGGTATAGACGAGCGTACTTCGATGATGGCGAGCTTCTCGGATCAGCTCAGAGCGACGACTGTAAGATCGACTCGGTCGCTCAAACATGGAGCGTCATCTCGCACGCAGGGCAGCCTGAGCACACGAAGCTTGCGATGAAATCTGTGAATGAGATGCTCGTGCGGGAGGACGCGCGAGTGATCATGCTTCTGACGCCCCCGTTTACGAACAGCAAGCATGACCCCGGCTATATCCAGGGATACCTGCCCGGCGTTCGAGAAAACGGAGCGCAGTACACGCACGCGGCTTTGTGGGTCGTGCTCGCGTCTGCGATGCAAGGAGACGGCGATCGTGCATTCGAGCTTTACCAAATGATCAATCCAATAACGCGTTCGGATTCGCCGGAAGCAGTCGGTAGATACAAAGTCGAGCCCTATGTGGTAGCAGCGGATGTGTACACTGCTGAAGGACACCTCGGACGTGGTGGATGGACATGGTACACGGGCTCAGCGAGCTGGATGTACCGCGTAGGTCTCGAGGGAATTCTCGGCTTCAAGAAGCGCGGCGACACACTCGAGATGAACCCGTGCATTCCTTCGCATTGGCCGGAGTTCAGCCTTGTCTATCGATATCGCTCGAGCATTTACACCATTACGGTGAAAAATCCGGATGGTGTGCAGCGTGGCGTCGTTATGACGGAGATCGATGGTGCCCGAGTGGACGGACCAGTTGTACTAAAAGACGACAACACGCGTCACGACGTTATCGTGACGCTGGGACATCCGACCCCACCTCGGCCAGAGGCATAATCGCGGGTCCGTTGACGACTTGACCATAAGGGTCGAAGCGCGAGCCATGACATGGACAATCCCACGTCCGCTCGACTGAATTCCAATTCACGATGCAATAAAGGTGAGTGCAGACAGCGGAGCGCTCGTGAATGCTCCCTTCATCGTCACGATAGACTGCGATCTTTCTGACTCCGCGTCGAATCACTGCACCAGTTCCCGGCTTGATGTCATCGTATGAGACGACGTCACCGGCAGTAGCCCAGTCGGTGTATTGTCCCGCGACGTTGAGGTTCTCTTTCAGGAAGTCGGGTGTGGCGCGAAGCGTTACACGCGATGGATCGTAAAGCTTGGACCACGGATTCTCACGTCCAAGAATCAGATCTGTCAGAAGAATTCCTGCGATGGTACCGTGGGTGATTCCGTTTCCAGAGTCTCCGGTGACGATGAAGATGTGTTGATCAGTGCCGGGATTCTTTCCGATGAATGCCATGTAATCCACCGGCTCCATGATCTGCCCCGACCAGCGGAAATCCACCTTGCCAATCATTGGAAACCGCTTGCGAGTCCATTCCTCGAGACAACGAAAGCGTTCTTCCGGGTCGTGCTCCTGACCCGTCTTGTGATCCTCGCCGCCGACGATGAGAAGTTCTTCGCGACGACTCGGATCAATCAGTGGATCAATTTCGTGTAGGCGGATGTAATGGTATGGGTCGGTCGTATCCCAATAGAGAGCGCGGGGAATAGATCCTCGTGGAATCCTTGCCGCGATAACGTAGGTGCGATACGCTGCCTGCTTTGTGTGGAGGATTACCCAATCATTTACCGGCGAGTTTGTCGCGACGATGATGTTGTCGGCGGTGATAACATGACCTTCGCTGGTCGTGATTTTTGCGGGCTCGCCGTCCTGGATGCTCTTGGCGTGAGTTGCGGAATAGAGCTGACCACCATCGCGAACAATCGCACGTGCGAGACCGTTCAGATATTTCAGCGAATGGAACTGGCCCTGCCGCGGAAAGCGTAGGGCCGGACCTGTCTCGAATGATGTGATCGGCGCACGCTCGATAAGCTCGACGTCCGTCAATCCTGCGCGATAAGCCGCGGCAAGCTCGCGCTGCAATACACCGCGATCTTTTCCGTCACCAAGGAACAAGTAGCCGTCGACTCGCTCGAAATCGCAATCAATGTCCTCGAGGGCCGAGATCGATTCGATCTTGTTGATGGCTGCGGCGTGACTTTCTGCAGCGACGCGAGCGCCCTCCTCGCCGTGTAGCTTCTCGATTTTCGAATAGAGATCGTCGAGTGCTGCTGTGATGTGGGCAGTCGTCCTTCCGGTCTCACCACCACCGATCTCGCCGTCGTCGATTACCACGACTGCGCGGCCAGCGCGAGCCAGGAGGTATGCTGTCGTCATACCGGCGATGCCGGCTCCAATGACGCATACGCTGGTCCGAATATTGTGATTCAGTTTTGGCACATCAGGCACGTCGGTGGACATCCAAACCGACGTTGTGTAACCGGAATCGCTTTTCATTGTGGGCCGCTTATGGCGCATGGCCTATGCCACGTGATACTCTAGCGTGTGCGACGAGATTAGAGCGCCAAGGTAACCCTTCAGGTTTACGAGAGATGGACAAAAAAGTTCTGGATGCAGCGCACGCCGCATTTCCGAAAGCGGAAAATACGGTCGCTCTTGGATCGATCATATACAACGGTGAGAGCGATCCTGAGCCGATTGTCTCGATTCCGATTGCAATGATGAATCGTCACGGGCTGATTGCCGGTGCCACAGGAACGGGAAAGACGCGCACGCTACAACTGATTGCGGAGCAACTTTCTCAAGCGGGCGTGCCTGTTTTTGTCGCTGACATCAAAGGAGACATCTCAGGACTTGGTGCGCCAGGTGCCTCCAACGACCGAATCACAACGCGCGCGAAGGAAACAGGCTTTGACTGGAAGCCGTCGGCATTTCCAGTGGAATTCCTGAGTCTTTCAGGACAGAAAGGAGCTCAGCTTCGCGCAACGGTGTCGTCGTTTGGACCGCTTCTTCTCTCGAAAGTTCTTGGGTTGAACGAGACGCAGTCGAGTGTGTTGTCGCTGGTGTTCAAATTCTGCGATGACAAGGGACTTTTTCTGCTCGATTTCTCCGACCTTCGCGCGGTTCTCTCGTACCTCACGAACGAAGGTGCGGACGAGCTCGAGACGTATGGCGGAATGTCGAAAGCGACTGTCGGTGTGTTGCTCCGCGATATGGTCGAGCTCGAGCAGCAAGGAGCTCAGGCATTTTTTGGCGAGCCTGAGTTCGACATCCATGATTTGATGCAGCAGCGCGATGGGAAAGGATTGATCAGCATTCTCGAGCTCGAGGATATTCAGGACAAACCGGCTCTCTTCAGTACGTTCATGTTGTGGATGCTCGCGACTCTCTATCATGAGCTTCCGGAAGTAGGCGACATCGATAAGCCGAAGCTTGTCTTCTTCTTCGATGAGGCGCACCTCATCTTCGATGGCGCGAGCAAAGCGCTGCTCGATCAGATCCAGCAAGTAGTTCGATTGATCAGATCGAAGGGCGTGGGTGTTTTCTTCATCACCCAGAGTCCGAAGGACATCAATGAAGATGTTCTCGCTCAGCTCGGTCACCGGGTTCAGCACGCACTTCGCGCGTTTACGCCGGATGACGACAAGGCACTCAAAGCAGCAGCGCGCACGTTTCCGAAGACTCCATTTTACGATGTCGAGGAAACGCTGACGACGCTTGGAATCGGCGAAGCGTTTATCACTGTACTTTCGCCGAAGGGAGTGCCGACTCCACCGTTTGCTACGCGGTTGATACCTCCGGCGTCGAGCATGTCGCCACTTGCTGACGGCGATCTAGCGCAGCGAATAGCTGGCTCAGCCCAAGTGCGCAAATACGCGACTGCGCTGGACAGAGAAAGTGCACGCGAGAAACTCGAAGCGCGTGTAGCTCCTCAGGCGGCAGCTCCAACGAGCACTCCGGCGCAACAGCCGCGGTGGCAACCTGCAACTGCCCCCGCGCCTCGAGGTGGGGCGAAGCCGCCACCTAGCACATTCGATCAGATTCTAAAATCGCCGGTTGCGCGAACTGTCGCCGGAGCGGTCACGCGTGGAATCATGGGAGCACTGCTCGGATCGAGGAGCCGGCGCTCCTCACGTTGGTAGCTGTTTTATTCGAGATCGCGAAGTATTGCTCTAACTGGCGCAGCATCGAGCGACATGATCTTCAGCGGGAACGCAATCAGCTCGTAAGGTCCGGGTGGAATCCTACGCAGATCGAGATTCTCGAGAATGTATGCGTTGCCGGCGAAGAGCATTTTGTGAACCGGGAGTGATTTGCTGTGACGCTCATCAACAGATGGAGCATCGACTCCGATAAGACGAACCCCACGTCCGAGCAGCTCGCGCGCACACGCTTCTGACAACGTTGGCCAAGCTTCAGGAAATGCACCCGACGCGATCGTGGATCCGGTCTTGAGCAAGAGTCTCTCGACTCTGCTATCGCCAGCTGCGGCATCAATCATATCGATTTCTATCTCTCGCTCTTCATCACCGACATCGACTACTGTCGCACGCCCGTAAAAAGCTTCGAGCGGCAGCTCATGCGAGCCTTGCCATCCGTCACGCACGTGAAGTGGCGCGTCAGCGTGCGTGCCGACATGCGGGCTCGTCGTGTAGCTCGATACGTTCACGCTCGAGCCCTGCGAAAGAGTTGCAGTCCATCCGCATGTATATGGCGTGTCGCCCGGCCACTCCGGCGTACCGCCTGCCAGTGTGATGCTGATGTCGCGAAGCCTCACTTTTGCGCGAGCTTCGTCGCCGCCTCCACCAGTTTGTCGACCGTAAGACCCAGATGCGTATAAATCTCCTTATACGGCGCAGAGGCTCCGAATCGATCGATGCCGAGAATCACTCCGTCATCTCCAACCCAGCGCTGCCACGACATTGGATGCGCTGCTTCGATCGCGATTCGCTTCACGCCTTTGGGGAATACGCTCTCCCGATATTCAGCACTTTCCCGCGCGAATAGCTCATGACTCGGCATACTCACTGCCCGTGTGCGAATACCCTGGCTTTCCAGTCGTTGCTGAGCTTCCAGGATAAGGCCCACTTCTGAGCCGGACGACATAAGAACTACTTGCGGCGCGCCACCTGGAGAATCAGCAAGCACGTACGCACCGTGCGCAACGCCGCTTGCCGATGCGTACTTCGTCCGATCGATGAAGCCAAGCTTCTGACGCGTGAGTGCGATGCCAACTGGGCCGCCACGATGCTTGAGAGCCGAGCGCCACGCCTCGGCAGTTTCCGATGCATCAGCAGGCCGGATGATCGTGATGTTTGGAATCGCACGGAGCGTAGTCAGCTGCTCGACTGGCTGATGCGTCGGACCATCTTCGCCAAGTCCGATGGAATCGTGAGTGTAGACGTAGATGACGCGGATTTTCATGAGGGCAGCGAGTCGAATGGGCGGCCTCATGTAATCGGAGAAAATCAGAAACGTCGCGCCGTACGGAATCACTCCTCCGTGGAGGAACATTCCGTTCATGATCGAGCCCATTCCGTGCTCACGGATGCCGAAATGGAAATTGCGTCCAGAGTGATCGTCCGGTCCAAAACTCGGTGCGCCTTTTACGATTGTATTCGTAGACGACGCGAGATCAGCAGAGCCGCCGACGAGCTCCGGAACTTTCGGCGCGATTGCGTTGATCACCACACCCGATGCGGCGCGACTCGCAACGTTGCCGTTCTCCGCTGTGAATGTAGGAATGAGATCTTCCCATCCATCGAGGAGATCGCCACGAATACGCCGCTCGAGCTCAGCTGCGACATCGCTGTTTGCAGTCTTGTAAGCGCCGTAGAGTTTTTGCCACTCCGCTTGTACGCCCGGACCGCGTACGCCAAAGCTTCGCCAGCGCTCGAGTGCTTCGGGCGCAACGTAGAACGGCTCGAGTGACGGATATCCGAGGGCTTGCTTGGTGAGCTTTACTTCATCCTCTCCAAGCGGTGATCCGTGTGCCTCTGCGGTGTCGTGCTTGTGGGGACTTCCGTATCCGATGTGTGAGCGAACGATGATTAGAGACGGTCGAACGGTTTCTGCTTTTGCCGCATTGATCGCTGCGTCGATCGCATTCAGATCGTTCGCGTCTTCGACACGCTGTACATGCCAGTGATATCCCTCGAAGCGACGCTGCGTATCGTCGCTGAACGTGAGGGCGGTATCTCCCTCGATGGTGATGTGGTTGTCGTCGTAAAATCCTATGATCTTGCCAAGCTTTGCATGTCCCGCGAATGAAGCCGATTCATGCGATACGCCTTCCATCATGTCGCCGTCGCTGGCGATGAAATACGTGTGGTGATCGATGATCGGATAATTCGGCCGATTGAAAAGCGAGCTGAGCAATGCTTCGCCTACCGCCATACCAATGGAATTTCCAACGCCTTGCCCTAATGGACCTGTCGTTGTTTCAACTCCTGGAGTGCAGCCGTATTCGGGATGACCTGGAGTTTTGCTCTCCCACTGACGGAACTGCTTGATGTCGTCGAGGGTCAGGTCATAGCCCGTGAGATACAGGACGCTGTAGAGAAGCATCGATGCGTGGCCCGCGGACAGAACGAAGCGATCGCGGTTGAGCCAATTGGGATCACGCGGGTTGTAGCGGAGATGACGTCCCCACAAAACGTACGCGAGCGGTGCAAGCGCCATCGGTGTTCCGGGATGGCCGGAGTCTGCTTTCTGAACAGCATCCATCGCGAGGACGCGAATCGCGTTGATGCAGAGATCGTCGAGGGAAATTTCTGAGGGCATGAACGTGAAGTTAGTGACTCAATTGAAGTCAGGCATTGGGACCAGGAATCCGCATCGGCAGCCGAATATTCGGAAGCAACGCTTCAATCTCGAAGCGGCGAGATTCAAGCAATTGAGGGAGCTTGAGCGACTGACCGAGCGTTTGTGCGGGCTCGTCGACAGTAAATCCCGGCGGATCGGTAGCGATCTCGAACAACACGCCGCCCGGCTCGCGGAAATACACCGAATGGAAATAATCGCGATCGATTACCGGTGTGACGTTGAATCCGAGTAAGACGAGCTCCGTGCGAATCTTTTCTTGCGCGATATCGTCTGATGCGCGAAACGCGACGTGATGAACAGTTCCTGCGCCCATCACTCCTGGCCAGAGCCCGGGAACGCAGCGAAGATCAACGATGGATGCGATCTCGCCCGGAGCAGCGGCAAACCGAAAAATGCTCGCCTGCTCGCGCACCGCACGAAATCCGAGAGTCTCCGTGAGAAGCTTGCCCGTCAGGTCGCAGCTATCCTGCCAGAGAGTAACCGAATAGATCCCGCGAATGGAATGTTCAGCAGGCACGGATGGTCCCGCCCACTTCGGGCGGGATTCTGCGCTCGAATGCGCGACAAGCTCCCCCATGAACCCGTCGCGATCCTTGAACGCGATGACGCGCTCGTCCTCGAAGCGTGAAATGGGCTGACTGAACTCGACCTGGTATCTGATGAATCTTTCGATCCAGAATCCCACGGAGCTCGGCAAAATCGCGAACGATGTAACCGCGATCTGACCTGACCCCTGGCGTCCACGCCGTGCATCAGGCCATGGAAAGAACGTCATGATGCTGCCGGGCGTGCCATCGGCGTCGCCGAAATAGAAATGGTATGTAGTCGGATCGTCGAAATTGACGGTGCGTTTCACGAGCCTAAGGCCGAGTACGCCGGCGTAGAAATCGAGATTGCGCTGAGGGTCGCTCGCGATTGCGGTAACGTGATGAATGCCGGCCGTGGTGAACTGCGTCATCTGGACCGAAGGGCCCGATTAGTCATGTGTTCCTTGAAGTGACGGTGGGTCATACATTAGAGCACTCTCACCGTGTGAGCGGGACAGGGCAATGGATGTGCCGCCGAAGGGTAATCTGTCCGCAAGCCTGAGCGATCCCAAAACGCTTGCGAACTTCGCGCAGAATCTCCAGGAAGGGATCTACATCACCAATGAAGGTGGTGAGATTCTGGACGCGAATCCTGCGTTCCTCGAGATATTCGGAATGTCGAGCATGGACGAGATGCGACGATACCGCGTCAATGACTTCGTTGACGAGAATGTTCGCAAGCGGGAAATCGCGCTGCTGGAGCGGTCGGGGTCGTTGAGAAATCGCGAGCTCAAGATCACGAGGCTGGACGGTGAAGTCCGTACTGTCCTCGACAGCTGGTACGCCGTCAAGGAATCAGGCGGCAGCGAGACTCTCTATCATGGCATTCTCGTAGACATCACGGGTCGCAAGGATCTGGAGACACGACTTCGCGAACAGAGCATTCGCGATCCTCTCACCGGCTGCTACAATCGTCGACAACTCACCGACCTTTGCGTTCGCCCGCGATCGGCGGAGGAATTGTGGGGTTGCATCTACGCCGACATCGACCATTTCAAGCAGTACAACGATATGCACGGACACGCTGCAGGTGACACCGTTCTTCTGAAGATGAGTCGATTTCTAATGCGTTACGTGCGCGCGGAAGAGCCGGTGATAAGAATGGGCGGAGATGAATTCCTCGTTGTACTGTCGGACGCGACGATCGAGACCACTGAGCGTGTAGCGAGACGATTACAAGAAGTTGGACACGACGCCGCTCCCGTTTCCTTCACCCTCGGATGGGCTGCGCGCAGCGGAACCGAAATTCTCGAGGAAACTGTCAATCGCGCCGATCACTCGCTGATCGAAGTGCGTGTAGAGCAGCGGCCCGGCAGGTTCACTCGGTGAACCCCTCCGGACACCAAGGCCTGACAACGTAGGGCTGCGCGATGTGCAAGCCTGAGGCTGCACAACGTCATACGGGAAAGCCGCTTTTCCCGAGGAAACATGCGCAAGCTCATCTACATTCTATTCCTGCTGGTGCCCACCCTTGTATCCGCACAGGGCTGGGTCGTTCCGCGACCATGTATTATGCGCCCTTGTCCGGTGGACGGGCGGTGTTTTCCATGTGATCCGCGAGGTCCCACGGTGGTGCGGCGATCGAGCGACGTTCACGCTGAGCTTGCGAACGGAGTTTTGCGATACGAAGTCACAGAAACGTTCGTGAATCAGGGCTCAGGAATCGGCGAAGCGGATTACCTGTTCCCGTTGCCAAAGGGCGCTGCGTTTCAGGATCTCAAACTTTCGATCAACGGCGAGCTCGTATCAGGCGAAACGATGAACGCTGCACAGGCTCGGCAAATCTACGAGCAGATTGTGAGACAGCGACGCGATCCCGCGCTGGTCGAATGGATGGGGTATGGGCTGTTGCGAACGCGGATATTTCCAATCGGTCCCGGAGAAGAAAAGAAAGTCGTTGTACGATTTCAGTCAGTGGCTGAGCGCGAAGGTGATGCACTGAGGATGGATTACTTCAGGGGATCACGACCGGGCCCCGAGATGCGAACGAGCGACCCCGAAGGACAAGCTTCCTTCACGCTCAAATACCCGGACGATGCGCGTTACGGAAACGCGTACTCACCGACGCATTCGTTGACGACAACGCGATCCAGGTCGATGCGCGAAGTCACGGTAAACGGTGATGGCAGAGAGATCACGCTTCTCGTTCCCGTACGGCGCTCGACCGAGCCTGCGATATCAGTGCTGACTTACGCACCGTCGCATGAAAACGGATTCGCGCTCGTGACACTTTCGCCGCCGGCTATCAGTACGCGGGTGACTGACCGCGACGTGACGCTGGTGCTCGATGTGTCAGGCTCAATGGGTGGCGAGAAAATCAAACAAGCTCGAGCTGCCGGATTGCAGCTATTATCCACGCTGGGACCGTCCGACAGATTTCGTCTCATCGATTTCTCGACGGACGTCCGGACGTTTCGCGACGAATTCGCTTATGCGACTGCGGAAAATGTGAGAGCAGCGTCGCGATATCTCGGATCGCTTGATGCGTCAGGCTCGACGAACATCTCCGGCGCGCTCGAAGAAGCGCTGCGACCTCCCGTTGCAACCGGACGCCTCGGTTTGGTGTTGTTCGTCACTGATGGACAGCCGACTGTCGGAGAACGAGACCCTGAAACCATCGCAGCTCGAGTGACTACGCTCAGAGGAACGCGACGAATCTTCTCATTTGGCGTTGGCGCAGATCTGAATGTCGCGCTCGTAGAACGACTCGCGCTGGAAGGGCGCGGCACGGCTCAGTTCGTTCGTCCGAATGAATCGGTGGAGCGCGCCGTCTCGATTGTTGCGAGTCGGTTGACTAACCCGGTAGTGACTGACCTCCGAGTTTATGCAGACGGTGTGCGCCTGCTCAAAACCCAACCATCGCAACCTTCTGACATTTTTGCGGGTCAGGATTTCGTGATGCTGACTCGCTATGACGGCAGCGGTGCCACACGTTTGCGCTTCGAGGGTAGAACAGCGAACGGACCAATTGAGTGGACTTCGCGTGCGGTGTTTCCTGCGAGCACCCGTGAGAATTCATTTATTGCCCGGCTTTGGGCAACTCAGCGCATCGGATATTTGAGTGCCGAGAAGCGGAGAAATGGCGGATCGAGTGAAGTCGATGACGAGATCAAACAGCTTGGAGAGCAATATGGGATTCCGACCGAGTTTTCTTCCTATCTCGTGGTAGAGCCCGGCATGCAGCCGCGCCAGGGAATGGGCGATATGAGATTGCTCAATCAGGTGGTATCGGGAGTTGCGGGTGCACCTGCGCCGAGCAACGCGACGAAATCTTTTGAAGCAGCTCGGGCGTCTGCAGCGCAGCGTACAGCGATGTCGGTTTCTGCAGTCGATGAAGCTATCGGATTGTCGAAGGACGATAAGTCAGTTCGTCGCGAGGGTAACAGACTGTTCACGCTGCGTGACAGTGTATGGACCGACACAGGCTTCAAGGATTTGATGTCGCGAATAAAAATCCGAGCCTACTCGTCTGCGTATTTCAGAATTCTCGATGTGCTGCCCGAGCTTCGCGAGCCGTTTGCTCTGGGAGACAAGGTCATTATCGCGGGTCGTTCGGTCGCGATCGAGATTACGCCGACCGGTGTGGACTCGTTGACCGATCGCGAGATCGCTGATCTGCAATCGAAATGGTGAAAGCTTGAACGACGTCGATCGCCTTTTCCGAACTTACAACGCCGCGTTGGTGAGATACCTGACGCGGAGGCTCGGAGATCGCGACTGGGCGGAAGAAGTTGCACAGGAAACGTTTCTGCGAGCGCTGAGGCAGGAATCATTGACGAACGAAAGAGCGTGGCTGTTTGCAGTAGCGACGAATCTTGTTCGCGACGAGGCGAGAAAGGCATCGCGGCAAAGAAGGCAACTTGCTTTGCTCGCCGAGGAAGAGAAGGAAGCGACGGTCGAGTCGCAGGAAACGACGCTCGAGCGCGCGCAGGAAGCAGCTCTTGCCAGGAAAGCAGTGGACGCGCTCGCTGAGCGAGATCGATTAGCGCTCTTGATGCGGGAGGAAGGATTGGACTACTCCGAAATTGCCGAAGCGCTCGAGCTATCGCCGGGATCGGTTGGAACGACGTTGTCACGCGCGCGCCGGCGATTGGTCGAGAGTTACGAAGCGCTGCAAAAGGAGCGCGAGATGAGGGAAAAGAATGCAGCATCTTGATGAGGGGACGATTCACGCGTGGCTGGATGGCGAGCTGTCACCGAGCGACGCGGAACAGATAGAAGCTCACACTCGCGAATGTGCCGAGTGTGCTCAGAGAGTTGCGGAGGCACGAGGGTTGATTGCAGCGTCGACGCGAATTCTCAATGCATTGGATAATGTGCCCTCGGGAGTGGTGCCAAGTGCGGCGACACCGATTGCGCCTGCCCGCATACGACGTTGGTATGATCGGACTGATCTTCGAGCTGCGGCAGCATTGTTGTTTGTTGCGGGTGCATCGCTCGTTGCGCTAAGAGTGGGGCGAAACACGAGTCCTTCGTTACAGACGGTGGCAAAAACGGAAAGCTCTCCGGTTGCCGCGGCCGTTGTTCTCGACAGCGGCTCACCGACAGTTGCAGAGGCGCCGAAACCTGAATCGAGGCGTGAGACACGCCGAACTGCAGCCTCACCGCCTGCCGTGTCGTCGAATGCGGGGATTGCGCAACGAAAGGCAGCAACCAATGAACCGAGCGCATTAGCAGGTGCTGTGGGCGGAGCTGCTCGCTCCGACGCGGTCGGTGTTGGACGTGTGGAAGGTCGTGTCGTCGACAGCGCGGGGAGGGGCCTCCCTTCGGCAAACGTTACCGTGGCTGGTACCAGGGTCGGCGCGTCGAGCGATCGAGATGGAAATTTCGGCATCGACAGCGTTCCAACAGGGCAACGCGAGATTGTCGTTCGACGCATTGGCTATGCGGCGCAGTCTGTTCCTGTAGTAGTAAAAGAGCAGGCAGTCGTGGCGACAAGCGTCATGCTACCTGCTGTGACAACTCAGCTCAACGAAGTAGTCGTTTCCGGTGTAGCGGCCGCCGCTGATGTCAGATCGGCCGGCGCCAGTGTCAGTGCTAGTGCTACACCGCTTCGCGTATTGAAAATGGACAGCACCGCGACAATGCGGCGTGTCGTCTACGAAGTCTCGCCAGGCATTCAAGTGACACTCGCCGATTCGCTGACAAATGTCACTGCTGAAAAAGACCTGAAGCTGCGAGACAAAGCAACGGCAGCACCTGCGCCGATGATCGCACCGATGGCTGTTATGACTACCGCAAAAGCGCCGATCAACACGATCTCGTGGACCGATGGCAATCACCACTACACATTGAGCGGACCACTAAGTTCGAAAGAACTCGAGGCAATCAAACCTCGAATCATCAAGATGCGCCGCTAGGGCTACTTCTCAGGATCGAGTATTCGCTTGATCTCAGCGCGAGCATCGAGAAGATGCAATCGCGTCTCGCGATTCGTGGCGCGACCGACCGAAGATCTCAATTCCTGATCGAGATCCATCAACTCTCCGCGCATCAACGCGCGCAAATCGTTGTTTGGACCGCTCCCGACACGCGACCTCGAAGCTCCGCCTCTCGAGCTCGTAATCACGATTGCCGGAGTTGGATTGATCTTAGAATCCGCCTGCGCGAGATACGCGCGCTGAAGAGCTCGGCGAAATGGATCGATCGTCACGCTCGATGCCGAGAGCTCCTTCCACACTCCACCTCGTACATCCGCGAGCAGCTCGGGGACAGAATAGATGTCGTCGCGAGATTTTCCCTTCGCCGCAAGCGCCTCGTAATCCGATAACCGACCAAGACGATCGTTGTCGAGCAACTCGGTCAAAAGCCTCGATTCTGCTCCACCAATTCTCTTGAGTGTTCCCTCGGCTTCCATGCGTCGAAGAATCTGAATATCGAGAAAGTAATCGGGTGTTGTAAATGCATTCTCATTGAGAAATCGCACGGCAGCCTTCTGTCGCGCGCGCGGCAACGGAGTGAAGCGAGGGCCAGGTTGTCCCCCGTACTTCTCCTGCGTTTCGGATCCTCCGACGACATTGATCACGTGCTCCATCTCACGCGCCCACTGGTCAACGAGTCGTTCGTAAAGCTCGACCAGTTGTGTGTTGTCTTCTCCAGGTCGCAGCGTTGCGGACATCAGAAGGGGAACGACACGCCTGATGTTGCGGAGACCATACGCTGTCGACTTCACAGCATCAGCATCGCCAACTGCTTCGATCTCATCGCCAGGATCTACCTCACCATCGCCCGATGTTGAGAAGCGATACCACGGAATACTGTCCTGCATTTCTGCCCAGCTGTTGAGCATCGGCCGCTCGGCATCGCTCGTACGTGCGCCGACAACCGGCTTGTAACCCCACATCACGGCAAAGAGGTCATAAGGTCCAACGCGCGGAACGAGATCAGCCGGATCGATTTTATCCTCGGGCTGGGCCACGTAATTCAATCGCGCGTAGTCCATCAGCGATGGAGTATGTCCCATGCGATGAACCCATGTCGCGCTGCGCACGCTGTCCGCAGGATATGTCGAGCTCGCCTTCATGTTGTGTGGTAACCCGAGCGTGTGACCGACTTCATGCGCGACGATGTATTCGAGCAGTCTTCCCATGAGTGAATCCGGGAAGGGAAGTTGCCGAGCTCTCGGATCGAGAGGGGAGACCTGCGTGAAGTACCAATCGCGAGCAAGGTTCAACACGTTATGGAAAATGCGCACTGAGCCGTTGACGATCTCGCCAGTGCGCGGATCGTAAACAGTAGGTCCGACTGCATTCTCAGTCGTGGAGGGCAACCAGCGGATGACAGTATTTCGGACGTCATCTGGCGACCAATCAGGATCTTCCGCTGCGGATGGCGCATCACGCGCAACGATCGCCTGGCGGAATCCCGCTGCTTCGAACGCCGGCTGCCAGTCTTCGACGCCTTTCTTGATCCACGGAATCCATTGAGCGGGTGTTGCTGGATCGATGTAGTAAACGAGTGGCTTAGCCGGCTCGGAGATGACTGAATCCGGGAATTTCTTTTCTAGTCTCCAGCGTGTGATGTACGATCGCGCTACAGCGCGCGGCTGAGACGTGCCGTAGTCTGTCTGCGTGACCGAGAAATAACCGACACGCTTGTCAGACAATCGAGGCACCATCGGTCGCTCCGGCAGACGAACCATGCTCCAATGGGCGAGTATGCTGACGGCGGGCACAGGACCAAGTGTTCGCTGTGATTCGGGCGGCATATCCGGCGTCGACGTCTGCGTTGCTTCGACTTCGATGTTGTCAGGAAATGCATTCACGCGCTCGATGAACGAGCGTTTTTCGTCGAGTGAGCCGCGCGCGCCAACGAATTCGGGAATGTTGGTAGTGTAAAGTCGGGTAACGTCGATGACGGCTGCGCTATCTGCGCCGTAGCTCTCTACTGGGAAAACAGCAACGACAGGCGGATAAGTCGCCTGGCGCACGGCGCGATAAACGGGAAGCGTTGAATCAGCTGTAATCTCGAACGTCACGCTCCGGAGAAGAATTCGATTGCCTTCTTTCTCCCAGCGAAGAACGCGCTCGGTGAATTCGTCGCCTCCGAAAGTGCTTCCACCACTCGCGCGCGCGAAACGTCCCACGAGGAGCATGTCCTTATTGAGCTCGCCGCGCAGGATCTCATAGTACAGAGTGTCACCGACGCGATGCGTTCGGAAAAGTCCATTTGACGATCGCGCCGATGCAGGGATGAGCTTCGCGTAAGGCTTGAGTCCGAGCGCGCGATTGGCTGAGTCGGCAGCGTCTACTTTTTTCGCCGCTTCGCTTTTTGCGACCGGAGCAGGAGGACCCTGTCGAGGGAAGATGAAACAACCCTGCGCGCTCAGTACGAGAGCGCATGCAGCTGTGTAGTAGCGGAGCACTATGAGTCGATGGGTTATCTGTTACAACGGGCTCGATGTGTCGGGTGGCGCGCCTACCGCCATCCCCATCGTGTGATACCCTTTATCCACATAAATGGTAGTGCCCGTGATGCCGCTGCTCAGTGGGCTCGAAAGAAAAGCAGCAGTGACCCCGACCTCTTCCGCGGTGACCGGATCAGTGAGCGGAGAATTAACAGAGCAATAATTCACCATTCGCTCGATGATTCCAATTGCACTAGCTGCACGCGACGCATAAGGGCCTGCCGAAATAGTGTTCACCCTGAGCGCGTACTTTCGCCCGGCTTCGAATGCAAGAGTGCGCGTGTCGCTCTCCAAGGCAGCCTTAGCCGACGACATCCCACCGCCGTAGCCAGGCACCACGCGCTCACTCGCCATGTAGGTGAGCGAGAGAAACGAGCCTCCGGAGCGCATTAGCGGGCTGAGCTGACTTACCATCGCGACCAGCGAGTACGCGCTTACACTTACTGCCGCCAAATATCCCGCACGACTCGTCTCGAGTAACGGCTTCTTCACTTCGGGCGCGTTGGCGAGGGAATGAATGACGATGTCGAGTGATTGATCTCCAAAGTCCGAGCGAATCTGACTAACTAATCCCTCGATCGTGAAATCACCGGCATCGCGGTAGCGCCTGCTCGATCGAATGTCATCGGGAACGTCAGCCATCGAGTCGAAGGCTGCGTCGAGCGGGTAGATCTTCTCGAACTCGAGCATCTCTCCTGATGAAAGACGCCGGGATTCGTCCATCTTTCCGCGCGCGATGAGATTCATGAAGATGTTGAGCGCAGGGGGCCAGGTTCCCACGCAAACGCTGGCGCCCGCTTCGGCAAGAGCTTTGGCAACGGCAAATCCGTATCCCCCATCGTCGGCGACGCCGGCTACAAGCGCACGGCGTCCCCTCAGGTCAATATTCAGCATCGAGGGGATATGTTCTAATCGCTGAAAAGCGGCAAGGGGTGTGATGTTTGCATTTGGAAGGCGAGAAGTATTCGATTTTCGCCTTCACCACGGAGTTGAAGTGGCACGACTGATCAAGTTCGCCTTTTGTCTGTCGTTGTTAACTGGCAGTGCGATCCAAGCCCAGACCGCCGACACAACGACGAAAGAAAAACCTAAACCACTGTTCGTCTGGCACGATCTGGCATTGGCGGGAGCTTTCACGATTGGTACCGTCGCTCTCGCTCCGCTCGACCGGCATGTTACGATTCAGCTTCAAAAACCTGCCCGGCAATCGAACGGAATTATGAAGACGGGCGCGACCGTTTTCAGACTGATCGGGCAACCCGGAGGATTGTTCACCGCGACCGGCATTTATCTCATTGGCCGATTCGATGGGCAGCAACGAACGCAGGAGCTTGGTCTTCACACGATCGCTGCGATTGCCTTGGCTGGAGGCGAGGCGGGCGCGATCAAGATGATAGCCGGCCGAGCTCGTCCGTTTGCGAGTTTGGACAACGCCGCTAATTTCGGATTCCTTCGCGGGCTGAAGGATGACAAGTATCGCTCCTTTCCTTCGGGGCATACTGCGAGTGCATTCGCATTCGCGGCAGCAGTCTCCAGTGAAACGCAGCGATGGTGGCCAGGCTCGCGGTGGGTAATTGGTCCAATCCTATACGGTGGTGCGACATTGACGGGAATGTCCCGCATTTACAACGAAGCGCACTGGGCAAGCGATGTGATGGCAGGCGCGGCACTCGGCACACTTACCGGACTGAAGGTAGTGCGCTATGAGCACTCGCATCCGCGAAACTGGCTCGACAGAAAATTCATACGCATGGGAGTCAGCGTGGTAAACGGAGTCGGCTGGGTTCCGATTTTGTCGACGGCATCATACTGAGAGGTGCAGCTCAACGGCATTTTCATCATTGCGACGCTGGAAGGCGACGCAGGTGAGCAGATAAGGGCGATAAACGAGCGGTTCGACCCGCGGCTCGCACGCTACAAGGCGCCGCACGTAACGATCACCGGATCGTCGGGCGTTGGACCAATATCGTCATCGGTTTCCACTGTGGAATTGTGGGAGAAGCTCGCACCGATCACGTCGTCAACGGCGCCGATGACGCTTCTCTTCGGATCGCCGCTGAGATTCATGCAGACCGAGATCGTCGTTCTTCCGCTGGATCCACACGGACGTCTCAGAGTTTTTCACGATCGCCTTGCCGGCACTGGCCTTCCATTCGGTCGAGCGCGATTTACCTTCAGCCCTCACTGTACGCTGACTTTGTATGCGACGCTCACTCCCGACGCGGTGCGCGAGTTGCTGGCGCTGCGAGTAAACGCGCCGGCGGTTATCGATCGCGTCACGGTAGTTCAGGCACTCGACCCGCAACCTTCGCGCATCCTTCTCGAGCTACCGCTCACCGGTGCACCCGAGACGCCTTGAGCGCGCGTGGCGCGCGATGTGGATGCGCGCGATCGGACGGGCGTTACCCGGACCCCGTGTCGTAGACGCGACAGAATTCGATGCTGCTCCTCTGCGCACGCTGTTCGTCAGATACGAGCGGATCGGTGACATGATCATGGCAACGGGATTGATTCGCGTGTTGGCGAAATCATCCGCTCGCGGAAAAATCGACGTAGTCGCGAATTCAACGACTGCGCCGGTGCTCGAAGGAAATCCGCATGTCGGCAAGGTTTTCACGCTCGACCGTGAATCGCGCGTCAGCTACGTGAGATTGATGCGTCAGCTGCGCCGTGAGCGATACGATGTGATTGTAGACGGAAGAATCAACAATCCGTCGCTGTTCACATCGACGCCGATGCTGATGCTTGCAGCGCGGGCACCTTATCGCATCGGAGTTGGCGGCGGGAACAACGATCTCATCTATAACGTGAGGGTGCAGCAGTACGATCGCTCGGTTCCCTATATCGAAGGATCAAAGGCGCTGTCGCTCCCGTTTGGTGTCGATCCGAGCGCAGTCGATTGGCAGCCGGAGATTTTTCTGTCGAAGGACGAGCGTCGACGAGCTGAAGCGCACTGGATGAAAGCTTCGGAGCGCGCGACCGGTGCTGCAGAGCTGATCGAGGGCACAAGCCGAGGAGATAGTGGATGGCTCACGCGCCGATTGCTCGTAAATCTTTCGGCGTCGGAAAAGAAACGACGCTGGCCTGACGAGAAGTTTGTTGAGGTTCTGCGAAGAGTTCGTGGAATCGCACCGCGACTGCCGATCGTAGCGATTGGGCTGCC
>JBGQKT010000021.1:0-26799 GCA_041499635.1 Gemmatimonadaceae bacterium
CGATCGATCTCGAAAACAGTATCGGGGAAATCACGAATGAATTTTTTTAGGCCGTCGAGCCAACCCGACGGTATGTCCGCCGCCATTCCGCCAACGCGCGTTGCCGAAGTCGTGAGCCTCGCGCCAACCCAGGCCTCGAGAAGGTTGTAGACGTATTCACGCTGCTGAAATGCCCACAAAAACGGCGTGAATGCGCCGATGTCGATGCACGTCGTGCCGAGCCACACGAGGTGTGAGATGATTCGTGAAAGCTCGGACGCAATCACGCGCAAAACTTTGCACCGCTCGGTAACATCGATTCCCCACAACCGCTCCGCGCCCAGCGCGAATGCGACATTGTTGCCGATCGAGTTGAGATAATCTTCGCGATCGGTCCAGGGGATTATCTGATTGTACTGACGATACTCGCCGATCTTCTCGAATCCGCAGTGGAGATATCCAATGTGCGGAATGCATCTGACGACAGTTTCACCATCGAGCTCGAGGACCAGTCGCAAAACCCCATGTGTCGCAGGATGTTGCGGCCCGAGATTGATCAGCATGTGATCCGCTGTGAGCTCGGGCTCGATTGAAGGGGGCGGTGCGATCGCTACGCCGCCGTCCTCACTCGTTACCAGCGGTACGCGCTGCGGCCGGCCTTGCGCGTCGAGCCCAGTCGTCGAAAGCTCGACTTCGACCGTACGCTTTCCAGTTGCCATCTACTCGCCGGTCCTCTCGCCCGAGGTCAAGCGAGCGCGCATATCTTCCGGAAGATCTTCGAACGCATCAGCGACTGTGAGCTCTTCCATCGAGTAGCGCGCTTCAGGATTTTGCGCGAGCGCCTGCCGTAATTGCTCGGCTCTACTGAAGCGGCCGCGCAATGGAAAATCCTTTCTCAAGGGAAATCCTTCGCGGTACTGCTCCCACATCAGAATGCGACGCAGATCAGGATGTCCCTTGAATTTTATTCCGAACATGTCGTAGCACTCTCGCTCGAGCCAATCGGCCGATTTCCAAATCGACCACACGCTCGCAACTTCGAGTGGCTCGGTCTTCGATAGCTGTGTTTTCACTCGCAGAAAACGACGATACGGAAGCGAGCGAAGATGCCATACGACTTCGATCGGTCGGTCGAAGTCGCGGTACTCGACAGCCGTCACATCACTCAAATAGTCGTAGCGCTGACTTGGATCGTCGTGCAGCCACTGCATCACCTCGAGCGCAGAACCAGGCGGTATGTACACGACTGTCTCGCCCCAAATCACCAGCTGTCGTTCAACAACCATTGGAAAGCGTTCTGCGAGTGCGGCCGCGCTCGGATTGGCCGGCTCACCGAATTGGCTGACTTCTTTCGGACTAGCGGGAGCAGGCGCGTCCTTGAGCGCACTCCCGGGAGTGACGATCTCAAACCGAACCGTCATGGCGCGCTTCGATTCTGGTGAACTGAATTGCCGAATGGCTCGCCGAGCTCGTTGATGTCGGGCGGCGGAATGTAGAGCTCGCTCGACGGATCGGGATTCATCTCATCGCGGATGCGCGGATCGCTGCTACGCTCGTTCATTACTTTGTCCTGCAGCAGGCGAATTCCGTGGATCAAACCTTCAGGACGCGGCGGACAGCCCGGCACATACACGTCGACGGGAATGATCGTGTCGATTCCCTGCACTACTGCATAGTTGTCGAACATGCCACCGCTCGATGCACACGCGCCCATCGAGATGCACCATTTCGGCTGCGGCATCTGTTGCCAGATTCGTCGAATGATCGGCGCAAGCTTGAACGGAACTCGTCCAGCGCAGATCAATACGTCTGCCTGTCGCGGAGAAAAACTCATGCGCTCCATTCCGAATCGTGCGAGGTCGAACCGACTCGCCGCGGTAGCCATGAACTCGATCGCGCAGCACGCGGTGCCAAACGGCATCGGCCACAAGGAATTCGCTCTGCTCCAATTGACGAGGAAATCAAGTCGAGTTGCGACCCAGCCTTCCTGGGTTTCGGGAACGTAAGAAACGACTTTGTGGTCGGCGGGCGCGATCAATCCCATTGCAGCGCTCCCTTTTTCCAGACGTAAACGAGGCCGACGAAAAGAATGACCATGAATACGAGCATCTCACCGAGTCCAAAGAACGACACGTTCCCAAGAGGGCAAAGCCCCTGCCGGAGAGGCACCGTGCAGGAGAGCTGCTGGTAGGCGACTCCCCAGGGAATCATGAAAACAGTCTCGATGTCGAAGATGATGAAGAGAATCGCGATGAGATAAAACTTCACCGAGAATCTTTCTCTCGCATCGCCCAGGGGCGGCATTCCCGATTCGTACGGATTCTGTTTGACCGGGGTCGGCCGCGGGCGCATCGTAAGCGCGGAAATCGCCACGATGAGGATCGCGTTGGCGACCACGAAACCGAGCAGCATCAGGACCGGGAAGTACGCGCGACTCATCGAGTTTCCGACTTCGTGAAAAATTTCACTAGCTCCGATTCTGAAAATCTATCGCGCTCCCGTGCATCGGCGAAAGGGGCCTCGCGCGCGCGTCGCGAAGTGGCGTGAATCGACGCGCCGAAATACATTCTCGCCCTTCCCTTGACGGCCGTCATCGGCCGCGTCCTCAGCAAAATTCTATCCACTGAATGTCAATCCAATCCGATCGCTGGATCACGCGGATGGCGCTCGAGCATGGCATGATCGAGCCCTTCGAGAACAGCCAGGTGCGCGCCGGAGTGATTTCCTACGGTGTCAGCTCGTACGGCTACGATATGCGAGTCGCGAATGAGTTCCGCATATTCACTAATGTCATGAGCTCGGTCGTCGATCCGAAGCAATTCGATCCGAATTGCTTTGTCGAGTTCACGGGCGACGTTTGCATCGTTCCGCCAAACTCCTTTGCTCTCGCGCGATCACTGGAGTATTTCAAAATCCCGCGCAACGTCCTGACGATCACCGTCGGCAAGTCGACGTATGCGCGATGTGGGATCATCACCAACGTCACGCCGCTCGAGCCGGAGTGGGAAGGTTTCGTGACCCTCGAGATCTCGAATACCACGCCGCTGCCTGCGAAGATCTACGCGAACGAAGGCATCGCGCAGGTTCTTTTTTTCACGGGCGACGAGGAGCCGCTCGTTTCATATCGAGACAAGAAAGGCAAATACCAGGGGCAGACCGGGGTCACGCTTCCCAAACTCTAAGCCGCATAACAAAAGAACGTAGCTCGTGAGAGCTCCGTTCTTTTGTTCTGGAGGCGGCTGCGAGGTTGCTGCCCACCACCTCCACGCGGGCAGCGCGCGGGTTACATCCTGTCAAGCGATGCGGCCGACGTTAGTTGCCCACCTTGTTGACGTTGACTTGGTTCGTAATGGTTGCGCTTAGTCCTGCGGCGTCCCACACCCTAAGGGATACAAAGTAGTGACCCTTTGCTGAGTAGCTGTGTGTGGTCCTTGGCGAAGTCATCGAGGCGAGAGCGCTTGCGTCTCCAAAGGCCCACTGGTAGCTCACGACGCCGCTATCGTCAGTTGACGAGCTCCCGTCGAAATTGCAGACACCCCTGTTCGTGCAACTGAACGTGAATCTTGCGACGGGTGCGGTATTAGACGGAGCAGGGGGAGCCGGTGGCGGAGCTGGCGCAGGTGCGGGAGCTGGTGCCGGAGCTGGTGCCGGAGCTGGTGCCGGAGCTGGTGCCGGAGCTGGGGCGATCATCGCGCCAGAACCGTCGTCGTGGAGAAGCTTGTTCGGAGAACCAGCGCCCAATGAGGTCAGAACATTCGCCGTCGCGCCAGAAAGAATTGCTGCGGTGACTTCGGATGGCGATGCCGACGGATGAGCCTGCAGATACAACGCTGCGACACCTGCAACGTGCGGCGACGCCATGGAAGTTCCGCTCGCGGCGCCATACGTGTAGTCATCTGTGTTGAACGCAGAGTAGATGTTGTAACCGGGCGCCAAAAGATCGACGCACGTTCCGAAGTTCGAGAATCCGGCCTGCGCGTCGGTTGCGCTCGTTGCGCCAACGTTCACTGCTGCCGGTGCACTTCCCGGTGAGTTCGTGCAGGCATCCGTCGCGCCATTACCTGCTGCTGTGACAACCGTTATTCCGGCGTCTGTCGCTCTTTGCACTGCGTCGTTCAACGCCTGGTCGTAGCTGCTGCCCAGGCTCATGTTGATCACGGCCGGATGAACTGCATGCGCTGTTACCCAGTCGATACCGGCAACTACGCCGCTGTTCGGGCCGTTGCCGACGCAGTCGAGAACTCTCACGGCGTGGAGCGTAACGCTTTTCGCTACTCCAACCTTCGCGCCGCCGACCGTGCCAGCGACGTGCGTGCCATGCCAGTGACAGCCGGCAATACCATATGAGTCATTGATTGTCGTGTAGTCCAGTACGACGCGTCCGCCAAACTCGACGTGGGTCGGCCGGATTCCAGTATCTACTATATAGACGTTCACCCCTGCACCGGTTGCGGAGTAGGAGTAGCTGTTATCGAGTGGCAGCAAAGCCTGATCGATGCGATCGAGACCCCACGACGGAGGAGCCGACTCGACATCGCTGATCTCGGCCAGCTGATCCTGCTCGACGTATTTGACGTTCGGGTCGGTGGCGAGGACCGCTGCCTGCGCGGCGGTCATATGAGCCGAGAAGCCCTTGAGGCCACTCGTGTACACGAAGCCCGGTTCCTCGTCAGGCGACTGCAACAGCCGCTTGGCGTGTCCGCGAACGGCCGATGCACTTACGCCGTCCTTGAGAACGACGATGTACTGATTCGCGATCAGCTTTCGTCCGACAAAACTCTTCGTGAGACGGAGCGGAACTGACGGCGCTTCAGTTGGCTTGAGCGGCGCGACTGCATCCTGACACGCGCCTAGCGTGATCATGAATCCAAGCGACAGCGTCAACCAGGCGGAGCGTGCGCTCCATGTACCAGTGCGTGAAAGGCCCTGCATCATGCCTCCTCGTTATGAATCGTTCGGTAGCCCGACGAGCTTGGCTGGCGCATTCGCGTCGCTTTAGCCTCGTGGCTTTGCGTCGCCGCTTTTCAGCGGTTTTGCCCTTGTCGCGACCTCCATGCGGAGGAGCGGACAATTACGTCTTCAAACTCTTTTTCTGCTGTTCGCCTACTGGACGAGCGAACTTCGAACCGTGTAACAGTCATTACAGCGGTGTAACACGGACACCCGTGACAAGGCAGAAACGGGACCACGCGTTCCTTTGAAGCGTGCCAAATGCTCAGCGGCAAATTTTTTGTGGTCGATGCGGAATACGCGTGCTTAACGGCGAGATAGAGGCAGTTTTCGCGGAATCACGCGTTCAAGACCGAGGGAAATGATGATCGAAGACTCTCGCGAACTGCTACATCCATCGCAAAATGCAGCGTATTGCAGAACGCGAAACGTCTTCTTGGCCCGAGCGGAGTATCACACCGCCGAGCCGCTCCGACTCAGCTGATCGACCGCGCCGAAGCTTTGATAAAGTCGCGGTTCATTCGCGCCATGAGGTCGATGCTGATTTCTTTCGGGCATGCTTCCTGACATTCGCCATGCAGAGTACATCCGCCGAAGCTCTCGAGATCCATCTGCTCGATCATCGAGAGCGCTCTGCGATATCGCTCCGCTTGTCCCTGAGGCAAATGGCCCAGGTGACTGATTTTTGACGCCGTAAATAACGATGCAGAAGCGTTCGGACAGGCGGCAACGCAAGCGCCGCAACCGATGCATGCTGCAGCGTCCATTGCTGCTTCGGCGTCGAGTTTTGGAATGAGAATCGTATTGGCGTCCTGCGCACCACCGGTGGAAGCACTGATATATCCGCCGGCCTGGATGATACGGTCGAATGCGCTGCGATCGACGATCAGATCTTTCACGACCGGAAACGCTCGCGCGCGCCAAGGTTCGACGTAAATCGTTTCGCCGTCCTTGAAGCTTCGCATGTGAAGCTGACATGTTGCTGTGCCCTTCATGGGACCGTGCGCCTCGCCGTTGATCATCAGCGAGCAGGATCCGCAGATGCCTTCGCGACAGTCGTGATCGAAAGCGATTGGTGCTTCCCCGCTTTCTGTGAGCCCTTCATTGACTACGTCGAGCATCTCGAGAAACGACATGTCGGCGCTGACATCGGCCGCGTCGTAAGTAACGAACGATCCCTTCGCAGTCGCGTTTGGCTGTCGCCACACTCGAAGACTAAAACGCATTTTACTTATAGCTCCTCTGCGACAGCTTCACGTTGTCGAACACGAGCGGTTCCTTATGAAGGATAGGTTGCGCGTCTGGGCCGGCATACTCCCAGGCGGCAACGTAGGCGAAGTTTTCGTCATCCCTGAGGGCTTCACCGTCGGGTGTCTGGCTCTCTTCGCGAAAATGTCCGCCACACGATTCTTTTCGATGCAGCGCGTCGAGGCACATGAGCTCGGCAAGCTCGAAGAAATCTGCAACACGGCCGGCTTTCTCGAGCGCCTGGTTGAGCTCGCGGTCACTTCCTGGAACGTTGACGTTTCGCCAGAACTCTTCTCTCAACGCCGGGATGCGCGCGAGGGCTGTCTTCAATCCTTCTTCATTGCGCGACATCCCACAATAATCCCACAGAAGTTTGCCCAACTCGCGATGAAATGAATCAACGGTTCGCGTGCCGTCGATCGACAGAAATTTTTTCGTTCTCGCTGCTACCTGTTCTTCTGCATCGCGAAACGCAGCATGCCTGGTGTCGACCTTCTCGAGTCGGCTCGACGCGATGTAATCGCCGATCGTGTTGGGAATCACGAAGTATCCGTCGGCGAGTCCCTGCATCAGCGCGCTCGCCCCGAGCCGATTCGCGCCGTGATCCGAGAAATTGGCTTCGCCAATGACGTGAAGCCCCGGAACGGTGCCCATCAAATTGTAGTCGACCCACAATCCACCCATCGTATAATGAACCGCTGGGTAAATGCGCATTGGAACTTTGTATGGATTCTCGTCCGTAATCCGCTCGTACATCTCGAACAGATTTTCGTAGCGCTCGCGAATCGTCGGCTCACCAAGCCGCCGAATGGCATCAGCGAAATCGAGATACACGCCAAGTCCGGTTTCGCCGACGCCCCGACCTTCGTCGCAAACGTCTTTGGCGGCGCGCGACGCGATGTCTCGCGGCGCCAGATTTCCGAAGCTCGGATATTTGCGCTCGAGGTAGTAATCGCGCTCTGCCTCGGGAATCTCGTTCGGCGGCCGCTTGTCCCCAGCTTTTAGGGGAACCCAGACGCGGCCGTCATTCCGCAGTGATTCGCTCATCAACGTGAGCTTCGACTGATAGTCGCCTGAAACCGGAATGCACGTTGGATGAATCTGCGTGAAGCACGGGTTTGCGAAGTACGCGCCGCGTTTGTATGCGCGCCAAATCGCGGTTGCGTTGCTTCCCTTCGCATTTGTCGAGAGATAAAAAACGTTGCCGTAACCGCCGGTGCCGAGCACGACAGCATCTGCAGTGTGTGAGCGGATCTCGCCGCTGACGAGGTCTCTGACGACAATTCCTCGTGCGCGTCCATCGATCACTACGAGGTCGAGCATCTCCGTCCGTGGATACATCCGCACCGAGCCTGCGGCAATCTGTCGCTCCAATGCCTGATAGGCGCCGAGCAAGAGCTGCTGTCCAGTTTGACCGCGCGCGTAGAATGTGCGGGATACCTGCGCGCCGCCGAACGACCGATTTGCGAGCAAGCCTCCGTACTCGCGCGCAAAGGGCACGCCCTGCGCGACGCACTGGTCGATGATGTTCAGCGATAGCTGCGCGAGGCGATAGACATTTCCCTCGCGTGATCTGAAGTCGCCGCCCTTGATTGTATCGTAGAAGAGTCGATAAACACTGTCGCCGTCGTTTCGATAATTCTTCGCCGCATTGATTCCACCCTGTGCAGCGATGCTATGCGCGCGACGCGGCGAATCCTGAAAACAAAAGCACGACACGTTGTATCCGAGCTCACCGAAAGTCGCGGCAGCGGCGCCTCCCGCGAGGCCGGACCCAACAACGATGATCTCGTATTTCCTTTTGTTGGCGGGACTGACGAGCTTCATCTCGAAGCGATGCTTGTCCCACTTTCGCTCGAGGGGGCCCGTGGGAATTCGCGGGTTGAGCTCGCTAGTCATCCAATGACTCCGAGGAAGACGGCGACTGGCAGGGAGGTGAATCCGAGCCAGAGGAAAAGCGCGAGTATGAGTGCGACCCTTCTATGGAGTGGATTCTCCGACGGCCGCGCAACACCGAGTGTGCGAATGGACGACCACGCGCCGTGAAAGATGTGCGCGCCAAGAGCGATCATCGCAACAACGTAGAACAACACAACCCACCAGATCCGAAAGCTGCCGACGACATTCGCGTAGACGTCGCCCGGCGTGAAAAATCCCGCGGGTCTGATTGTTCCAGTTGTGAAATGAAGAATGTGAACGATGATGAACACGAGAAGGAAAACTCCGCCCCAGCGCATCGTGCGTGATGCGAGCGTCGAAGCTTGCGGCTCATACCGGGCATATCCGTCGGGACGAGCCGCGCGGTTCTGCATCGTCAGCTGATACGCGGCGATCACATGGAGAATGACTGAGACGATCAGAACTCCGCGCACGACCCACAGAAGCTCGCCAGTGCTTTTGAGAAAATGCGAGTATGAATTGAGCGCGGCTGCACCGCGAAATGCGAGAAGGTTCCCGAGGACGTGAACGATCAGAAAGCCAATCCCGATCACGCCCGTAACCGCCATTACGACTTTTTTCCCAACCGAGGACTTGTAAAAGCGAAATGCTCGATTCATTCCCGCCCTATAATCGGACGGCGCTCATCGGCTCTCGCACCGCGTCGGCGCTTTTCGAAAGAGACTCGCGTTCAGCGGGCGTCAGCTCAACCTCGATGATTTGCTCGAGTCCCGCGCGTCCGAGCTTACACGGTACACCGAGGAAGAGACCGCTCATTCCGTATTCCCCCTCGAGCCACGCCGCGCACGGAAGAATGCGCTTCTGATCGTGAACGATCGCTTCGCACATCTGCACTGCGGCAGACGACGGCGCATAGTAAGCTGAGCCGGTCTTCAGATACTTCACGATTTCGGCTCCGCCGTTTCGAGTGCGGTCGACGATTGCCTGCAGCTTTTCCGGCGACATGAGCTGCGTGACCGGGATGCCGCTGACGCTCGTGTAAGAAGTGAGAGGCACCATCGTGTCACCGTGGCCACCGAGCACCATCGCCTGAATGTCGCGCACCGATACGTTGAGCTCTTCGGCGATGAACGATCGATAGCGCGCGGTGTCGAGCACTCCGGCCATTCCGAGGACGCGCTCGCGGGGAAATCCGGTGACTTGTTTCGCTACATATGACATCACGTCGAGCGGATTCGATACCACGATGATGATTGAATCCGGCGAAGTATCGCGAACGTTTTCAGAAACCTGTTTGACGATGCCGGCGTTTGTGTTGAGCAAATCGTCGCGAGACATCCCGGGTTTTCTCGCGATGCCTGCCGTTATGACGACGATCTCAGAGTTGGCCGTCTCGTCGTAGGTGTTGGTTCCGATGACTCGGGTGTCGAACCCTTCGATCGGCGCGGACTCCCACTGATCTAGCCCTTTTCCCTGGGGAATTCCTTCCTGGATGTCTACGAGAACAACTCGGCGCGCAAGTTCTTTTTCGGCGAGTCGTTGTGCAGCCGTTGCGCCAACATTTCCGGCGCCGACGACTGTGATCTTGTTTACCATTCCTGTCTTTCTGTTGATTGAAGCCGGAAACTTATCCGGCTCGCACAGTGAGAGCTATAGGACGAGCTCCTGTCTCAGCCGCCAACTTGCGAGAGCGCGTGCAGTCCGCCGACTTTCATTTGAAGGAGATTGTGCTCGAGCGGCTTCGCTTCGAGAGCCGCGAGAAAGTGCGGTGCGATTGGCTCCCCTCGTCGGAGTGGATCCCGAAGGCTTACTGAGTGGTCTCCGAAGAGGCACGTGCGCAGACGCCCGTCTGCTGTGAGACGAACGCGATTGCACGATCCGCAGTAAGTATGGGACATTGGAGTGATCACACCGATTGTCCCGGCCGCGCCGGCCAACGCGTAGTAACGAGCCGGTCCATTGCCGCGAGGTGGACCGTCAACCTCCTCGAGGTGGCCAAGGTCGCTGAGGCGCCAGAGCACCTCGTCGGATGGAACGACGTGTTCCCATGTGAGCTCGCGCATTCCGCCGACAGGCATCAGCTCGATGAACCGCACGTGCCATGGGTTGTCGAGTGTGAGTCGCGTGAAATCCACGATCTCGTCGTCGTTGATTCCTCGCATTACCACAACATTGAGCTTTATCGGTGAAAGCCCCGCATTGGCAGCAGCGCGCGCGGAAGAAACCGGATCGAAATCAAGATTGCGTCGCGAAATTGCCCGGATGCGGTCTGGCTGAAGTGAATCGGCGCTGATGTTCACTCGATCTAGACCAGCGTCCGCGTAAAGACTTGCGAGCTCGGGTAGGCGAACTCCATTCGTCGACAGCGCGAGGTCGTCGACTCCGTGGATTTCTTTCAGAGCTGAAATGAGAATCTCGAGGCGCGGCCGAATCGTCGGCTCGCCGCCGGTAATTCTCAAACGCTTCAGTCCAAGCGGGGCAAGCTGCGCGACGATCTCCGCGATTTCCTCGTAGTCGAGTATTTCCGAGCGAGGAAGCCACTGCAGGCCTTCCAGCGGCATGCAGTAGAGACATCGGAAGTTGCATTTGTCAGTGACGGAGATGCGAAGGTATTCGATGCGCCGGCCGAACTGATCGAGGCTCTCGACGCTCATCGTGCCGCCACTTGCGTCGGATCGACCCACGATTCGCTGCCATCTGCGTAAAGCTCGCGCTTCCAGATCGGCGCGCGCTTTTTTATTTCGTCGATTGCGTAGCGTAACGCATCCAGCGCTCGCCCTCGATGCTCATGGGCGGCGGCGATCGCGATGCTCGCTTCGCCAACTTCGAGGCGTCCGATGCGATGCTCTGCGACGAGAACCACTCCTTCGTTCATTGCCTCCGCTTCGGCAAGCACTGCCGACATCTCTCGTTCCGCCATGGATTCGTATGCGCTGTATTCGATCGCGGTAACTTCTCGTCCCTCATTTACCGAGCGAACGGTTCCGACAAACAGCGCCGTCGCTCCTCGCCGCGCATCTGCAACTTCGCGAAGAAGCGCGTCGGTGTCGAGCGCATGAGTGACGATGCTGGCGCGCATCTAGCCGCCCGCGACAGGAGGAATCAAGGCGACCTCATCACCAGCATTCAAGCGCGTGGCCGCGACTGCGTAGACCTGGTTAACGGCGACGAGAGGATTTGCGGGGAGTGCAGAAGCACCGGGCAAATCGGAGACAGATTTCAAAAGATCTCGTACTGAGGCTCCGTCACCTAGGGACAGCTGGGCGTCTTTGCGGCCCAGCGCGTCGGCGTATGAAGCAAAGAAGCGGACGGTGATCAGCATTTTCTCACCGACCGTCGACTATTCGGCGCCGGAGAGCTCCCGCTCCTTCGAATCGTTGAACTCGACCGCCGCGACCAGTGCTCGAAGCTCCTTCGAGGGTTTGAAAACCGGTACCGGACGCGCCGATACTTCAACGGGAGAGCCCGTGCGAGGGTTGCGCGCCATTCTTGTTTTGCGCCGACGAATCTTGAACGTGCCGAAGCCGCGCACCTCGATGTTCTCCTGGTGCTCGAGCGACTCTTTGATCGCCTCGAGAAACGCGTCCACGACGCGCGCGCAGTCCTTCTTGGAAATCATAGGGCCGGCAGTGCGTGAGATCTGGGCCGTGACGCGCTCGACCAGGTCCGCTTTCGTCATTTAAGTGCCTCAAGGGAAACGCATACGCTGCAGCGTAACTCGTTTCAAAGTATGGCTTTACTAAAATTGTGTCAAGCGTATTCGGATGGCGCGTGGAGCGCCCTGAAGCAGCCTAGCGGGCCTTAACTGTGGCCAGAAACTCGTCGAAATGAGGGACAGCGTCGTGGGGGCCCGGCGCTGCCTCCGGGTGGTACTGAACGCCGAACACCGGCAACTCACGATGTCGGATGCCTTCGATGGTACCATCGTTGAGGTTCACGTGCGTCACGTGGAGGTCGCTCGCGCCGACGACGCCGCCTTCATCCCCCTTCACTGCGAACCCGTGGTTCTGAGAAGTAATGAGAACCCGGCCGCCCTTGATCTCCTTCACGGGGTGATTGCCACCGCGATGGCCGTACGGAAGCTTGACTGTCGAGCCGCCGAACGAGAGTCCGAGAAGTTGATGGCCGAGGCAAATTCCAAATACGGGAATGCCGCTCAACGACAGCTCACGCACTTCATCGGGCGCGTAGTCGATCGCATCCGGATCACCCGGACCGTTCGATAGGAAAATTCCATCCGGCTTCTCCGCAAGCACTTCGCGAGCAGTCGTGTTCGAAGGAACAACAGTCACTCGGCAATCGTGGTCCGCGAATACGCGAAGAATATTCCGCTTGATACCATAGTCATACGCGATGATGTGCCGTGTCGCTTGGGGATCGCCCCATGTATAACGCTGGCGGGTCGTGACTCTGCTTGCGAGATCGAGGCCCTCCATTGAGGGACAATCAGCCAATGCTCGAGTAGCCGCTGCATCAGGAGTCTCACCCGGTCCCATAACTCCGCGCATCACGCCGGCGGATCTCAAGTGGCGTGTGAGCTTTCGCGTATCAACGCTTTCCAGAATGGGAATTTCTGCAGATGCGAGCCAGCTCCCGAGGTCCCCGGTTGCGCGCCAGCTCGAGTATGTCTGCGATAGCTCACGCACTACGACACCTGAGATCTGCGGCTTCTGCGATTCGGGATCTTCGGTATTGATCCCGTAGTTTCCGATCTGCGGCGCTGTCATCACAACGATCTGACCGCTGTAGGAAGGGTCGGTGAAGACTTCCTGATAGCCGGTCATGTTCGTCGTGAACACGACTTCCGCCACGGCCAGATCTATTGATGAAGAGCTATCTGTAGCGAGACGACCGTGAAAAAGGGTTCCGTCCTCGAGGAGTAGGAACCCTGGCTTACTCGATCGCGACGTCACGCTCGTCGTTACTTCTTTTTTGCCGTTGGCGCCGCGGGCGGCGGCGCAGTTGCCGGTGCAGGGCTGAGTGGAATGGGACTCGTCGCAGCGGGCCCGGTTGTTGCGCCACCGCCAGTTGCTGGCGTCAGCGGAATCGCTGGAGCGGTAGTAGCTGGTGCTGGTGCCGCAGGCGCCGGGGCATTCGAGAATGTTTTTTCCAGAACTGATTTCGGCGCTGCAGTGTGCGTCGACATTACCTGCAGAACGAACGCCAGGAAGAGGAAGATTCCGGCGCACCACCATGTAGCTGTCGTAAGAATCGTCCCGGCCTGTCGTACTCCAATGAAAGCATCAGGCGACGAGCTGGCGCCGCCGAAATTAGCTGCGAGTCCACTTCCCTTTCCTGCCTGGAGGAGAATGGTCGCGACAAGGACGAAGGAATCGATTACAAGAACTATGAGAAGGAATTTGTAGAGCATGAACTCGGAAGGATGAGTTGGGACAGCTATGGAATATCACGGATGACGCTCTTGCGAGCAACCCGAGCCACTCTATTTCCGAAATAGTAGAGAGCGGCTTATGCTCGCGCGATCGCCAGCCACGTCCCCGGATCGAGACTAGCGCCCCCGACTAAAAGCCCATCGACCCCCGGCGCCTGAAGAAGCGCTCCCGCATTCCCGGGATTCACAGATCCACCGTAAAGAATGCTCGTCGTTCTAGCACGGTCGCCACACAATTCCTCGAGCTCGTCGCGGATCACGGCGTGCATGGCGGCCGCGTCTTCGGGCGTGGCGTTTCTTCCCGTGCCGATCGCCCACACGGGCTCGTACGCAATCGTGATGGGCCGGTGTTGGAGCTGCGTCATGCGCGAGAGGCCAGCTCGAAGCTGGCGCGCTACCGTTTCTTCGGCAACGCCTGAATCACGCTCGTCGAGAGTCTCTCCAACGCAAAGCATCGGTGTCAATCCGCCGCGCTCGACGGCGGCGCATTTCAATGCACACTCTTCATCTTTTTCGCCGAAGATGTGGCGTCGCTCGGAGTGCCCGACCAACACGAGCCTGGCTCCGGCGTCGCGTGCAATTGGAACCGAAGTCTCGCCTGTAAAAGCTCCCTGATCTTCCCAGTACACATTCTGCACGCCGAGCAGGATGTCGCGTCTGTCGCCAAGTGCAGTCGCGACGGCCTGCATCGAAAGTGCGGGCGGGAAAAACACTATGGTCCTGTCGTTCTGTCGCGGATACTGCGAGAGGAATGACAGCATGAACTCGCGGGCCGTTGTTGGGCCATTGTTCATCTTCCAGTTCGCGGCAAAGATCGGCGCGATCATCGATTGTCCGCGTCGTCGAGCACTTCGACGCCAGGAAGTTTTTTCCCCTCGAGAAACTCCAGCGACGCACCGCCACCAGTCGAAACGTGACTCATGCGCTCGGTGTGACCGGCGCGCGCGACCGCTGCAGCAGAGTCGCCGCCGCCGACGATTGTCGTCGTACCGCGCCCAGTCGCCTCAGCCATCGCACTCGCAATTGCCATTGTCCCCTTGTCGAATGGAGGCGTTTCGAAAACTCCCATCGGCCCGTTCCAAATCACTGTCTTAGCAGATGCAATTGCGCGCGCATAAGACTCCGCCGTTCGCGGCCCGATGTCGAAGATCGCTTCATTAGGCTTTACGCCATCGCGCGGAACCGCGTGCGCGGATGATTTGTCCTCGAGAGAATTCGCGACGACTGCGTCGTGAGGAAGGATCATTCTCGTCCCTGAACGCGAGAGCAGGTCGCGCGCCATCTCCACACGATCTTCCTCGACCAGCGACCGACCTGTCTCGAGTCCCATCGCTTTGTAGAACGTGCAAGCCATCGCTCCGCCAATGAGCAACGCATCAACTCGAGGAAGCAGCTGCTCTACGACGTCGATCTTGCCGGAAATCTTTGCTCCGCCGAGAATCGCGACGAATGGTCGCTGAGGATCAGTGAGAGCTTTCCCGAGGTACTCGAGCTCGCGCTCCATGAGAAAGCCGGCGACTGCGGGTCGCAAATGCTCGGCTACGCCGACTGTCGAGGCGTGAGCGCGATGGGCCGCGCCGAATGCATCGTTCACAAAGAAATCGCCCAACTCGGCGAGAGCGCGCGCGAGTCTCGGATCGTTGGTTTCCTCTCCACCGAGGAACCTCGTGTTCTCCAAAACAAGAATTTCACCAGGCGGCAACTCCGCAGACGCTTTCATCGCCTCGTCGGTGTCCGTCGATTCGATGAACGAAACGGGAGTGCCCATCAAATCAGCGAGCCGGTTCGCAACAGGTTGCAGCGAATACTTCTGGTCTGGCTTTCCCTTGGGACGCCCGAGATGCGAGAGCACTATGCAGCGCGACCCATGGTCGAGCAGAAAACGGAGAGTCGGTATCGACGCACGAATTCTCGTGTCGTCGGTGATCTCCAGATTCTTGTCGAGCGGAACGTTGAGATCCGCACGAACGAGCGCGCGTTTTCCGCGCAGCTGATCGTCCGAAAGATCTCTAACGGTTTTCTTTTTCACTATAGCGACTTAGAGTCGCTCGCCGATGAACCGCAACATGTCGACGCAGCGAGACGCGTAGCCCCATTCATTGTCGTACCAGCCCGACAGATTGACGAGCGTGCCGTCGACGACATTGGTGGACTTCGCGTCGATAATGCACGACGCAGGATTTCCGACGTAGTCGATCGAGACGAGCTCCTCTTCCGAGTATTGCAGGATTCCCGCGAGCTCTCCCTCTGACGCAGCCTTGAACGCCGCATTCACTTCGGCCGCCGTAGTTGAACGCTCGACTTCCACAGCGAGCTCGGTCAGAGACACGTCTGGTGTCGGTACGCGAATCGCGATGCCGTCGATCTTTCCCTTCACCTCTGGTATCACAAGCGACGTCGCCTTTGCCGCACCCGTCGTTGTCGGAATCATCGAGAGAGCGGCTGCTCGTGCACGGCGAAGATCCTTGTGCGGCAGGTCGAGTATCTGCTGATCGTTCGTGTAGCTGTGGATCGTGACCATCGAGCCGTGTCGGAAACCGAAATGATCGCGCACGATCTTTACCATCGGCGCGAGACAAATCGTCGTGCACGAAGCGTTCGAGACGATGGGCTGCTTGGCGGGATCGTACTTGTTGTCGTTGACGCCCATGACGATTGTGATGTCCTCGCCCTTTGCCGGCGCTGAGATCAAAACTTTCCTTGCTCCGGCGGCGATGTGCTTGCCGGCCGTTTCGGCGGTGGTGAATCTGCCCGTCGATTCTAAAACGATGTCGACTTTCAAATCCCGCCATGGAAGCTCTGACGGATCTTTGTGCGTGAGTACGCGAATCTCGTCGCCATCGACATTGATGCACGTCCCATCCGTTGAAACTTTGCCGGCATAGGTCCCATGAATCGAGTCGTACTTGAAGAGATGGGCGAGTGTCTTCGTGTCGGTGAGATCGTTGACGGCAACGAAGTCGATGGCATTTTTGACGGCGCCGTGGGCTTCCTGCTCCTTTGCCGCTCGAAGCACTTGCCTGCCGATTCGCCCAAATCCGTTGATTCCTACCCGTATTGCCATTCTCGATTCCTATGGTGGCAGCCGGTCGCCATGAGCGGCGGCTCGGCCGAATGTCACGTAGCTGATAATGCGAGTACCGGCTTCGAAGAGCGCTAAGGCGCATGCCCCGAGAGTTGCACCTGTCGTCACCACGTCGTCGACGATCATCACATGCGCCCCGCGCAGTTTCGACGCCGCATTCTCGCGAACGCGAAACGCTCCGGCAACATTGCTCAGTCGCTCCTCCGGAGTCAACTCCGTCTGAGTGCGCGTGGCGCGCTCGCGAGTAACGATGTCGCTCCAGGCGGGGACATTCCACACTAGCGAGAGCTCCTGAGCGAGAAGCTCGCTTTGATTGTAGCCGCGCTCGCGCTGGCGAGACCGCGCGAGCGGTATGGGAACGAGGGCGGCTCTTTCTTCGACGACATCCATCGGCCAGGAGATTCGCCCCATTCGCTGCGACATCGACGGCGCTACTCCGCGCCAGCCCTCGTATTTGAGCGCGTGAATGATTCTGCCTGCCGTCCCTGAGGACACCCAGCAGTAGGAGCGCGCCGCCCTGACGAAGGGTGGCAGGTAGTCACACCATCGACAGGAATAAGGGCCAATCGGGTGTCCGCAGCGGTCGCACCGCGGATGTGGGAGCTCGTTTACTCGCGACCAGCAATGCCCGCAGACAATTCCCAATTCGCCCTGTGCCATCAACCGATCGCATGCGACGCAACAGGTGGGGAAGAAAAGATCGATCAGCGCCGCGGCGACGCGCTCGCCGCCTTCACGGCCTTCCACATTGCCTCTCGGTCGGGAGAGTGACCAAACCATATCTCGAAAGACGCGGCACCTTGCTCGACGAGCATCTCGAGTCCGTCGGCGGCGGTTCGCCCTGCTGCTCGCGCGGCACGAACCCACGCTGTCTCGCCGGGCTTGTAAACGACGTCGAGAACGATGGCGCTCGCCGGCAACGCGTCGATCGGAACAGGCATCTGCTCATCGTACAGCCCGATGGTTGTCGCATTGACGACAATATCGCAATCAAGCGGGCCTTGTAGCGGCAGCATTTCAACGCCTGCGACGTTCTTAAACCGCTGAGCGAGATCACGAGCGACGTCGAGGCGTCGCGCGAAAATCATTGCCGTCACGTTATTCCACTCTTCGATTGACGCGAGCACCGCTGCTGCAGCGCCGCCTGCACCGAGCACAGCCAGTCGCGTGCCGGTCGGAATCTCTCCGATTACCGATCGAGCGAATGCGCTGAATCCCGCGACGTCCGTGTTGTCGCCTCGTAGCTCTCCGGTTTCCGAAACGCGAAATGTGTTGATCGCATTCACTTTTTTCGCAATTGGCGAAACGCTGCTCATCGCCTTGATAGCCGCCTGCTTGTGCGGCACGGTGACATTGCCGCCGGCGTCCTGCAGCCTGAGTGAATCGATGACATACGCTAAATGCTGCGGCGCGACATCGACTTCCTCGTAGCGCAAGTCGATCCCCGCCGCGGCGAGCGCCGCGTTGTGCATCAATGGCGACAGAGAATGCGCGACCGGATGGCCGAGCAGCACCAACCGCCGGGGAGAGGTCACGCGATGATCAGGCAGCTTTGATGCGACCGAGTATTTCTGTCAGCTGACGCTCGAGCTCGTCGGCTGTTTCGCGATAGGCCTCGAGATCGCCGCCGAACGGATCGGAAATCGCGTGCCTCGCCCCTTCATCTGATCCATATCCCGCCAGCAAATACGCATTCGCCGTTGGATCCAGCTCGCGCACACGAGTGAGATGTTCAGGCGACATCACGAGAACGAGGTCGGCTTGCTCGACCATTTCGCGCGTAAGCCTCCGCGACCGATGACCCGAGAGGTCGATGTTTCGCTCGACGCCTACCAGTAATGCTTCGTCCGATGCCGGCGCGCCGTCCCACGCATTCGTGCCTGCGCTCTCGACGATCACGTTGTTCTTTCCCGCCTCAGCAAGGATCCGTCGCGCGATTGCTTCTGCGAGTGGACTTCGGCAAGTGTTGCCCGTGCAGACAAAAAGAATTCTCATTCGCTGTCGCCAACTATGTCAGGCACACTCGCTCGCAGCGTTGCGACTGTGATCGCACCGGGGCGAATCACGCGCGGACGCGGCCCCGTGCAATCGACAACAGTAGAAGGCGGTGAAGACAGAAGCTGCCCGCCGTCGAGCACGTGCAGTGTTCCGCGCGAAATCGCATCCGCCCACTGTTCGAGGATTTGTCCCGCATTAGTTGCAGGCACGACGCCTGGACGATTCGCACTCGTCGATGTGATCGGCGCTCCATACGCTTGCACGAGTCGGCTCAGTCCGCGATGCGGCGTCCACCTCACCGCGATTCCACCCTCTGGTCCGCGCAGCTGATCCGGCACTTGCTTCTCGCCGCCCGGAAGAACGAGAGTGAGAGGGCCAGGCCAGAATCCAGCAGCGAGCTTCGAAGCGTAGCTAGTGAGGTGCAAGCCGAGACGCGTGATCATCTCGCTCGCGGCAACAATTAGAAGAAACGGCTTGTTGGGCGGACGACCTTTCAGAGCGATGAGCCTTCCAACCGAATCACTGTCGACCGCGCCGCCGAATCCGTAAACCGTTTCGGTAGGATACGCGAGCACTCCGTGACCTCGCATGTGTGCGATTGCGCCGCTGAGCCCAGCTTCGATCTCCTCATCGGACCAGAATGGTGTCGCGCGTTCTTCCGCAATCATTCCGGCAAGATACTCAGCGCTTCAGCACGAGCGAAATCTGCGTCAGTGGTGATCTTCATTGCTCTCTCGCTTCCCTGTACAGCGACGACTGGTAGACCCAGCCTTTCGCATAATGAAGCGTCATCCGTGCCAGCGACCCCCGCAGCGAAAGCATCGGCATAGGCCGCCTCCAGCATCTCGCGCGGAAATGCTTGCGGAGTCTGGGCGCGCCACATGCCTTCTCGTCCGATGGTCTCGATCAGAGCCCCGCGCTCATCGGCGCGTTTTAGTGTGTCGACAACAGGAAGACCCGGAATCGCTCCATGCCCTTTTCTCGCCTCGGTAATTACTCGATCGATCAATGCTGGGCTGACAAATGGTCGCGCAGCATCATGCACCGCGACGATCGTTGCTTCGCTGGTAAGATCCTCGAGTCCGTTTCGCACCGAATCGCTTCGCTCTCGTCCGCCAACCGACACCAGCATTCGCTCGAGATCGCATTGGAAGAGCCAGGGCGGCGGATCACCGGCGTATTTCTTGGGCAACACCACCACGACCATCGCTACGTCGGGTCGTTCCTGAAATGTTTGAAGGCTATGCAGCAGCATCGGCTTTCCGCCAATCCACCGGAATTGTTTTAGCTCGTCACTATCGGTCCGCGTACTCGAGCCGGCCGCGACGATAATCACGCCGACGTCTGCGTTACTCACGGAAACAGTTTCGCGAACAAATCTCCGACGGTCCGCACTCCAATCGGGCGAATTCCCTTCGGCATCCGCGAAGGAATTGCGCGCTCCGACATATACGCTGTCGTGAATCCCATCTTTGCGGCCTCGGCGA
The DNA here is from genome assembly GCA_041499635.1 of Gemmatimonadaceae bacterium. Lineage (GTDB taxonomy): Bacteria > Gemmatimonadota > Gemmatimonadetes > Gemmatimonadales > Gemmatimonadaceae > UBA4720. The sequence goes on from JBGQKT010000021.1 coordinate 20,039, forward strand.
GGCGTCGCTCGGATTGCGAGACAGGTCGTATCTCGCCGCCAAGTCCGACTTCGCCGAGGAAGAGCGAGGCCGGCGCGACAGCCTTGTCATAGATGCTCGACGCAAGCGCGGTTGCGACTGCGAGATCGCCCGCCGGCTCCTGCAAGCGAACTCCGCCAACCACATTCAAAAAAACATCGAGCTGTGAAAACGAAAGACCGGCGCGCTTGTCGAGCACCGCCAGAAGAAGAGCGAGTCGCCTGCCATCGTATCCTGTAGCGACCCGCTGCGGTGTTCCAAATCCAGATTTCGCTGCCAATCCCTGAATCTCGATCAACACCGGGCGCGATCCTTCGAGCAGCGCGGTTACGGCACTTCCCGACGCGTGATCCAGCCGATCCCCAAGAAAAAGCTCCGACGGATTTGCAACTGGATCGAGGCCATTCGCAGTCATTCGGAAAACTCCGATCTCGTCGATGCTACCGAATCTGTTCTTGATGGCGCGAAGAATTCGGTGATCGAGAGTTCCTTCACCTTCGAAGTAAAGCACAGTATCGACGATGTGCTCGAGAGTTTTCGGCCCGGCGATCCCGCCTTCGCGCGTTACGTGTCCAACGACGAAGATCGTAATGCCGGTTTCCTTCGCAAAGCGCATCAGACGAGCCGCGCATTCGCGCACTTGTCCAACGCTGCCGGGGGCACTCTCGAGATCGCCAGTGAAAATGGTCTGAATCGAATCGACGATTAATACCGACGGTGCGATCTTCGTCGCTGTGGCAATCACGGTCTCGAGCAGGGTCTCGCCGAGAATCAGAACATCGTCAGCGTCATCGTCCAATCGCTCCGCGCGCAGTTTCACCTGAAGCGCCGATTCTTCCCCGGACACATACAGCGTCCGGTGACCCGCCTTCTGTAATCGTGCAGCTACCTGGAGGAGAATAGTGGACTTACCAATGCCAGGCTCGCCGCCGACGAGCACCATCGATCCGCGCACGATTCCGCCGCCGAGAACAAAATCAAATTCGGCGAGCCCCGTTTTCCATCGCGGCTCGGCAGCGCCGGCTACATCGCCGAGTCGGAGAGCATCCGCGACCTGGCCACCCTCACCGAGCGAGCGCGCACCACCGATTCTTCGCGCAGAGCCACCTTTTCCGCTTGCGCCCCCTCCAGTTGTTCGCGAGACCGACTCTTCAACGAGTGTGTTCCACTCACCGCAGACGTCGCAGCGGCCCGCCCATCGCGGGTGATCGGCGCCGCAGCCCGTGCAGCGGTAAAGCGTTCTTGCCTTCGGGGTCACGCCTGAGCGAGTCGCGGCGTGTAGTTCTCGAAACGAGTGAACGTCTTGTTGAAATAGAGATTCACGAAGCCGGTCGGGCCATTGCGCTGCTTGCCGACGATTATCTCCGCGCGTCCTTCGATCGAGTTACCATCTTTGTCCAGCGGACCGTCGTAGACTTCCTGTCGATAGATGAACATCACGAGATCGGCGTCCTGCTCGATTGCGCCTGATTCTCGCAAATCCGAAAGTTGTGGGCGCTTGTTCTCTCCCGTTCTCTGCTCAGGTGCGCGCGAAAGCTGTGAAAGCGCAACGACTGGAACTCGCAGCTCACGCGCAAGCGCCTTCAGCGAGCGCGAGATGTAGCTGATCTCCTGCTGCCTGCTCTCCGTGTCGGTGGGACCCTGCATGAGCTGGAGATAATCGACGACAATCATTCCGATGTTGTTGTCGATTCTGAGGCGCCTCGCCTTCGATCTCATCTCGAGCAGCCCCATCGCCGGCGTGTCGTCAATCCAAATCGGTGCGTGACTCAGAATTCCCGCGGCGCGGCCGAGTCGCACGAATTCGTCATCGTGCAGCTTGCCTTTGCGCAAACGTTGCGCGTCGACTCTACCTTCGGACGTGAGGAGTCGCTGGACGAGCTGCTCCTTGCTCATTTCGAGAGAGAAGAACGCGACCGGAACTTCATGATCGAGCGCGGCGTTCTGCGCGATGTTTAGAATAAACGCCGTTTTTCCCATCGAAGGCCTGCCCGCGACGATGATTAAATCCGACGGTTGGAAACCTGCCGTGATCTCGTCCAGATCCTTGAACCCGCTCGCGACACCTGTAATCGATTCGCCGCCGCGCTGAAGCAGCTCGATTCGCTCCATCGTCGGCCAGAGCAGCTCCTTGATGCGCATGAATCCTTCTCCGCCGCGACTCTGATTGACCTCGAATATTTTGTGCTCGGCGGCATCGAGTAGCTCTCCAGCGGGCGCCGCAGATTCGAATGCCTCGCTGACGATCTGCGTCGAGACTTCGATCAATCGCCGTCGAAGCGCTTTTTCTCGAACGATCTTCGCATGGTACTCGACGTTTGCCGCAGTCGGCACAGCATCGATGAGCGAGGTGATGTAGTCACGACCGCCACTCGACTCTAGCTCGCCCGAGCGGCTCAGCTCTTCGGTGAGTGTCAGCGGATCGATTACATCGCCGCGCTCCGACGGCGAGACCATCGCCCAAAAAATTCGACGATTTCCCTCGCGATAGAACATCGTGTCGTCGATGAATTCATTCGCCCGGAGAATCGCGTCCGGGTCCATGAGCATCGCGGACAACACTGCCTGCTCTGCGTCTTCGGAGTACGGCGGTCGCCGCTCCGAATAAGGATCACGCCCCTGTGGCGGGGCTATCGAGTACTCTACGGGCGAGCTTGACATCTTCCCAGGTAGGACGTTTCCATGCGGGGTTCCTTAGCAGCGCTGCTGGATGGTACGTGACGACGAGCGGAATGCCGTGGTACTGGTGGACAGCACCGCGAAGCTTACCGATCGGCGTTTTTGTGTCGAGAAGAGTCTGTGCCGCGAAGGTCCCGAATGCAATAATGACTTTCGGCTTGATGAGTTCCAGTTGACGAACCAGATAAGGACTGCACGCCGCCACTTCGTCCGCCAGCGGATTTCTGTTGCCGGGCGGCCGGTGCTTGAGAACGTTGCATATGAAAACGTCTTCACGCTTGAGATCGACTGCGGCGAGAATCTTCGTCAGTAATTGGCCCGCCAGCCCGACGAAGGGACGACCAGTAGCGTCCTCATTCGCGCCAGGGGCCTCGCCGACACACACGAGCTTCGCTTTCGGGCTGCCTTCGCCCGGGACTGGATGCGTAGCTGTCTTGTATAATCGGCAGCGAGTGCACTTCGCCACCGAGTTCTCGATTGCCTTCACTGATGTGAGTCGCATGATGTCGTCGTCGAAGAGCTCCACTGAATCCCCGGGCGCGTTCATTCCGCCAACCTCCCGAGGCTCCTCGCGCAGCGCTTCGCGCCAGTCAGCGCCTGCGGCATTGACTGATGCTTTGCTACCAGCATTGATCGCACCAATCGCCTTCATGACATCGTCGACACTCATGCTGTCGAGCAAGAATTCGTTCTCTCCCATCTCCTGACGCTGCTCGAGATAGCGGCGGAGTCGTTCGCTCGCGTTCACTTTAGCAGCGGTCCGACGCGGTCGAGGATTGCATCAGCAACGGCGGTCTTCGCCATCAGCGGAAGTTTTTCGGGATCGCGATCACGCGCGAGAATCGTGACTCGGTTTGTATCGACGCCGAAACCTGCACCTTCCTCCAGTGCGTCGTTCACAACGATCAGATCAAGCGATTTCTCTTTCAGCTTCGCGGCGCCCTTTGTCAAGGCGTCGCCTGTCTCCAGCGCGAAGCCAACGATTACGGCATGCGGTGGACGAATCGGAAGAGTAGCTCTCAGAATATCCGTCGTGGGCGCGAGCTCGATCGCCATTCCTTCGGCATCAGCGCGTTTCGAAATCTTACGCGAGGCGGCGCGCGCGGGACGAAAATCCGCAGGCGCAGCAGCCATCACCAGCGCATCTGCGCTCGGCAACGCAGACGCGACAGCAGCTGTCATGTCATCTACACTTTCCGTTCGGACGATTTGTGGTCCGGATCCGATCGGCGCGTCAACATGACCGACGACGAGCGTTACTGATGCGCCACGACGCCACGCAGCCTCGGCGATCGCGATGCCCATTTTGCCGGAACTGTGGTTGGAAATGAAACGCACAGGATCGACAGCCTCTCGCGTCGCGCCCGCAGTGACGACGATTCGCTTCCCCGCGAATGCTGCGTCCGCGTCGAGCGTCCGCCCGATGTGTGCCATAATCTCTTCGGGCTCCGGCATTCTTCCCGGACCACTGCCCTCGCCTGCGGCTAATGGACCGGTTGCTGGATCGAGCACCGTGTAGCCACGCTCGCGAAGACTCGCGACGTTCGCCCCAGTTTGTGAGTTCGCCCACATCCGATCATTCATCGCCGGAACAAGAATTACGGGCGAAGTGTTGGCGAGTAGCGCTGCACTCAGTAGATCGTCGGCGAGCCCATGAGCTGCACGCGCAAGAAAATCGGCCGTTGCAGGAGCAACAACGAACACGTCCGCTTCGCTTGCAAGCCGAACGTGATCGAGCGCGTTGCCGGAACCGAAAATTTCGCTGTAGCTGCGGCGTCCGGTGACCGCCTCGAACGTTATCGCGCCGACAAACTCGAGCGCGGCGCGCGTCATCACGACGTCGACTTCGGCGCCTGCCTGCGTGAGCAGGCGCGCGAGCATGACTGTCTTGTAGCTGGCGATTCCCCCCGTTACGCCGAGGAGAACGCGGCGGCCGTCGAAGGGCCGCAAGACGACTACTCCGTGCGGCGCCGCGGGATCACGCGGTATTCGATCTCTCCGCGCGACAGTTCTTCGAGGGCTCGCGTCGTGAGCTTCTTCTCACCGCTCGCTGAGCGGTCTCGCGGAAACTCATTGATCACGCGCGCAAACTTTGCGGCGACAAGGACGCCGAGATATTTGTTGGTCGCGTGCTCCGCGATGTCGTTCGGAATGAAAACCTGCATTTCTAATTGCTCCGTTGATTGTTCTTGAGCGCCGCCTCAAGTCCTACTACGACCTCACCTACCCGCTCGCCCAATCGCGAAATCCTCGAGGTGCGCATTTGCTCTACATCGACAATTTTCGAGACAGCCTCTACCGCCCGGTCGAGATCGTCGTTTACTACCACATAATGATACATCCCCACGGCCTGTAGTTCCGCAACGGCGCTCTTTAACCGCCTTTCCAGCACCGGGCCGCTTTCAGTACCACGCTCCCTCAGTCGCTCGAGCAATACTTCGCTGTTCGGCGGGAGAATGAAAACGAGAACTGAATCCGGGTAAAGCTCTACGAATTGCCTCGCGCCCTGCACGTCGATATCCATCACGACGTTTTTCCCGCTGGCGAGTACTCGATCGACCTCACGCCGCAGCGTACCGTACAGGTGGTCATGCACCTGCGCCGATTCAGCAAAGTCTCCCCGCTCGCGCGCCGCGAGAAACGCTTCACGGGTAAGGAAAAAATAATCGGTTTGGTCTTTCTCGTTGGCCCTTGGGGGCCGTGTGGTGCAGGAAACCGAATATCCGCAATCAGTCCTGCGTCGCAGAAGCTCGTGCGCTATCGTCGTCTTTCCGCCGCCAGATGGCGAAGAGAGAATGAGCGGAAAGCCGCTCACTCGACGTTCTCGACCTGCTCGCGAATCCGTTCCAGCTCCTCCTTGATGGCAACAACGTCGCTCAGTATCGGAGCGTCACCCGCTTTGCTTCCCATCGTGTTCGCTTCACGAACCATTTCCTGGAGAAGGAATCCCAATCGCTTTCCGACAGCTTCTGTCCCCTCATCACCGATGGAAGTGCAGAAGGCATCGATGTGTGCGCGAAACCGATCAATCTCCTCCGAGATATCCATTCTGTCAGCGAGGATTGCGACTTCCTGGGCCAGCCTCTGCGGATCCACGTTGTTCGCACCGGCTAATTCTCTAACCGATTTCCTTAAACGAGCTCCGTGTTCCGTAAGACGAATCGGCGCACGCTCTGCAATCCTGTCGACGCAGCCGCTCACCAGAGAAATCCGCTCGCGAAGAAATCCAGCGAGGCGAGCGCCCTCTTCTCCGCGCATGGTCCGTAGCGTCCGAACTGCACGATCAACGACTGCGATGAGCTGCTCGACCGTGCCTTCGTCTTCATCACGAGAGAGCGGATCGACCACGTCGGGAAGTGAGAGCACTGTTGCCGCATCGAGCTCGGCCGTGAGGCCGTATTTGTCCTGCAGACCGCGCAGGACTTTCACATACTCGCCAAAACGCCGTTCATTGATTCCGCCGCCGGGCGCCGTATCTCGATCGACTCGGGCGGTCAGAGCAACATGCCCGCGCGCGATCTGCTGCCTCAGCGTCTCGCGCACGTCGCCTTCCCACTTCGAGAAAGCCGCGGGAAGCTTGATGCTTGGGTTGAAGAAACGGTGGTTGACCGTCCTCAGCTCGACGCTGACGCGGAGGGAGCCGACCTTTCCTTCCGCCGACCCAAATCCCGTCATGCTGGATATCATATGAGGGTGCCTAAGTTACTGGGGCACAACAAGATTGTCAATTTACGAACTCCCAACGGACGCCGTACAGATTGAGTGCTCTTGGCATATAGAAATCGGGCACAATCTGGTGAAGCTCACCCGCCAGATTGCGAATTTGATAAGAAATTACAGCTCGCATGATTCTAATCTCGAGTAAGCCAGAAAACACGTTGCTGGAGGCCGTTGTTCTGACTCCGCCCCAAACCGGAAAATTCACCTCGCTCCGATACTCGTGAATTGCTGCGGCGTGAATTCCGAAATTTCCGCTGGGAAAGCGCGTGAGCCATCGACTGATGAGGTTGATCTCAGAACGCGCCTGATACTTTGGGCGGTAAGCGTCGGCCGCCGCCCATTGA
>JBGQKT010000022.1:0-26642 GCA_041499635.1 Gemmatimonadaceae bacterium
CGGCAATTATGGATTCGGCGGCAGGCACATCTTCCTGACGCCGGTCAATATTTGCAGCGGCCGCCGCGCGCAAATCGTCGAGATCGTAAAGAAAGACGTTCTCGATCGACCCGACTTCAGCATCGACGTCGCGCGGCAACGCGATGTCAAGAATGCAAAGCGGCCGGTCCCCGCGCGCAGAAATCGCTGGCGCCACATGTTGGACACTTACAATGGTGTGCGGGGATGCTGTCGAGCAGATCAACACGTCCACGGTGTGAAGCCGATTCCAGCATTCATCGTAATGCATCGCGGTCGCACCATGCTCCTCCGCCAATGCCTCGGCCCGCTCGTACGAGCGGTTGGCGACGATCGCGACTTTCACACCTTCGTCGCGAAGACAATCGATTGCAATTGCAGCGACGTCACCTGCGCCGAGGACCATGGCGCGCCGCCCAGCGAGCGATCCAAAGATTTTCTTCGCAAGCTGCACCGCGGCAGAGCTGACCGACGCGGCGCCTCTTCCGATTCCTGTTTCTTCTCGAACCTTCGATCCAACCATCAATCCCGTTTGATAGAGACGGTTGAGCGCAACTCCTGAATACGCTCGGCAGGTCTCCCAGGCGTCGCGTACCTGCCCATGAATTTGAGCCTCGCCGAGTATCATCGAATCGAGACCCGATGCGACGCGGAAAAGATGCGAGACCGCGTCGCGATCCTGATGGACATACATGTACGAGCTCGCGTCTGCATCGAGACGCTCCGACATCAGCTGACCGATATGAGACGAAGCAGGGCGCTCTCCTTCCACAGCCCAGAATTCAGTTCGATTGCAGGTAGTGAGCACGACAGCTTCTCGCACCCCTGATTCGCTTTTCAGTTTCTCGAGCACAGGCGCGATCTCATTCGACGCCAATGCGAGCTTCTCGCGAATTTCGATTGGGGCGGTTCGATGATTCACGCCGGCGACAATCAGCGCCATTGAGTCACCTTGTCGCTGAATGTCCCGTCCTCGATGCTGTCGCAGAATTTTTCGTCGATGAGATCGCTGGCAATGCGACGCCATTCTTCCGTGCCTTTCGTCGCAAGCACGCGATCGCGAATCTCGCTGCACTGTTTTACGGCGTCGGAATACCTGGAGTCGATTCGCGCAGCAATCGAATCGCGAATTCTGACGGCTGCGTTCGGAACACCGTCGGCAGATACTGCGACCGTGACGTCGCCAACGCGGTGCACCGCGAGAAAAGCGAAGCTTCCCTTCTCCGGCGCGTTCGCGACGTTGACCGCGGCATTCATCGCCTTTGCGTCACGCGCAATTTGCTCGTTGACCGCGTGAGACGCTGTCGCCGCAACGACCATTGTTGCACCGGCAATATCCTTGTCGCCGACGTATTCGCGCCGCTCGAGTGAGAGCCTGTCGCTGCGACGTGATTCTCTCTCGAGCGCGTCCGATATCGTTGGCGCAATAACCCGAACGCGCGCTCCCGCCTCGAGCAGCGACAGTGCGCGCCTCGTTCCGACATTGCCGCCGCCGACGACGAGCGCGTTCACCAGCTCGCCGTTGAATCCGAGAGGAATCAGGCTCACAGAAACTGCCCGCGATTCAATACGGCGACTCGGAAAACGATGTAGAGAACGATCACGCTCGCGAACGTGACGGCGGACATCAGCGCCGCACGCCGCGCCTGCCAGCCGCGAAGCACGCGACCGAGTGCGAGCGCGCTGATACATATCCAGGCGCCCATTCCCCAGACAATCTGCGGCATCACCAATCTGCGATAAGCGATGGAATACGCCGCAGCCAATGCGAGACCAAGCGTGAGGCCGACGAAACCAGCGATCGATGCTACGTGATTAACGCGATCGAGCGTGTCGAGCGGCGGAAAGAATCGATAGATCGCGCCGAATTTCGCTGACTTGAGCTCGCGCCGCGCAACGAGGTACATCGTTCCCGCGGCCGCTGCAGTTGCGTATGCTGCGATACCGGCGAAGCTGAGCACGATGTGCAGCACGAGCCACGAAGCACGCGATCCAGTTGGATCGAGCAGCGGTTTTAGGCCCGTGAGATTGCCCGCAGTTGTCATGAGCGCGGCGAGAGGCGCGGCCGCAAGCGTCAACGTCACTTCGCGCGCGAGTGTCTCCACGACAATGATCGACAACGCGAGTACGAGACCAGCGAACGAAAGCGCGGGGCCGAATCCTGTGAGTGATGCAGACCCACTTCGCATCGCGAGCTCCACGAGCCCGAAGGAATGGATCGCGGCACCAATCACAAGGAGCGCTATAACACTGCCGACGGGCGCGCGTACGCGTCGCGCGAACGGCAGCGCGGCGAACGCGGCGGCCGCGATGTAGCAGGAGATGGCGATGAAATGGGCGATCGCGATCATGATCGCCCTAATCTAACAAAGAAAACGGATCTAACCGATTACTTCTGATCAGAAACGGGGCATGGCTCCGTCTCTAATCCGCTTCATCACGCCAATCGGTTTTCTACCGCATCCTCGCTGTAAGTCTTGCTGGCATGCCAGCGCGAATCGTCGGCTGGTCATGATCCACAACGAGCGCGGTCACTGCATACGGAGTTACGCGAACAACCTGAGCAACCGCAGCCGGCACAGGAGGCGCGGGATGCGTCTCGTCGACACTCGCATCGATCAGCGTGAACTGATCGCCGACTTTTACGTCGCTTCCCGCTTCAGCGGTCAGTACGACATACGTCTGCAACGACGGAAGCACTGGGTCTTCGTGAACCCACAACACGTGCGCAGTTCGTCCATTCTGCACCGGCGTGGGATCCATTGATGCGGTTGGAACGGCGTTCTCCAGCCGGACCAGCCCCTGATCGAGCGTGATCTCTCCGAATTGACGGACAACTCGCGCCAATACGAGTTGGCCCGGCGTGACATCCTCCACACGCACTATTGCGGTCGGAACCATGAGCTGTGCATCGTCGCTCAATACGGGACCAGGCTCGAATGCCAGATAGCGGTCGCCGACGCGCGCCACGCTCCCCTTCGGAAGCTCGACGAACACCGCATCGCGAAGCTGGAATCGCTGCTCGCTTGCCTTTGCCTTGATTCCCGGACGGTCGTAAGCCGCCGCGAGTCGACCAGCTCCCTTGGGACCGTCTTCTCGATCAGCAAAAGGCGCTGCTTCAACTTCGCCGATTCGTACTGCGCCTGCGCGCTCTCGTCCGATTAGCTGGCCATTCGATTGAAGACGACCGCCCACGAGCGCGGGCTGCGTCGTGAAAACCGTCCGCTCGAACTCCGGAGCCGGCGCGGGAGCCAGTTTTGTATTGACACGAGCGAGTACTTCCGGACGAACTTCACCGTTCGCAATGCGAATCACCTCGCCGGGATAAATCCAATGCGGATTTTCTACGACGTCAGTGTTTCGCTGAAATACTTCAGGCCATCTGAACGGATCTTTGAGGTATGCTTTGGCGATATCCCACAGCGTGTCGCCTTTCTTGACGACGTGTGTGACCTCGCCCTCTGCGGGAGGCGCTGCGCGAACGAGTGTTGGCGCCGGTTTTCGCGTCGAGTCCGGACGAGCAGCTGGTGTCTGCGCGAGAAGTGATCCGCTCACGAATAATGTGAGCGAAAGGAATGACCGGACCATGATCGGCTGCATGCAAATCTCTCCGCGAAAGATCGAGGCTCGGGCGGATACCCTGCCGATAATCAGACTATCTGCCTCGTGCGGGGGTCACTAACCGGATCGACAGATAGAGGGATAGAGAGATTGACGGATAAAGCGGGTCGCAAATCTCTCTGGAGTTGACCCGATTTGGTGGACACCTCATAAACTACGAGAGGGAGGTGTCCATGAGTCCTCAGTTGGAGCGAAAAAGGAAACACACACCGGAGTTCAAGGTGCAAGCGGTGCGGCTGATGCGCGAGCGACTTGCCTCGGGTGTCACACTGCAGCGAGTCGGTGAAGAGCTGGATGTCGGCGCGGATCAGCTGCGAGTGTGGGCGCGTCAGGTCGAAGAGGCTCCAGAAGATGCGACTGCGGAGCAGATCTTTCCGGGACAAGGGCACAAGAGGACGATCGAGAAGCGGCGTGTGAGTTCCGGTCCTGTTCGCCCGCTTTCGCTTGAGGACGAACTCCAGCGACTCAAGCGAGAGAACGAGAGGCTGCGGCAGGAGCGGGATTTCTTAAAAAAAGCGGCGGCGTTCTTCGCGAAGGAGTCGCGGTGAAGTACGCCTGCATCGCTAGCCACAAAGGCGAGCTCCCGGTGCGACTCATGTGCGATCTGCTAAGCGTTTCGTCGTCAGGTTATTACGCGTCGCTGTCGCGATTGCCTGGTCCTCGCTCAAGAGAGAATCAGCGGCTCAAGCTCGAGATCCGAGCAGCACATGCGGAGAGTCGCCAGAGGTATGGTGCACCGAAGATCCATGCGGCACTCCGGAGGCGCGGAATCTCCTGCGGCCACAATCGCGTCGCACGACTGATGCGCATCGACGGGCTCCGCGCGAAGCGATCTCCAGCCTTTCGTGTGACCACGCAATCGGAGCACCGCCAGCCGATTGCGCCGAATCACCTGGCGCGCCGCTTTTCTCCCTCGGAAAATCTCCAGCGAGATCGAGCATGGACAGGTGACATCACCTATCTGCCCACTCGCGAGGGATGGCTCTACTTAGCGACTCTTCTCGATCTCTCATCGCGTCGAATTGTCGGCTGGTGCGCCGACGCGCGACTCGACCAATCTCTCGTGCTACGCGCGCTATCGATGGCTTGCTCTCAGCGCCGGCCGACAAACGCATTGCACCATTCGGATCAGGGAATTCAGTACGCGAGCACCGCTTATCAAGCGATGCTCGCGAAACACGGCATGACTTCGAGCATGAGTCGCCGCGGTGACTGCTGGGACAATGCAGTTGCTGAGAGCTTCTTTGCTACGCTAAAGACAGAACTTGTTGCGGACGCCAACTGGCCAACACGACAAGCAGCGCAGCGCGATCTATTCGAGTACATCGAAGTCTGGTACAATCGCCAACGACTTCACGCGAGTCTCGGGTACCGAACCCCCGCTGAGTATGAAGTTGCAATCTTGTCCGAAGCACGAGCAGCTTAGATCAGTGTGTCCACCAAATCAGGGTAGGTCCACTCGATCCGTCAATCCGTCAATCCGTCAATCCGTTAAAACGGCAGATCGTCGTCCTGATCCTCGAGTGCCGCGGGGAAGTCCTCGAACGTCGAATCGCTCGCCGGCTGGCCGCTGCGACTGCCCGACCTTGCCGGCGCTCGACTGCGAGATCCCTCGGAATCAGAATCGAAATCCGGACCGCGTCCACCGCCACCGCTTCCGCTTCCAAGCATGATCAGATCGCGAACGTTGATCTCCGTCGTGTACCGCGTCTGATTCTCCTTGTCCTGCCACTGCCGGTACTCGATGCGACCTTCGACGAAAAGCCGATCTCCTTTCTTGCAGTACTTCTCCACCACGTCGGCGAGCCCGGTTCCACGTTGCCCCCCGTTCCAGACAACGCAGCGATGCCACTCGGTCTTTTCCTGCTTCTCTCCACTGGCGCTGTTCCATTGGCGACTGGTCGCCAACGAGAATGTCGCGACCTTGGCTCCGCCCGTTGTGGTGCGCACTTCCGGGTCACTCCCCAGGTTTCCGATCAGACTTGCCTTGTTCAGACTCCGACTCACATTGCCTCCCGGCGAGGGTTTCTGTTCTCGCCCACTATGGTAGAACTACAGTCGCACCAGCGCGCACTCAAAACGTGTTGGCAATCATCCTTCGACCGCTCGCCTGAGAACCAGCGCATCCTCGACCGGATTTCGATAATACCTGCTGCGCCGGGCGAGCGCGGCGAATCCGCGCGATCCGTACAGTCCCAGCGCCGCTTTGTTCGACTCCCGCACCTCGAGAAAAATCTCGCGTGCCCCTCGCGCGGAAACCGCCGAGATTCCCACGTCCAGCAGCTCACCACCGAGACCTTGCCGTCTCGCTGACCGCGCGACCGCGAGATTGAGAATTTCCGCCTGGTCCCCGACAGTTAGCGCAATGACATAACCTGCGATCGCTTTCGTGTCCGCCAGCGTCGCAATCAGAAAGATAGCCGCGCGAGATGAGGCAAGCTCTGCAAACGACCGCTCCGGCCATGGGTCGCCGAATGAATCGCGCTCGATTGCCGCAACGCCCAAAACATCGTCGACTGTTGCGGGGCGAATCACAGCGTTTCGATTCGTGATCGAGCTCACGTGCATGCCCTCACGCGTTCGCTCCAAGCGGACGCCCATGCGCGGCTTCCCATCTCACCTGGGCCTCTGCGAGTCGCCCGTAATCCGGCTCCCACGTTTCGATTGCGACTGGGCCTGCATCGATGATCTGAGTCATCAACCGGGCAACGCCACGCGCATGAGGGTGAAAGTCCAGCTTCTGTCGCGGTCCAATCGGTCGCGCCTCGAGAGCGCGCGCCCTTTCGGCAAGCGCAGAATCCGCGACGATGAACGCATCACCCCGCGTGACAACGTCACGATCGCGCGACAACTCTATGAGCATAGCGAACCATTCTTCACGCATTGCAGGAATGACCGACAGATACAGTCCCGCGTCGACCGCATCTGCTGCCGCCGCAACGGTGAGCAGCAGCGACGACACCGAGTACATCGGAATTCCGACACCAACCGCAATCCCCTTTCCCACCGATGCCGCGATGCGAAGGCTCGTGAAGCTCCCCGGACCGGCGCCGCACACGACGCGCGAAATCAAGCCGACATCGACTCGCGCATCGACGAGACATTCCGCCACCGAGGGAAGCACTCGCTCTTCACGTCCGCCACGCGACGGAATCCCGCTGTCCACCAGCGTTCGCTCCGCCATCACACGGTCACCTTGCAGAAGAGCGACGCTCCCCGCGTAAGTCGATCCCTCGATCGCAAGCGTGTAGTCCGTCATCAACCTGCGAGCAGAAGCCGGCGATCGCTTTCGCCGGAGACGTAATCGATGTCGATCGGCAGATGATCATCCGGAATTCGTGATCCCGCTCGCTCCGGCCATTCGACAATTACGAGCGCGTGATCGGAAATAATGTCGTCCCAACCGATGTTCGTAAGCTGCGAGGGATTGTCGAGGCGATACAAATCAATGTGGTACACCAGTGATTTTGGTGCTGCATATCGATGAACGAGCGCATAAGTAGGACTCGTTACTTCTTCCTCGACACCGTATCCGTCGCAAATCGCTTGGGCCAGAGTTGTCTTGCCCGAGCCAAGCTCGCCCGTCAACGTGATCACCAGCGGCGCGGTCGTCGCTCTACCGAGCTCGCGGCCCCACTCCTTCAGTCCGTCTTCGTCGAGAACAAGACGGCTGCGTTCAGCGAGTGGCGGAACAAGGTGCCGGTGCGCGCGCACTTACCGGCGCGCCTGAATTCCCGCCAGCGCCCCTCGCGAACGTGCGCGGGTACCGTCCGCCTTTGCCTTGATCTCGAAAAGCTGGTCACGAAGTCGCGCAGCCGTCTCGAAGTCGAGCGCCGCCGCCGCTTCCTTCATTTCCTTTTCCAGCTCCGCGATCAGCTGCGCCGTATCCTTCGCATTGTATCCCACCCGCGACTCTGCCACTCGGCGCGTACGATCGTCCTCGCGAGCCTCGCGCATCTCTCTCGCATCGGCAACGCGCGTGATGAACCGCACTTGCTCGATGCTCTTCGTCACACTCTGCGGAACGATTCCATGCTCTGCGTTATATGCTCGCTGCATTTCGCGACGACGCCCGGTTTCGCCGATCGCGCGCTCCATCGAGCCCGTCATCTTGTCCGCGTAGAAAATCGCCCGTCCATTAATGTGACGCGCCGCGCGACCGACGGTCTGAATGAGCGAACGATCGCTTCGCAGAAATCCTTCCTGATCGGCATCGAGAATCGCGACGAGCGAAACCTCCGGCATGTCGAGCCCTTCGCGCAGCAGGTTGATGCCGACGAGCACATCGAACTCGCCGAGTCGAAGTCCGCGAACGATTTCCATTCTTTCGATCGCGTCGATGTCGGAGTGCATGTAGCGAACGCGCGCGCCCATCTGCTGGAGATAATCGGTGAGATCTTCAGCCATTCGCTTGGTGAGTGTCGTGACCAGCACGCGCTCCCCTTTCCGCTCGCGAAGCCGGATCTCGTTCAACAGATCGTCGACTTGTCCGCGGACAGGCCGAATGTCGATCTCTGGATCGACGAGTCCAGTTGGACGAATGATCTGCTCGACAACGGCACCTTCGGACAATCGCAGCTCGATGTCGCCCGGCGTCGCTGAGACATTGAGTGCACGCGGCGTGAGCGACAGAAATTCGTCGAACATCAGTGGACGATTGTCGAGTGCGCTCGGCAGACGGAATCCGTACTCGACGAGCGTCAGCTTTCGCGCGCGATCACCGTTGAACATTCCGCCGACCTGCGGCAGCGTGACGTGCGATTCATCGACGACGAGAAGGAAATCCTCGGGGAAATAATCGAAGAGACACGCCGGCCGTTCGCCTGCCGCGCGACCTGAAAGGTGGCGCGAGTAGTTCTCGATTCCCGCGCATGTTCCGATCTCCAACATCATCTCGATATCGAAGTTCGTGCGCGACTCGAGGCGCTGCGCCTCGAGCAGCTTCCCCGTCGTGCGCAGCTCATTCAATCGTTCGGCCAGCTCCGCACGGATCAACTCGACGGCTCGCTGAATTGTCGGGCGCGACGTTACGAAATGCTTTGCCGGATAGATGGCCGCCTTCTCGAGATTGGCGATCACGTCACCAGTGAGCGGATCGATTTTGGAAATTCGCTCGATCTCGTCGCCCCACATCTCGACGCGCACACCCTGCTCCTCGTATGCTGGAAGAATCTCGACGGTGTCTCCGCGCACGCGAAATGTCGCGCGATCGAATGCAACATCGTTGCGCGAGTATTGAATCTTCACGAGCGATCGCAGAATCTCGTCGCGCGGAATGCGCTGCCCCTTTGTGAGTGTGACCATCTGCTCGCGGTAGCTCACTGGATCGCCGAGTCCGTAAATCGCGGAAACAGTTGCGACGATGACAACGTCTTCGCGTTCCATCAAGCTCGACGTCGCGCGCAATCGCAGCCGATCGATGTCCTCGTTGATCGACGCGTCCTTTTCGATGTACGTGTCGGTGACCGGCACATACGCTTCGGGCTGGTAGTAGTCGTAGTACGAGATGAAGTACTCGACCGCGTTGTGCGGGAAGAAGCTCTTGAGCTCGCCGTAGAGTTGAGCCGCGAGCGTCTTGTTGTGCGACAGAACGAGTGTCGGGCGACCAAAATTCTTGATGACGTTGGCGACCGTCATTGTTTTCCCTGACCCGGTTACGCCAAGGAGAGTCTGGAACCGATCCCCGCGATCGAGCCCCCGGGTCAGCTCCGCTATTGCGTGTGGCTGGTCACCGGCCGGCTGGAAGGGCGCTCGGAGATCGAATTCGACTTTGGGCATCCCCTCAATATAATTGAATGCTCCGGTGTTTGTTCGGTTCTACGCGAGGTATGATTGGTCCGCATGCACTCATTGAACCTCTATTGGCGGTTCGCCCAGCCCGCTGGCGCAGAGGGCACAGAGAACCGCGTCATTCGGGCCTCGGTCAGCGGTTATCGGCCAGCGGGCATCGGGGACCTGACCGCTATCTACGCCGTGACCCGAATGAGCGAGTGTAGAAATTCTGGCGCGAAGTCGGCGCCATTCGGCCAGACCACTGTTCGAAGGTTGGGATCAACGTGAACCCTCGAAAAGAAATTGCGATCGCGCAGCGGCTCAAAAACTTCACCATCTAACTCGGACGAAAGGTCTACCTCCCCTTGGATTCCGTCATTGAACCGGAGCCAAAGGACATGATCGTGTAGGTAGCGTGCTTCAGTGACGTTCAGCATTCAAAGGATCCTCAGTTATTCCAGAAGCGCAGAACGGTCATTCGGCCATTCACCCGATACCCATTAACCTGACCGACCTGAAGCCTGATACCTTGTTCTGTTGTCGTTGTTTAAGCGGCTTCAGTTGTCGCTGGCAAGTCGCTCTTTTCGGGTGACCTCGGTAACCCCTTTCACTCTCCGCGCAGCTTTGAGGATCCTCTGAAGATGGGCGAGGTTCTCGACCTCAACTGCAAGCGCACCAGTCACATGGCCATCTGAGCTTTGCAATTCAAATGAGCGAATATCGGTATCAGTCGCCGAAACTGCTTTCGCTAAGTCCGCATAAAGTCCGCGACGATCCGTAGCGTCGAGTACGAGCCGCACCATGAATCGCTCACCCTCGAGCTCCTTCCAATCGATCTCGAGTCGTCGCTCCGGTTCCAAAACCAACATCAGAAGATTCGGACAATCCGCGCGATGAATGCTCACGCCTCGCCCGCGCGTCACATACCCAACGACTGGATCACCAGGAACCGGCTGGCAACACTGAGCGTATCGCACCATGAGACCGTCGACGCCCTGAATGCGCACGCCCTTCGGGCTGCCGCGCATCTTGTCGACGAGCCAATCGAGCGGGCCCGCCTTCGCCGGTGTCGCAGTCGCCTCCGATTCCGGATACAGATGCTTGAGCACCTGCACGATCCCGAGATCTCCCTGCCCGATCGATTTGATCAGATGATCGGCATCGTTCAGCTTGAGCGCCTGCGCTGCTGCTTCGAGCATTTCATTGTCAGGCTTCGGCAGCCGTCGCCGCTTCACCTCTCGATTCAAAATCTCGCGGCCGAGCTTCTCCGATGTCGTCTGCTCCTCGATGCGAAGACGTTGACGAATCTTGTGCCGCGCGCGACCCGTCCGAACGTGCGCAAGCCAGTCGCGACTGGGACGCGCGGTCGGCGATGTCATGATCTCAATCGTGTCCGAGTTTTTGAGCTCGCGCCCAAGCGTCGCCTGCCGGCCGTTGATCTTCGCGCCGCACGTGTGCAATCCAACCTCGGTATGCACCGCGAATGCGAAATCGATCGGCGTCGCTCCCTTCGGAAGCTGGATCACGTCGCCGGTCGGAGTGAACACGAAAATCTCGTCCTGATATAGATCGAGCTTCAGGAACTCTAGGAACTCATCCGGTGTTTTCGCATCGAGCTGCAGCTCGAGCACCTGTCGAAACCACTGCAGCGCGCGATCGAGCTCATCGGCACTCTTCGCATCTTCCTTGAATCGCCAGTGCGCCGCGATTCCATATTCCGCGGTGCGATGCATCTCGCGCGTTCTTATCTGAATCTCGAACAGCTGCTTGTTCGGCCCGAAGATCGTCGTGTGCAGCGATTGATATCCGTTCGACTTCGGCTGACCAACGTAATCCTTGATGCGCTCCTGGAGCGGCGTGAATCGCTCGTGAATCACACCCAGCGCGTGGTAACAATCGGGGACTGAATCGACCAGCACTCGAATCGCGAGCAGATCGTAAATCTCCTCGTACGGCTTGTCCCACTTGGTCATCTTTTTGTAGATCGACCAGAGATGTTTCGGGCGCCCGGTGATCTCGACGTTCATTATCCCCGCATCGCGCAACAGAATCTCGAGCGGATCACGCAGCGCGGCGATTGTCCCCTCACGCTCCACCCTTCTCTGCGCGACGAGCTTCGCAAGCGCCTTATACTCGGCCGATTCGATATGCTTGAACGCGAGATCCTCGAGCTCCCATCGCACACGCGCCATTCCGAAGCGGTGCGCGAGCGGCGCGTACAGGTCGCGTGTTTCCTGCGCGATGCGCCGGCGTTTTTCTGCGGGCAGAAACTCGAGCGTCCGCATGTTGTGCAGACGGTCCGCGAGCTTGATGAGAATTACGCGCGCATCCTTCGCGATCGATAGAAGAAGCTTGCGATAATTCTCGACCTGCCGGTCCTGAGACGAATTGAGCGGCAGATGTCCGATCTTCGTGAGGCCGTCCACGATCTCAGCGATTTCCTTTCCGAATTCGCGCTCGATTTCCTCGACGGTGATCGCTGTGTCTTCGACGACATCGTGAATCAGCCCGCTCGCGACGGTTACCGTATCGAGCTGCAGGTCGGCAAGGATTTTCGCGACCTCGACGCAGTGCGAAATGAAATTCTCGCCGGACAGGCGCTTCTGGCCGAGGTGGGCCGCTTCGCTGAACCTGTAGGCGCGCAGAAGCAGCTCCTGATCCAGACGATCGGGGAGCCGCTTGCCGTTATCGTTCCATCCGGGGATAACGCCCAGGGATTCGATCGCCGTCACAACAGTCCTGCCTCCGCGAAGCTCAGATAACGTCCCCTTCCAATAATAATGTGGTCCTGCACCGGTATGTCGAGTACCCGGCCAGCCTGCACGAGTTGCTCGGTAACGATGCGATCATCGGCGGACGGAGTAGGATCGCCGCTTGGATGATTGTGAATAAGAATTATCGCCGCCGCATTCTCCGCGATTGCTTCTCGAAAAACTTCACGCGGATGAACGAGCGATGAGTTGAGCAGACCACGAGTGACAGCGATATCGCGCTCCAGTCGATGCTGTGAATCGAGCACTGCCACGTGAAATTCTTCGACAGGAAGATCCTGAAGTCGTTGTCCAAAAATCTCATGAACGTCGCGCGGACATCGAACGGGAACTCCTTCGTCGCGCTCTTCGGCAGCCATGCGCCGGCCGAGCTCGAGCGCGGCGTGCACCGCAACAGCGCGAGCGTTTCCAACTCCACTCAAACTCTTGAGAGCCGCAACAGGTTGTGCGGAGAGTCGGCGCAACGAGCCGTGCGCGCTCGCAAGAATTTCGTGGCCGATTCCAATCGCGGAATTTTTCTCTGAGCCACTGCCGAGTAGAATGGCGAGCAGCTCGGCGGAGCTCAAGGCTCGCGCGCCGTGTGATTTGAGTCGCTCCCGCGGCCGCTCGCTCGCAGGTATTTCTCGTATGCTGTAGGTCATAATGCGATTCGGGTTAGAGATTCCGAATCGCTAGCCTTTCAAGTGCGTTCGTATCGCATCGGAGTTACGCGCACGAAAGCCAAATACAGCGAAAAGCAACAAAAGAGATCCTAGATACCAAATCCGACAGAGACCAGATCCCGGATTGAACTACCGCAGTGACCGTTCAGCGCACCGGACGGTCTTGCGGTAGTTAGACTGGCATCTCGCCTCTGCCGGATTCGGTATCTCGGATCTCTTCTGT
Source organism: Gemmatimonadaceae bacterium (assembly GCA_041499635.1). Taxonomy (GTDB): domain Bacteria; phylum Gemmatimonadota; class Gemmatimonadetes; order Gemmatimonadales; family Gemmatimonadaceae; genus UBA4720. The sequence continues at coordinate 13,068 of JBGQKT010000022.1, forward strand.
TGCTTTTCCGTAGTACCCGCTGAAGCAGCCTACGCGTTGGCGCCGTGGCACTTCTTGAACTTCTTGCCGGATCCACATGGGCAAGGATCGTTTCGCCCGACATTCGTCCAATCCGTCGCGGCGGCAACGCCACCTGAAACTCCTGGCACACCTGCGGGAGCAACCGGATTCAGCGATCGCACTCGACCCGCGCCGGTCACTACTGGCTCCGGTCGCACGGCTTTCTTCTTCGTCGACGGCTGCTCGGCAGGTCCGATGTCCACGACCTCTTCCCCATTCCCATCGCTCGCAGTCACCGGCTCCATTGCCGGAATATCCTCGAGTACACCGAGCTCGTTGTACCTCTGAGCGGGCGCCAGAGACTGCGCCTCCGCCGCACCATCTTCGACACCCTCGAAATCCGTCGGGCCCGAGAACGTCAGCTGAGCGCGAAGGAATCGCTCCGTGAAGGTGTGGTACACATCGTTCATCAAATCGACGAACATCGTGTACGCCTCGTGCTTGTACTCGATGAGCGGATCCTTCTGTCCCCACGACCGATAATGAATGGCGTTGCGAAGCTGATCGAGATCGTAGAGATGATCCTTCCACTTCTCGTCCAGAACATTCAGCATCACCAGTGACAACAGGCGATCGCCGAACTCCGCGAGATTCTCGAGCTTGTCGTTGAACGCCTTCTTCGCCGCGGCGACCGCCTGCTCCTGCGCTTGTGGAATCTCAGTCGGATGCGCATCGGCTCCATCCTCGAACGTCGGAACCGTCACGAGATAGTGCATCAACAAATCCTGACGCAGCAGCGTGAGATCCCATTCTTCCGGTGTCTCGTAATCCGCCAGGGCAGTCTCGACGCGCCGGGCAATTCCCTTCTCGATCATCTTCTCAGCTTCGCCTTTCAGCTCTTCACCACCGTCGAGCGCGAACGATCGCAGCGAGTAAATCACCTCTCGCTGCTGATTCATCACGTCGTCGTACTCGAGCAATCGCTTTCGTGATTGAAAGTTCTGGAGCTCGACGCGCTTCTGGGCCTGCTCGATCGAGCGCGTGATGAGCGAGTGCGTGAGCACCTCGCCCTCTTCCGCCCCCATCCTGTCCATCAGCTTTGCAATTCGATCGCTTCCGAAGAGGCGCATCAAATCGTCTTCGAGCGAGAGGAAAAACTGCGACGTTCCCGGATCGCCCTGACGGCCGGCGCGTCCGCGCAGCTGACGATCGATTCGTCTCGACTCGTGTCTCTCGGATCCAGTGATGTGAAGGCCGCCGATCTCCTCGACGTCGATCACCTTTCCTTCCGGATCCTTGACTTGAGACGGCTTCGAAATCGTCACGCCTGCGCCGAGTTTGATGTCGGTTCCGCGGCCCGCCATGTTGGTCGCGATCGTTACCGCACCCGGCTGTCCCGCAGACGCGACAATCTCGGCCTCGCGCTGGTGATACTTCGCGTTCAACACGTTGTGCGGAATTCCCGCGCGCTTGAACATTCGCGATAGCGTTTCCGACACATCGACGCTCACCGTTCCAACAAGAACCGGATAGCCGAGCTTGTGCAGACGCTCCGTTTCTTCGGCGATCGCATTGTATTTCTCGCGACGCGTCTTGTAGACGAGATCCTGCCGATCGTCGCGAATCACGTCGCGGTTCGTTGGAATTACTGAAACATCGAGTCCGTAGATCTCGTGGAATTCTGTCTCTTCCGTCTCGGCGGTTCCGGTCATTCCGGCGAGCTTCGCGTACATGCGGAAGTAGTTCTGAATGGTGATCGTCGCGAGAGTTTGCGTCTCGCCCTTCACCTGAACTCCTTCCTTGGCTTCAACCGCCTGATGCAATCCCTCTGACCAGCGACGACCTGGCATCGTACGACCCGTGAACTCGTCGACGATCAATACCTGACCGTCCTGAACGACGTAGTTCACATCCTTCTCGTACAACGCGTGCGCGCGCAGCAGCTGATGCACGATGTTGAGTCGCTCACTCTTTGCCGCGTACTCGACGTTGATCGTATTCCGCGCGGTGAGCTTCTCCTCCGCGGTCATATCGGGATCGTGATCGATGCGATGCACTTCCTGCGAGATGTCGGGAAGCACGAACGCGTCTCGATCGGTGGGCGACATGTAGTCGACGCCCTGATCCGTCAGGTGAACTGTGTGTCCCTTTTCATCGAGGACGTAAAGCAGACCCTCCTCGATGTCACGGTATTGCTGCTTCGCCGCGGGAAGTTTCCTGTCGGCGAGATGCTCGAGCTCCATTTTCTGGATGAGCTGCTTTACGCCCGTTTCCTGAAGAACTTTCAGAAGGCGCTTGTTCTTCGGCGATCCCATCTGCGCCTGATAGAACTTCACCGCCGCAGTGTCCTTGTCGCCCGCCTCGAGCGCACGCTCACCGTCTGCAACCAGAATGTTGGTGAGATCGCTCTGCCTCTTCACCAATCGAGAGACGCCGGCGTTGTGCATTGCGTACTCGGCATCGGATTCATTCCCGACTGGGCCGGAGATGATGAGCGGTGTTCGAGCCTCGTCGATCAACACCGAGTCCACTTCGTCGACGATCGCGTAAACGTGACCGCGCTGCACCCGATGCTCGTTTGCAACGACCATGTTGTCGCGCAGATAATCGAAGCCGAACTCGTTGTTCGTGCCGTACGTGATGTCGCACTCGTAAGCGGCTCGACGCTGCGGCGTGCCCGGATCAGTATCGTCGAGACATCCGACAGTCAGGCCGAGATACTTGTAGACGTGACCCATCCACTCCGAGTCTCGGCGTGCGAGATAGGAGTTGACCGTGATCAGGTGTGCGCCTTTTCCGGGTAACGAATTGAGATAGAGTGGCAGCGTCGCAACGAGCGTCTTTCCTTCGCCAGTAGCCATCTCCGCGATCTTCCCCAGATGCAGCTCGATGCCGCCCATGAGCTGAACGTCATAGGGAACCATGTTCCACTCTTCGTCGTGGCCCGTGACCCTGACCGTGGTACCAATCAGCCGCCGCGCTGCCTCGCGAACAGTGGCAAACGCCTCGGGCAACAGGTCGTCGAGAACTTCAGCGGTCGCCTTGCGAAGGTCGGCCTCAACGCCGCCGCGCCCATCGAGCCCACTCAGCTCGGTATCGATTTTCTCTCGCTCAGCTGGGTCCGCGGTGCCGTGCTTCGCCGCCTTCAGCTCGGCAATACGCGTCTCGAGCTCGCCCGTCGCCTCGCGAATGCGCGCGCGAAACTTTTCAGTCTGTCCGCGGAGCTCTTCCTCCGAAACAGTCTGCTGCCTCGCGTATTCTTCATTGATGGCATCGACGATCGGCTGAATGCGCTTTCTCTCGCGATCATGCCTCGTACCGATCAGTCCCGCCAACACTCCCTTGAGCATCTCTTTATCCTTTGATCAGCGCGACGGCATTTCAACCGGCTGCCGCGCCGATCTGTATAAATTCTCGGAGGCGATGTACGTCTCCACCGATTCTGCCACGAAACCGTGTATCGATTTTCCCGCTGCGATTCGCTGCCGGATCTCCGACGACGAAACGTCGATACGCCGAGTTCCAACTACCGTTACGCCTCCCCCAACGGACGCAGCCATCGGGTGATCTCCGCTGCGGGCTAGTACAGCCAGGCTCGCCAGCTCCAGAATCCTGTCAGGATTCTTCCATCGATCGAACGCCGCAAGGGCATCCATCCCGACGATGAGAACCAGCTCTGCGCCCGGGTTTTCGCGCGCCAGCGTCTCCAGCGTATCCACCGTGTAAGATAACCCGCCACGTTCGATTTCCATCGCGCTGACCTCGAACCTTTTGTCATCACCCACGGCGCGTTTGACCATCTCGAGACGGTCACGCGCCGACGCGAGAGCAGGCGAATCCGACTTGAGCGGCTGCGATGCCGCCGGCACGACTATCAGCTTGTCGAGCGACAGAGCTTCGCTGGCGTCGGCTGCGGCGAGCATATGACCGACGTGTGGAGGGTCGAACGTCCCGCCAAATACGCCGACGCGCAAAGCGCTAGTGCGACGCTACCGGCGCTGCGCCGGCTCCGCACGTGCGCATCACGTCGCGGTCCGACGGATACGCCTTGCGCATCGCATCGCACAAGTCGCGCGCATCGTCTTTGTAGTTGATCGCAGCGTAGGCGTCGTGAAGCTTCAAGTACGCATCGCGCGTGTGCGGAGCATTGGGATGAAGCCGAATCACGTCCTTGAAATAAATGATCGCCGAATCATACGCCTTTCGTTTCAGGTAATGCGTTCCCGTCAGGAAATCCTTGGTCGCAAATAACTCGTCGAGTATCGCCAGCTGCTGCGTCGCCTTTGGCACGAACGGAGAATTTGGATACAGCGCCTGGAGCGTTTGGAACTGCGTTATCGCCGACTGACCATACTCCGCATCCAATTCCGGCTTTCGCCACATCGCTTTGTACGCGAGTCCCGAGTTATACAATCCATCGTCAGCCAGAGTGTCGTCCGGAAACTGCTCGTAAATGCGACTGTACGATTTCGCGGCCAACAGCCTCTCGCCGGTTTTCTCCTGCGATTTCGCGAGATAGAAATAAGCAATCGGCACTCGTGGATCTCGCGCCGGCAAGTCTGTCGTCAACTTCTCGAAGGCCTTGGCTGCATCCTCATAGTGCTTGTGCTGGTACCGCTCCATGGCGGCCTGGAAAAGAGCGTTGACGTCGGGATAATTCGCCGGGCTGAACACCGGCTTGCATGCCACGACACCGCCACCCGCTCCGCCGACAATCGCTGCTAAAGTAAGAATCCGCCATAATCTCATGCGTATTCTCCTACCCTCTCGGGCGCGGCATGTTCAACCGCCGTGCGCCCCATCGAGTAGTACCGAATTCCGTGCTCCCGCATCTTTTCAGGGTCGTAAAGATTTCTGCCGTCGACAATAACCGGCCGGCGCAGCGCATCTTTGACGCGATTGAAATCAGGATGCCGATATTCATTCCAGTCGGTGATGACCACCAGCGCATCCGCGTTCGCCAGCGCGTCGTAGTTCGTCTCGGCATACGTAATTCTGTCGCCGAGACGGTGACGCGCCTCTTTCATCGCAGCCGGATCGTGCGCGCATACCGTCGCTCCGGCGGCGAGCAAATCATCGATCAGCGTCAACGATGGCGCGTCGCGCATGTCGTCTGTCTGCGGCTTGAATGCCAGTCCCCATAGGGCGATATGCAATCCGCTCAAACCGTCGCCGAGCGCTTCCCGAATCTTTTCGCCGAGTCTGAGCTTCTGCCGCGTGTTGACGTCTTCAACCGCCGCGAGAATTTGAAGATCCATCCCCATGTCCGTGCCAGTGCGGACGAGCGCTTTCACGTCCTTTGGGAAACACGAGCCACCGTAACCTGGTCCCGGAAAAAGAAACGACGGACCAATCCTCGAATCACTTCCAATTCCCTTTCTGACCATGTCCACGTTTGCGCCGACCCGCTCACAGAGATTTGCGATCTCGTTCATGAATGAGATACGAGTCGCGAGCATTCCGTTCGCCGCATACTTCGTCATCTCTGCCGACGCGATGTCCATGAAGATGATCGGATTTCCGGTGCGCACGAACGGCGCGTAGATCTCAGCCATTACGTCGCGCGCAAATGCGCTCGCTACTCCGAGCACGACGCGATCCGGCTTCATGAAGTCGTCGACGGCAGCACCCTCTTTAAGAAATTCCGGGTTGCTGCACATGTGAAACGGAAATCGCGCTGACTTTCCTACTTCGGCTGCGACTTTCTTCGCCGTTCCCACGGGCACCGTGGATTTTGTGACGATTACCATTTCGCGGTTCATGTGCTTTCCAACTTCGCGCGCTACCGAGAGCACATGCTGCAAGTCAGCCGATCCATCTTCGTCAGGGGGAGTTCCAACCGCGATGAACAAAACGTCAGCCGAGGCAATCGCCTTCGAGATGTCGGTAGTGAAGCTCAACCGGCTGTCCTGCTGGTTGCGCTCCACGAGGTCCGCGAGACCGGGCTCATAAATCGGAAGGACGTTCCGCTTGAGTCCCTCGATCTTCGACTCGACCACATCGGCGCATATGACGTCGTTTCCCGTCTCGGCCAGACACGCTCCGACGACGAGACCCACATAACCGGTTCCCACTACAGAAATGTTCATCTTTTCAGTTCAGGTTCAGGCAATCGCAACGTTCGGCGTTTTCTCTCGCGCTGTTCCGCTGCCGCGTCTGACTAGACCAGCGGTGGCATTGCGAGTGTCGACCACGAGCGGCGCGAGATCTACGACGCGTTGATAGTCGATCGACGAGTGATCGGTGATGATCACGACGGCATCGGCTCGGGCGAGCTCCGCATCGCTGAACGGCACGCTCGCGTGTTCGTGACCGTCCTCTCTGAACGAAGGAACGTACGGATCGTGGTAAACCACTTCAGCACCTCGCTCCTCCAACAGGCTGATGACGTCGAGCGCCGGACTTTCGCGCATGTCGTCGATGTCCCGCTTGTACGCGACTCCAAGTACGAGAATGCGACAGCCTTTCACCGGTTTCCGCTGATCGTTCAACGCCTGCGCGACTCGCTGCACTACGAGAGCCGGCATTTCACTGTTGATCTCGCTCGCCAGATCGATGAACCGCGTCTTGTAGTTCAGCGTTCGCATCTTCCACGCGAGATAATGCGGATCGAGCGGAATGCAGTGCCCACCGATTCCCGGACCAGGCGTGAATTTCATGAAGCCGAACGGCTTGGTCGCCGCAGCCTCGATCACTTCCCACACGTTCACGCCAAGCTTGTCGCAGACAATCTGCATCTCGTTCACCAGCCCGATATTCACCGAGCGGAAAGTGTTTTCCAATAGCTTCACGAGCTCGGCTGTCTCGGTGCTCGAGACGGGTACGATCGTGTCGATGCACGACGCATAAAGCGCCGATGCAACCTCTGTGCAGGCGGCGGTAATTCCACCGACCACTTTGGGCGTGTTCCTCGTGTTCCACGTTGCATTGCCGGGATCGACGCGCTCGGGACTGAACGCAAGGAAGACATCCTCACCCACAGTAAGTCCCGCCGCTTCGAGCTTGGGTTGCATCAGATCGCGGGTCGTGCCCGGATATGTCGTGCTCTCGAGAACGATCAACAGCCCAGGATGGCAGTTGCGCGCAATCGCATCCGCCGCGGCGATCACGTATGTCATGTCCGGATCGCGCGTCTTCGCGAGCGGAGTGGGAACCGCGATGGAAACGGCGTCCATCTCCTGCATGCGCGACTCGTCAGCGGTTGCTTCGAATTTCCCAGCCGCAACGGCCGACGCGACATCGGCGCTCGGCACGTCTTTGATGTGCGACTCGCCACGCATCAATCCCTTCACCACGCGCTCGCTTACATCGTATCCAACCACACGAAATCCTGCTCGCGCAAATTCCAGCGCAAGCGGAAGTCCGACATAACCGAGCCCGACGACGCCAATACATGCCTCGCGCGAATCGAGCTTCCCGAGCAAACGATCTTTCATACCCTCAGTAGCCATAGAATTCCCTCACCGCCCCGATCACCTCGTTGAGCTGACTTTCCTTCAGCTCAGGATAGATCGGAAGCGAGATAACTTCTTTTGCAGCGCGCTCGCTCTCGGGAAATTGCCCTTCTTTGAGGCTGAGGTAAGCGAAGCACGGCTGGAGATGGAGCGGCAGCGGGTAGTAAACCGAGTGACCGATTTCGCGTGACTTGAGATACGCCTGCAAATCGTCACGCCGCTCCGCGCGCAAGGTGTACTGGTTGTAAATCGAAACATTCTGCGGATCGATAGCCGGAGTTCTCACGTCGGCAACATCCGCAAACGCGCGGTCGTAGTACTGCGCGTTCTTTCGGCGCGCGGCGCTCCACTTCTCCAGATGTGGCAACTTCGCCACGAGCACGGCGGCTTGTATCGAGTCGAGCCGGCTGTTGTAGCCGACTTCATCGTGATAGTACGTCTTGAGCCCACCATGAACCCGAAGGCGACGCAGCCTTGTTGCGAGCCCATCGTCCTGCGTTACGATCATGCCACCGTCGCCGTATCCGCCAAGATTCTTCGACGGGAAAAAGCTGAACGTCCCGATCGTCGCGATTTCTCCAGCGCGAACATGCTTGCCACCGATCTCACGAGTCGCGCCAATCGATTGCGCCGCATCTTCGATCATCGGTATCTGGGGAATCGCCGCAATGATTGCGTCGAGCGGTGCGAGCTGGCCGAAGAGATCCACCGGCATCACGGCCTTTGTCGCAGGCGTGACTGCTGCAGCCGCCGCTTCAGGCAGAATATTGAAGTTGTTGGGATCGATATCCGCGAACACCGGTTTCGCACCAATGTTGTAAATCGTCCCGGCAGTCGCGAAGAATGTGAAGGGGGACGTCACAACTTCGTCGCCACGTCCGATGTCGAGTGCCCTGAGCGCGAGCAGCAATGCGTCCGTGCCACTCGCGCATCCGATCGCGTATCGAGTCCCCGACAGCTCGGCCACTGCGTCCTCGAGCTGAGCTACCGGCGGGCCGAGGATGAACGCCTGGTCCTCGACCACGCGCATCACTGCTGCCACGACATCCTTATGGATAGTGGCGTACTGTGCGCGAAGATCTAGGAGTGGAACTGACATAGAGCTTTGAAAGATGTCGGGTTCAGCTACGCAACGGGAGCGGCACGTCGCATCCCGTTTTCGCCGATTCGTAGATTCCGAGTATCAGCTCGAGGGATTTTCTGCCGGCGCGCCCATCAGTATCCGGTTTCGCTTCGCCGCGGAGAACTGCAAGAACGTTGCGATAATATCCCTCGTGACCAAACCCGTAGACGTTCGGCGGATTGGTGTCGAGTGTCCGAACGATCTCGTCATCGGGATCGCTGTCGGCAAATTCCCAATGCTCTACTTTGTTCACGGCGGTCCCGCCAATCTTCACGGTTCCCTTCTCTCCAAGAATCGTCAGCGACCCTTCCATGTTCCTTGGATAGGTCAACATCGTCACCTCGATCACTCCGAGCGCGCCTGAGCGAAACCGGAGTATGGCGACTCCCGAATCTTCAGTCTCGATTTTTCTCGCGAGAGTTGCCGTCTTCGCCATGACGTTATCTACTGGACCGACAATCCACTGAATGAGATCGACATAGTGCGACGCCTGATTCATGAACGCGCCGCCGTCGAACTCCCACGTTCCGCGCCACGGTGCCTGGTCGTAGTACTCCTGCGGCCGCGTCCATCTCACTGTGCAGTTCGCCATGTAGAGACGACCGAATCGTCCGCGATCAACCGCCCGCTTGAGCATTTGCACGGGGGCATTGAGCCGATTCTGCTTTACGACGAACAGGCGAACCTTCGCCTCATCACATGCATGAACGAGCTCGTCAGCGCCCTTCAGCGAGATAGCCATCGGCTTTTCGGTGACGACGTGATGACCGGTTTTCGCCGCGAGGACTCCCTGCGCCGGATGCATTCCCGACGGAGTACAGATGGTCACGATGTCGCATTCCACTTCTTCGAGCATCTGCTCGTACGAAGTGAACGATGGAATTCCGAGAGGCGCAGCGAATGCTTTTGCTCGCGCCTCGTCAACATCCGAGACGGCAATCAGCTCGAGTCCGTCGACTCGCTTGATCGCCTCGACATGGTTGTTTGCAATTCGGCCGCAGCCAACGAGCGCGATGCGGAATACCTTCGTCTTGTCGCTCATCAGTCGGTCACACGCTCGATTGAGTTTCCGTGCGACCGATATTTCTCGCCGCAGGCCTTACATGTCCCTTCGCCGCTGTCCGGGAGGCGGATACCGCACTTGCACATCCAACCGATTCTTCGGCCCGGCACGCCGACGACGAGTCCGTAGGCGGGCACATCCTTCGTCACAACGCTGCCCGCCCCAATAAATGAGTACTCGCCGAGAGTAGTGCCGCAGACAATGGTCGCGTTTGCACCAACCGTTGATCCCCGTCGCACGAGCGTCTGCTGATATTCGTTTTTCCGCGGAATGTGACTTCGCGGATTGAAAACGTTCGTGAATACCATCGACGGCCCGCAGAACACATCATCCTCGAGAGTGACACCCTCGTATACCGAGACGTTGTTCTGAATCTTCACATTGTTTCCAATCACCACTCCGTTCATCACGACGACGTTCTGACCGAGTGAGCATCGCTCTCCGATCGTCGCGCCGCCGAGGACGTGACAGAAATGCCATACGCGAGTGCCGGCCCCAATCTTCGCGCCGTCGTCGACGTACGCGGATTCGTGAATGAACACGTCTTGCGAATCGCTCACGCCAGAACCTCGGAGCCGAGTGATGCGTGCCATTCCTGCAGCGATTTCACCGAGGGAACACGGGATCGCATCGAAAGAATTGCGTCGCACGCGGCGCTGGCGGCCGACATCGTCGTCGTGTACGCGACTCCGTGCGCTATCGCCGCCTGACGCAGCGTGTAGTCGTCCTGCTGCGCGTGTTTTCCGAACGGCGTGTTGATCAGCAATTGCACCTCGCCGTTCAGAATGAGATCGATTCCGTGCGGTCGCCCCTCATGAACCTTGAACACTCGCTCCACCGGTATCCCCCGTCCGCGAAGATGACGAGCTGTTCCTTCGGTTCCGAGAAGCCGGAATCCCATCTCGTGAAAACGTCGCGCGATAGGCGTGACAGCATTCTTGTCGAAGTCGTTGACGGTGAGAAGAATCGTCCCTTCACCAGGAAGCTTGTTGTCCGCGGCAAGCTGCGCTTTTCCAAATGCGCTGCCGAACGAATTCGAAATTCCCATTACTTCGCCAGTGGAGCGCATCTCCGGTCCGAGAATGGGATCGAACTCGCGGAACTTTGTGAATGGAAAGACTGCCTCCTTCACCGCCACGTAACCGGGAATGATCTCCGACGTGAAACCGATTTCATCCAGACTCTCACCGAGCATTACGCGCGCGGCAATCGCGGCGAGCGAAACCCCAATTGCCTTTGACACAAATGGAATCGTGCGGCTTGCGCGCGGATTTACCTCGAGGACGTACACTTCGCCGTTCTTGATCGCGAACTGCACGTTGATCAACCCAACGACACCGAGCTCCTTCGCGAATGCGACGGTGTGCTGGCGCATGGTGTCGAGGTCAGCTTCGCCAATGAGATAAGGCGGCAACACGCACGCCGAATCGCCCGAGTGGATTCCCGCGTCCTCGATGTGCTGCATGATTCCGCCGATCACGACTCGCTCGCCATCGGCGATTGCATCGACGTCCGCCTCGAACGCATCCTCGAGGAAGCTGTCGATCAACACAGGCCGGTCTTCGGACACTCGCGTTGCGCGCTCGAAGTAATCAGTAAGCGACGCGGAATCGTATACGATCTCCATCGCCCTGCCACCGAGCACATAGGACGGACGCACGAGCACGGGATATCCGATTCGCTCCGCAACCGAAATGGCTTCGGTGATACTCGTCGCGGTTCCGTTGTTCGGCTGCTTCACCCCGAGTTTCCGCGCAACCTGATCGAACCGGCGACGATCCTCTGCAATGTCGATTGCGTCAGGGGATGTTCCGAGAATTTTCACACCTGCTGCTTCGAGACCCCGCGTGAGCTTGAGAGGTGTCTGTCCGCCAAGCTGCACGATTACGCCGAGTGGCTTCTCACGATCAACGACCTCGAGCACGTCTTCGAGCGTCAGCGGCTCGAAGAAAAGCTTGTCGGAGATATCGAAATCCGTCGAGACAGTCTCCGGATTCGAGTTGATCATGATCGTTTCGTATCCAGCATCGCGGAGCGCGAGCGCCGCGCGCACGCAGCAATAGTCGAACTCCACGCCCTGTCCAATGCGGTTCGGTCCGCTGCCTAGTATGACTACCGACTCTCGTCCGCTGCGTGGCGCTTCATCTTCCTCGTCATAGCTGCTGTAGAGATACGGCGTGGACGACGGAAACTCTCCGGCGCACGTGTCCACCATCTTGTACGCGGGGCGAACTCCAAGCTTCCATCTCCACTCTCGAACCGCGGTCTCAGACGATCCGCGCAATGCGGCGAGCTGACGATCGGAGAATCCCATGCGCTTCATGTCTCGAACATCATCCGCATTCGGATCATCGAGCTCAGCGTAATCCGACTCGGCCTTCACCAATTCCTGCATCTGCGCGAGGAACCACGGATCGATGTTCGTGAGATCGTTGAGCTCGTCGATATTCATTCCCGCTTCGAGCGCGCGCTTGATCTGAAAGATTCTCTCGGGCGTCGGTTGTCTCAGCGCGCCGCGCAATGATTCCAGTGAATCGTCATTCAGGCGATCGTCGGAGATTCTTGGCGCCGTCGCCCAACCAGGACGGCCCGTTTCGAGAGCGCGCAATCCTTTTTGGAGAGCTTCCTTGAAAGTTCGGCCAATCGCCATCGATTCGCCGACCGCTTTCATCTGCGTCGTGAGCTGCGGATTTGCCGCGCTGAATTTCTCGAAAGCGAATCGCGGACATTTGACGACCACGTAATCGAGCACGGGCTCGAACGACGCCGGAGTCGTCTTCGTTATGTCGTTGGGAATTTCATCGAGACGATACCCGACGGCCAGCTTGGTTCCAATACGAGCAATCGGAAAACCGGTCGCCTTGGAGGCGAGCGCCGACGATCGCGACACTCGCGGATTCATCTCGATCACCAGCATCTCACCGTTGCCTGGATTCACGGCGAACTGGATGTTGCAGCCACCGGCCTCGACGCCGATCTCGCGGATCACAGCAACGGCTGCGTCTCGCATCTTCTGATACTCGCGATCGGTAAGAGTCATTGCCGGCGCGACTGTGATCGAATCGCCGGTGTGAACTCCCATCGGGTCGAGGTTCTCGATGGAGCAGACGATGACAACGTTATCTGCGCCGTCGCGCATCACCTCGAGCTCGAATTCTTTCCAGCCGATTACGCTGCGCTCGATCAACACCTGGCTCATGGGCGAAAGCTCGAGCCCTCTTCGAACTATTCCCTCGTATTCGTCGCGATTGTACGCGATTCCGCCGCCGGTTCCGCCGAGCGTGAATGCAGGGCGAATGATCGCCGGGAATCCGACGAGATCGACGAGCGCGAGAGCTTCGTCGTAGCTCGTCGCGATTCCACCGATTGGAACCGCGAGCCCGATCCGTCGCATCGCCTCCGCGAATTCGCCGCGATCTTCGGCCATACGAATCGCGCGTGCGTCAGCGCCGATAAGCGCCACACCGTGTGCCTCGAGGACTCCGGAATCGTACAGCTCCATTGCGACGTTGAGCGCGGTCTGACCACCCATCGTTGGAAGGAGAGCATCTGGTTTCTCTTTCTCGATCACGAGCGCGACGAACTCGGCGGTGACCGGCTCGAGGTACGTCCTGTCGGCGAATTCGGGATCCGTCATGATCGTCGCCGGATTCGAGTTCACGAGAATTACCTCGTAGCCCTCTTCCTTGAGCGCCTTCGCGGCCTGAGTTCCGGAGTAGTCGAACTCAGCTCCCTGCCCGATGACGATTGGGCCGGAGCCGATTACGAGGATGCGGTGAAGGTCAGTTCGCTTCGGCATACGCGGAAAAACGTAGAGACAGGTCCGAGGTCTCAGGCCTCGAGGCCTCGGGCCCGAGGTGAGGCGTCAGGAATAGGGTCCCTCGCGCTTCGCCCCGAGCCTGTGGCCTCGCCGACTGAGACCTCGGACCTGTCTC
>JBGQKT010000023.1:0-26090 GCA_041499635.1 Gemmatimonadaceae bacterium
ATGGCGGGCGCCGCGACATCATGGAACAGATCGCGCCTCTCGGGCCGGTCTATCAGGCAGGCACGCTGTCGGGAAATCCGCTCGCGATGGCTGCTGGTCTCGCAACACTCGAGGTTTTAACGCCCGGAGTGCATGCTCGAATAGCCGACCGTACGACGCGCCTCAGCGAAGGGCTCGAAAAAATCGCCGCGGCCCTCGATGTGCCATTGGTGACAGGGCACGCCGGGTCGATGTGGGGAATGTTTTTCTCCGACCGTCCCGTGCTCGACTTCGACGACGCAAAGAGAAGTGACACTGCGATGTTCAGCAGATTCTTTCATGCGGCGCTGGAGCGAGGAGTTTATCTCGCGCCGTCGGCATTTGAAGCTGGATTCATGTCGGCCGCACACGGCGATGCGGAAGTGAGTGAGGCGCTCGATCGACTGGAGTCGGCGATGCGAGCTGCACGTGCATAGGACAGCGCTCGTAACGTTCATCGGGGCAGTCGCGTGCGCGTCGACGCTTTCGCACTCGACATCGAGCGATGAAATAATCGATCAGAGTGACCAACCGGTTCGCATCGCACTTGCTACCGCTGCTTCGAGCGCGACGCTCGGCGGCACCGGCACGTGGCGCATCTACAGCCGCACCACTACAGAAATGGTCGCAAGAGGAAGTGCGGGCGAAACGATGCGCGTCGAGGCGCGAGGCGGGCAGCTCGTAGTCGTCAAGCCCGACGGATCAGTTACGTCGCGGCGTGCTGCTCCGTTTCGTGTTCGGACAGCATCACCCGAATCGTTCGTCACTTACGGCGGGAAAAATTATCGCGGCGAGATCATCATCGTTCCTAACGATGGCGCCCTTCTTGTCGTCAACAGACTCGGCGTCGAATCGTACCTTCGTGGGGTTGTTCCTCTGGAAATCGGCGGTCGCAAAGCCGGTGAGGAAGCTGCAGTCGAAGCCCAGGCAGTTGCCGCGCGCAGCTATACCTACGCTCACATGGCCGAGGCGGGAAACCGCGCGTTCGACATGTATGGATCGGTGCAGGATCAGGATTACGGCGGTGTAAATGCAGAGACACCGATCAGTGATGCGGCCGTAGCGTCGACGCACGATGTGGTGCTGCGATATGCGGGACGTGTAATCAGCGCTCCATATCATTCGACTTGTGGCGGGAGCACTGCAGCCGTAAGCGAAGTTTGGTGGCGCCAGCCCGATCAACCTTATCTTCGTCCAGTCAGCGACAGAATTCCGGGGACGGATTCTTATTACTGCGATATCTCTGGTCGCTTCCGTTGGACAACGACATTCGAAGGCGACCAGCTCAAGAGCAGTCTCGAGAAGTACCTCGGCTCAGTTACTCAAGCTTCGGAGCCGCCCGTCTCTTCGAATCCATCTGCAGCGCGACTTTCGCTGGGCCGAATAACCGGATTCAGAATCGAAGGTCGCACAGCATCCGATCGTGTCGCCGCCGTCTCGATACAGACAGATCGTGGGAATTATGTGGTTCGCGGAAACGACGTGAGATTTGTTCTACGGACGCCGAGCGGCAGCCTTCTCAACAGCACATATTTCACCGCCGAGGCAACACCGGATGCGAACGGTGAGATCACGCATCTGGTGCTGCGCGGAGGGGGATACGGTCACGGCATCGGCATGTGCCAGTTTGGAGCAATCGGAAGAGCGCGCGCCGGCCAGGACTACAAAACGATTCTCACAACCTATTACCCAGGCACAACTGTGGGGCGCATCGATTGACATCTGGGCGCGCCAGAACTCCATCTCGTAGCGAGCTCGTTGAGGTAGATCGCGCGCCTCCGCCCGATCTGCGACTCGCGCTTGTCGGTGCCGGCGCGATTGCGCAGCTCGCGCATCTTCCGGTGCTCGCGAAAATCAAAGGCGCGACGCTCGTTGCGATCTGCGACAACGACGGAGTGAAAGCGGGCGCCCTCGCGCAGCGACTCGGCGTTCCCGATGTGTTCACGGACATCGAGGAGCTTCTCGAGCATGACCGGCTCGATGCGGTAATTGTCGCTACTCCGAATCATCTGCACGAGCCGCACGTGTTGCGCGCCTTGCGCTCGAAAGTTCATGTGTTGTGTGAGCGGCCCTTGTCGCTCACGTCGCACGGGGTGGAACGAATCCTTGCGTCCGCTGAAAAGGCCGCGCGAATGGTAGTGGTCGGTAACAATCATCGCTTCCGCGCCGACGTTCAGCAGCTCGGCCGATTTCTGCAGGGTGGAGAGCTCGGAAGAATCGTTGGCATGCGCGCCGGACAATACCAATTCAAGAGTGCGCAGCAGGGATGGAGATTCAGAAAACCTGAAGCGGGCGGCGGAGCATTCCTCGAGCATGGCTATCCATTGCTCGATCTCGCGTTGTGGCTGACTGATTTTCCTGAGCCGGTTCGTGTATCGGCGCACATGGATCGTCCGCGTCCCGGCGGGGTTGAAGATTCGATGCTCGTTCACCTCGAATGCGCGGGTGGAATCAATTTCAGCTTCGACATTTCGTGGGCTTATGTGGGACAGGAAGAACGTTGGTGGTTCGAGGTTCTTTCTACTCGCGGAAGTGCGCGGCTCGCTCCATTGCGCGTCGTGAAGGATCTCAACGGACGCCCGACGAATGTCTCTCCGATGGGCGCGGCTGCGCGCGAGAGCGTTTTCCTCCAGTCGTATCGCGCAGAGCTCGCTCATTTTGTCGCGATGCTCCGCGAGCAGGCGCCGTACGAGGCGCCCGATGATCAGCTGAAGGTCATGCGTGTCGTGGAGGCGATATACCGCTCGGCGGAAGAAGGCAAAGAGATACGGCTTTGAAGAACCGGTACCCGGTACCGGGTAGCCGATGGCCGGTAACCGAAGCCCGAAACTTCATCCTTCGCGGATCGCTGATCGTGACTTGCCTTTTGAGTTTCGCGCAGCGTTCCAACGCGCAGCCGACTCAGCCTGAGCCTGGATCGGAGCTCACGATCTACCTCATGACGATGGGCGCGGGCGACGAAGTCTGGGAGAAATTCGGACACAACGCGATCTGGGTTCACGACGCTCTCAGGCACACCGACGTCGCCTACAACTGGGGATTGTTCGATTTCAACTCCAGTGATTTCCTCCCGCGTTTTCTCAAGGGCGATATGCTCTATTGGATGGGAGGCTTCGATCTTCAGTCGACCATCGACGCGTATCGCCAGGCAAACCGACCCGTTTGGGCGCAGGAGCTCAACCTCACTCCGGCGCAGCGCTCCTCGCTCGTGCAATTCATCGAGCGGAATGAGCGACCAGAGAACCGCTTCTACCACTACGACTATTACCGAGACAATTGCTCCACGCGCGTTCGTGATGCGCTCGACCGTGCGCTCGGCGGAGTGATTCGACGCGCGAGTGAAAAAGTGCCGAGTGGGACGACGTATCGCTCTCACACGCGTCGGCTGACGCAGGGCGACAAATGGGTTTACACGGGAACGCTGCTCGGACTTGGTCAGCCCGTCGACCATCCGATTACGCGGTGGGAGGAAATGTTTCTCCCCGTGCGGCTCCGAAATGACCTTCGTAGCATTCATGTGCGCGATGCTACGGGTGCTTCAGTTCCACTCGTGAAGAGTGAGATGACACTGTTTGCGTCGACGCGTCCGCCCGAGGCGGAGGCGCCGTCGACGCACATTCCCGCGTACCTCATTGCGGGGATGCTCGTGCTTTTAGTGGCGCTGATGCTGCGCCACCTTGCCGATGAAGGAAGTAATGGCGCGCGCATCGGACTTCTTTTGTTCGCCGGCGCGTGGAATCTCATTGTTGGAATTTTCGGAACGCTGCTCGCGGCGCTCTGGCTCTTCACTCGTCACGTGTACAGCTACAACAATGAGAATCTTCTTCAGGCGAATGAGCTATCGCTGATACTCGCCGTGATGATTTTTGCATCATTGCGAAAAAAGACGCGACCGGGTGGAGGCGTTGTCTCACCCGCAACGGAGCTGATCGCGTGGGTCGTTGCGGCGCTCGCGCTACTCGGCTTCGTCGTTCAGATTCTACCGGCGTTCTATCAGGTAAACGGAGAGATCATTGCGATGATCCTGCCTGCTCACGTTGGTATCGCGCTCGCTCTGTGGCGACGAAGTGTCTGGCCTGTCCGAGGCGGAGCACGCGTTAAGTCCGCAGCCGCGACTTGACGATAAAACGTGCGCTCGCTTTCTGCGTCGCACTTCTCTCGCTCTGCGGCTGCGCTCGACGCATGATCCCGGCAAGCGACATCACGCTCGCAATAATCAATGCGCATGTGTGGACGGGCAATCGCGCGCAGCCATGGGCTTCAGCAGTCGCAGTTTCGGGAGAAAGAATTTCTGCGGTCGGGTCGAGCGCTGAAATCGCGAAGCTGCTACAAGGCGCGCCCAATGCGAGAGTAATCGACGCGAAGGGCGGAATGGTCACGCCGGGATTCATCGACTCGCACGTGCATTTCATAATCGGAGGATTCCGTCTTTCGTCGGTGCAGCTGCGCGACGCGCGCACGCCAGCGGAGTTCATCGCGAGAATAAAAGCGTACACCGCGACGATTCCTGCGGGAGCCTGGATCACCGGTGGCGACTGGGATCACCAGAACTGGGGCGGAGAGCTCCCTCGACGTGACTGGATCGACTCGGTAACTCCGAAAAATCCGGTCTGGGTGTCGCGACTCGACGGACACATGGCGCTGGCCAATGGCGCGGCTCTCGCTGCTGCTGGAGTTACATCGAAGACAGCGGACGTCGAAGGCGGGACAATCGTTCGCGATGCGTCGGGAAATCCAACCGGAATTCTGAAGGACAACGCACAAAATCTTGTCGACAAAGTCGAGCCTGATCCCCCGGCCGCGCTTATTGACAGGGCACTCGATGCGGCGATGCGATATGTAGTCGCGCGCGGAGTTACATCCGTGCAGAACATGGGAACGTTCGGAAACCTTGCGGCGTTCGAGCGCGCGCACCGCGATGGGCGACTCATCACCCGTATTTACGCTGTGACTCCCATCAGTCAGTGGGAACGACTGCGCGATACGATCGCGGCACGAGGCAGGGGTGACGGATGGTTGAGAATCGGCGGGCTAAAGGGATTTGCAGACGGCTCTCTCGGCTCGCATACCGCCGCGATGTTCGCCCCGTTCGCGGATTCGCCAAAGGATTCCGGATTTTTCGTCGACAGTCCCGAGGATCTTCGCAAATGGGCTCAAGGCGGAGATCGCGCCGGGCTTCAGGTAATTGTTCACGCGATTGGTGATCGAGCAATCAACAGTCAGCTCAACATCTTCGAGCAAATCGAGCGGGAAGACGGCCCGCGCGACCGCCGGTTCCGAATCGAGCACGCACAACATCTTCTGCCCGCCGATATCCCGCGGTTTGCCGCACTAAACGTGATTGCGAGCATGCAACCGTATCACGCAATCGACGATGGACGATGGGCCGAGAAAGTCATCGGACCTGAGAGAGCGAAAACGACTTACGCATTTCGATCGCTTCTCGATGCGCACGCGCGTCTCGCGTTTGGAAGCGATTGGTTCGTTGCGCCGCCGACGCCGCTCGAGGGAATCTACGCCGCAGTCACCCGCCGCACTCTCGACGACAAACACCCCGACGGATGGATTCCCGCGCAAAAAATAAGAGTCGAAGAGGCGCTTCGCGCATATACGACGGATGCTGCGTACGCGTCGTTCGACGAGGGAATCAAAGGATCACTCGAGCGAGGGAAGCTCGCCGATCTGGTTCTGATCGATCGCGATCTTACGCGAATTCCCCCGGAAACAATTCGGGACGCCAAAATCCTGACGACAATCGTCGGCGGACGGATCGTCTACGAATCAGGTCACTGATACCCGGTTGTAAAACCGGGTGATTCCGGCGATATTTCCTAGTTGCACAAAAAATCAACCAGAATACACCAATGAAATCCGATATCCATCCAGTGTACGCCACGGCGACCGTGAAATGCGCCTGCGGCCACACTTATCAGACCCGTTCTACACAGGCCGAGATTCACACCGACATCTGCGCTAAGTGCCACCCTTTTTTCACCGGCAAGCAGAAGCTGGTAGACACCGCTGGCCGTGTCGAGCGCTTCCGTCAGAAGTACGCTAAAGGCAAAACCACGAGCGCCGCTCCGGCGACGCCCGAGACCTGAGCCTTCGCGATCGCCTCGCTGAGTCCGTCGAGAGGGCCGGCGAGGTCGAACGGCTGCTTTCCGATCCGAAAACGGTGAAAGACTCCCAGCGCATGGCGGCGCTGGGACGCGAGCTGCGCCATCTCAATCCACTCGTCGAGATGAGCACAACACTCGAGAAATACGACCAGGAGCTCGCGCAAGTGCGCGAGCTCGTTCTTGTCGACGATCCCGAGATGGTGGCCGAGGCGCGCGATGAGCAAGCGCGACTCGAATCTTCGATCGACGAGCTCGAAAAGCGCATCAAACCGGCGCTCATTCCGCACGATCCACTCGACGATCGTCCGGCAATTGTCGAAATCCGCGGCGGAACCGGCGGCGACGAAGCAGCGATTTTCGCGGCGGATCTCTTTCGTCTCTACACGCGCTTTGCGGAGCGACGCGGGTGGAAGGTCGAGGTAATCTCGATGTCTGAAGGCTCGCTCGACGGAATCAAGGAAGTGATCTTCAAGGTGAAAGGCAATGGAGTATTCGGTGCGATGCGGTGGGAATCCGGAGTGCATCGCGTGCAGCGCGTACCCGTCACCGAGAGCCAGGGTCGCATCCACACCTCGGCCGCAACAGTCGCAGTCTTGCCGGAAGCCGAAGAAATCGACATCAAGATCGAAGACAAGGATCTGCGAATCGACGTCTTCAGATCATCGGGCCCGGGCGGTCAAAGCGTGAACACCACTGACTCCGCGGTTCGCATCACGCACATTCCCAGCGGACTCGTCGTCAGCCAGCAGGATCAGAAATCGCAATTGCAGAACAAGCTCAAGGCGATGGAGGTTTTGCGTGCTCGTCTGCTGGATGCCACTATCGCGAAACAGGAAGCTGAGCGCGCCAGCATGCGGAAGACGCAGGTGGGCACAGGTGATCGCTCAGCAAAAATTCGGACTTACAACTTTCCGCAAAATCGCGTGACCGATCATCGAATCGGGTTCACGATGCATGAACTGTCGAAGGTGATGGGCGGCGAGATCGATCCGCTGATCGAAGCGTTGAAGAATGCAGATGCGGAGGATCGTCTCGGTGAATGATCCACGTGTGGCCATCGCTGGCGGAGCGCTTGCGACTGTGCGCCAGGTGATCGACGAGCTCACCGAAACTCTGAAGACAGGCGGAGTCGCCGATGCGCGCCGAACCGCACATGACATCATCACGAGCCTTTTGGGCGTGCCGAGATCGTGGGCGTTGAGGCACCGTGACGTCACTCTCGATCCGGCAATGATTGCTCCCGCGCAAAAGGCTGCCGCGCGGCTGATTGCCGGAGCTCCCTTCGCATACGCCGTGGGCCGTGCGACGTTCCGTCACTTCGACCTCCATGTAGATCCCCGTGTTTTGATCCCGCGTCCGGAGACCGAAGTTCTGGTCGACGAAATCCTCAAACGATTTCGTCCGAGATTCACTGTTGACGGGGATTGGGGAACCGCGGTCGAGATTGGGACGGGTTCGGGCGCGATCGCGTTGTCTCTCGCGGCAGAAGGAAAGTTCTCGCGCGTGGTTGCGACTGACGCTTCGCTCGACGCGTTGATCGTCGCCAGAAAAAATGCGGAGCTCGTTGCCGACGCTCTGCACTGTCCCGTTGAATTCCGTTCCGGGTCACTGCTGGCTCCGGTGCGCGATCTGCGCCCGCGACTCATCGTCTCGAACCCGCCTTACGTGGCATTCGACGAGATTGGCCGCCTTCCGCCGAGTGTCCGTGACTGGTAGCCGCCGGCGGCATTGCTCAGCGGGTCGCAGGGTCTCGCGGCAACGGCCGTGATTGTGCAGGAAGGAGCCTCTCTGTTGGAGGCCGGAGGAATCCTCGCTCTCGAGGTCGACGAGCGGCGGGCTTCCATCGTGGCGGAGATGATGATGTCTGCAGGTAATTACATTGACGTTGGGGTCCGTCTAGACCTCACCGGCCGTGAGCGATTCGTATTCGCTTCGCGCGCCTGAACTGGGAGCGAAATTGGTCACAGAATTACTCGAAGAAAAAGCAAAGGAGCTCGGCCGCAGCATTGGGCAGAGCCCTGAATATCAGGCCGTCAAGAAATCGAGCGAAGCTCTGAATTCAGACCGCGAAGCCGTGAGCGTTCTTCAGGAAATGGAGAAGATCAGGCAGGAGGCTCAGCAGATGATTCAGCGCGGCGAGCAACCGACGGCGGACATGGAGGAGAAGCTCGACGATCTCCTGACGAAAGTGCAGAGCAATCCCGTCTATCAGCGAGCGATTGCGGCGCAGGAGAATTTCGACAAGATCATGTATCAGGTGAATAACTGGATCATGGACGGAATGAAGAAGGGCGCGACGAGCTCGATCATCACACTCAGCTGAGCTGCGGCGATGGAGCGGGGCAAGCTCGTTGTGTTCGAGGGGTCAGAGGGCGCGGGAAAGTCGACGCAGCTACGCATCCTGGCCGGTCGACTTAGCGCGGCCGGCATACCGGTGGTGCCGCTGCGCGAGCCGGGTGGAACGGTAGTCGGTGATTCGATCCGCGCGATTCTCCTCGACCCAAAAAGCGAAATATCACCTCCGGCCGAGGCGCTACTTTTCATGGCCTCGCGCGCGGAGCTCGTGCGCACTGAGATTAGGCCTGCGCTGAAAAGAGGTGATGTGGTCCTGATGGATCGTTTTTTTCTCTCGACGTATGCGTATCAAATAGCAGGACGCGGCTTGAGCGAGGAAGACGTGCGAGCCGCGAACTGTCTTGCGACGAACGGGCTGGTTCCTGACCTCACGATCATTTTCGATTTTCCTGTTGCGGATGGAATAGAGCGCGTATCGCAGCGAGGATCGCATGATCGCATCGAACAATCGGCGATTGATTTTCACGAGCGCGTCGAGCGCGCGTTTGCCGAGTCTGTAGTGCCTGAATGGCAGAAACTTCATCCTGAATGCGGGCCAATCACGCAGGTGGACGGACGCGGCTCACGCGATGATGTCGCGAAGCGCGTTGTCGCCGCGCTACTCGATGCGATGCCGCAGCGGTTTGCCGCGCTCAGAGAGGAGATGACGAATTGAAGCTGGACATCGCTCCGGGGATTCGTTCGCGAACTCTCACAGTCGCCACACTTCTGACCGTGTCGATGGTCACCGGCGGCTGGCTCATCGTTCGCGGTACACGCGAGTCCGGTGCGACGCCGGCGCAGGCGCAGCGCTTGTTCGATGAGGTCCTGCTGCGCGTCAAGCGATACTACGTGGATTCAGTTCCGTCGTCGACGCTGTATCGCAAAGCGGTCGACGGAATGCTTTACGAGCTCGAGGATCCCTACACAACACTCTTGCCAGGAGACAAGCTCGGTCGCCTGAACGAAGCGACGAGCGGCAACTACGCGGGCGTCGGTATTCAGGCCGATGTTCGTGACGGTTGGCCCGTAGTTATCGCGCCGATGGCAGGGAGTCCAGCGGAGCGCGCTGGCATTCAGCCCGGAGATCGTATCGTCGAGATTGCAGGACGCTCAACGAAGGGATGGACGCTCGATGAAGTGGCTGCTGCGTTCAGAGGGAAGCCGGAAACTTCGCTATCGCTTCGCATCGAGCGGCCGGGGGTGGTTTCACCGATTCCGTACACCCTTGTACGCAAGCCCTTGCACCAGAGCGCCGTGCGTCAGGTCGCGATGCTTCCGAACGCAGTTGGATATATCGATCTCAAAGCATTCAGCGATTCCACGACCCGCGAAGTGACCCGCAGTGTCAACGCGCTTCTTGCAAAGGGAATGAAGTCGCTCGTGATCGACATGCGTTCGAATCCGGGCGGCTTGCTCGACCAGGGGCTCAGCGTTTCAGATCTGTTCCTCGGCAGCGGGCAAAGAATTGCGAGTCTCAAGGGACGCGCGGCGGTCAGCCATGAATACGTCGACAGCACGGCGCAACGCTGGCCCGGGTTGCCGCTCGTGATACTCGTCGACGACAGAAGCGCGAGCGCCGCTGAAATAGTTGCTGGCGCGTTGCAGGATCATGATCGCGCTCTGATCATCGGCGAGCCGACCTACGGGAAGGGAAGCGCACAGACGATCATTCCTCTCGGCGCAGAGGGCGGACTCAAGATCACGACGGCGCGATGGTATACTCCTGTGGGCCGCTCCATCGCCAAACGCGCGGAGCGTGATGACAGTGACGCGCCGGATTCGCCGAAGCCTCCGCGATTCAGGACCGACGGCGGCCGCCTCGTGTACGGCGGTGGTGGAATTACGCCCGACGTAATCGCGAGTGATTCAGCTTTGCGTCGCGAGTCGCGCATTCTGCAAACGGCTCTCGGAAAAAAAGTTGGTCAGTTCAGAGATGTGATCACTGAGTACGCACTGGACCTCAAGGCAAAGCACCAGGTTGCATCGCCGCAGTTCGTCGTCACCCCCGCCATGCTCGAGGAAGTTTGGAAGCGGCTGGCTGCGCGCGGCGTCGATATTCCGCGAATGACCTACGACGATTCATCGCGACTCGTCAGCTCTCTGCTCACATACGACATCGCGCGCTACGTGTTCGGGCCCGAGGCAGAATTCCGGCGGCGTGTTGCAAATGACAGAGTAATTGGAGTGGCTCTCGAGATGGCGACGGGGGCCAAGTCGCAGTCGGCGTTGCTCGACCGTGCAGCGACAAAACAGAAAGCACTGGGCCAGCCGGCCAACGAGTGAGTGAGCGCGTCTTCATACTTGGCGCCGGACAGGTGGGTGTCGGACTGTTTCGGGCCTTTCGCGCGGCGCACGTTGAAGTCGTAGGCCTTCATTCCCGGCGGCCATCGCCGGTCGCGACGTCGAGCGGACCTCTCCCGTCGTCGATCGGCGACGCAAATACGATCATGGTCGCCGTGCGCGACAATCAGATCGATGACGCTTTCGCAGAGCTCGTCGATGCGACGTCGACGTCCGGCAGGCGACGACTCGCCTCCGGCACGGTCATTCTGCAGACGTCAGGTGGTTCCGAGCCGGAGTTGCAGTCGCGACTGGGAGATATGGGATTGGGCGGCGGGACCTTTCATCCGCTTGTCCCATTCGCCAATCCCGAGCGCGCGCCCGAGCTGTTGCGAAAAGGATGGATTGGAATCGATGGAGACGATTCCGCGCGCGCGACATCGCGGCGATTAGCGGGTCAGATCGGCGCGAGGACTCTCGAGATTCCACCGGGAATGAAGAGCATCTATCACGCTGCTGCGGTGATCAGCTCGAATTTTCCGGTTGTGCTCGAGGCTGTCGCGAGCAATCTCATGATCAGTCTCGGGATTCCCGAGCGCAGTGCACATCAGGCGGTGCACAGTCTGATGGAAGCGGCGATATCCAACACCGCGGACAAAGATCCCGAGTCAGCGTTGACGGGCCCCGTCATTCGCGGAGACGTGGACACGGTGCACAATCATCTCCAGGCGCTGCGGTACAATCCTGAGGCGAGAGCGCTCTATCGCCGGCTATCGTTTGCTGCGCTCGAGATCGCGAATCGTCGCGGCACCGATCCGGAGCAGCTTGCCGAAATTCAGCGCTTGCTACTTTTGCGCTGACGGGGAAGGCAAAGCGAAGAACGCGAAGGCCGCGAAGAACGACTGCCACAGAGACACAGAAACACAGAGAGTCCCTCCGCTCGCGACAAACATCGCAACGCGGCTTTTTTTTAAAGGTTAAACAGCGTCACAGCAGAAATGCGCCCGTTGTTGCGTGGTTCAACGCTCAAAACGCCGTACTTCTCTGTGTTTTCTGTGTCTCTGTTGGCAGTCGTTCTTCACGACCTTCACCGGGCCTACATTCCCGATAGCGAGGCGGAGTCGAGTATTCGAGTCTTCGGTGGCGGCGTGAACTTGAATGCCGAGCTCGCGATTACTGGATTCGCGATGAGCTTGTCGATGACGACGCGCCGAGTTAGCCCACTGGCGTCGACCACCTCGAACTGTTTCACCGCGCCATCGGCATCGAGCCACACTTTCGCGCGCGTGAACGGCGCATTCGCTGCTTTGGGCAACAGCACCACGACATCTGTGTTGACTCCACTGACAACCTGTCTCGCTTCGCTCTTCATCGTGTATTTCGTTCGCGGCGACGAAAGAAAAAGTGCACCCGGATCGACATTGTCTGCGGCTTTGCTTTTCGCAGTCAGCCGAACGACTTGTCCGGGTGCGGTGCTCGGCAGGTAAATCCAAACTGCTTTACCGTCCGCGACAACACGGTCTCCTTTCGGGTTCGTGAAGTTGATCGCGAGAAGGTTCGGCTGCTTGCGAAGAAGCTCGCCGGTCGAGATCGATGTGGTGCCGGTAAGTGAATTGGTGATCGTCTGCGTGAATTCCGCGCGCATCGACTTCATGCTCTCGTAATTCTTGACAGCGCGATCCATCACCGCTTCAGGCGATTGAGCCCGAGCCGACCCTGCGAGCACAGCAACAACTGCAATTCCAGAAAGAATTCTCATATCAATGCTTACCCACGACCCGATGAGCCGTTCCTGACGAAAGGATTCTGTCGGGCTCCTTGCCTTCTTCGCTCGAGGGAGCGGAAGTAACTCGCCGGCCAACCGCGACGGCGACCGCACGCAGCTCCCCGACGAGCGCCCGGAATTGATCGGGATACAAACTCTGTGCCCCGTCCGACAATGCGCGGTCGGGATTCGGATGCACCTCGATGATGACTCCGTCAGCGCCTGCAGCGAGCGCAGCGCGTGCCATCGGCGTCACTTTGTCGCGCAAGCCAGTTCCATGACTCGGGTCAGCGATTATCGGGAGGTGTGACAGGCGATGTACGATCGGTATCGCGGTGAGGTCGAGCAGATTGCGTGCGGCCGAATCGAACGATCGCACGCCGCGCTCGCAGAGTATGATGTTGGGATTTCCCTCGGACAGGATGTACTCGGCACTCAATAACAAATCGCTGATCGTTGCGGCCATGCCGCGCTTGAGCAGAACCGGCTTGCCGAGTCTGCCCACGGTTTTCAGCAGCGAATAGTTCTGCATGTTGCGCGCGCCGATCTGGATGCAATCGCCCATTTCGGCGACGAGGTGCGCGCCTTCGTCATCCATCGCTTCGGTTACGATCGGCAAGCCCGTCTCGCGGCGCGCGAGAGCGAGAAGCTCGAGGCCACGTTTGCCGAGTCCCTGAAAAGCATACGGCGAGCTGCGCGGCTTGAATGCGCCGCCGCGCAATGCCGTGCCGCCCGCTTCCTTCACGATGCGTGCTGCTTCTACGATTTGCTCCTCCGATTCGACTGAACACGGTCCAGCGATTATCGGGACCTCATTGCCGCCGAACGAAACGCCGGGAGCGATCGTTACTATCGTGTCTTCGGTGCGCCACTCGCGCGAGACCTGCTTGTACGGCTGAGTGACGTGGATGATCTGCACCACGCCGGGGAGTGCAGCCAGTCGCGATGCGTCTATTCTCCCATCGTTACCGACAATCCCGACTGCCGTCCGCTGCGCGCCGGGCATTGGTCGCGCCTCGTAGCCCAGTTCCTTGACGACTGCGCAAACGCGATCCACATCCGCGATGGATGCGCCATGCTCCATTACGACAAGCATTTTCTTAAGCGCTCAGTGCAGTGACTGGCTGCGCTTGAGCTTCCTCGACCGTTCCCGCGATTGCGTCGTCAACCGCTTTGCCGCGCATGTGTACGCTCACAAGCGACGAGACGCCGGGCTCCTGCATCGTCACGCCGTAGACGGCGTCCGCCGCTTCGGTTGTGGTTCGCGGATTGTGCGTGATGACGATGAACTGCGTGTTGGATTTGAATTCATTCAACATTCTAACGAACCGACCGATGTTCGCGTCGTCGAGTGGCGCATCTACTTCGTCAAGAAGGCAGAATGGGCTCGGCTTGGTAAGGAAGATTCCGAAGAGAAGTGACAGTGCGACAAGTGCTCGCTCGCCGCTCGAGAGCAGATGAATTCGCTGAGTGCGCTTTCCGCGCGGCGCGGCGTGGATCTCGATATCCCCTTCCAGCGGTGAGTCGGGATTCTCGAGGCGCAAATCACATTCGCCGCCCCCAAAGAGAGTCATGAAGATTTTGCGGAAATTCTCGCGCACCTGCACGAACGTCACTGCAAACAGCTCGCGGGCAGTCGTGTCGATCTCACGAATCGCCTGCTGCAGCGAGAGTTTCGCCGACGTGAGATCCGCGCGCTGCGTCGTCAGGAACTCGAGACGCTTCTGTTCCTCTTCGTGCTCTTCGATGGCGAGCGGATTCACTGGCCCGAGCGCATCGAGCTGATCGCGGAGCTCGACAGCTTCTGATCGCAGCGCATCGTCGTCCATATCGAGCTCTTCCGATGTTTCTAGTAGCGATTCGAGCGGACGTCTCCATTCCGCCTCGAGACGCTCGCGAATTGCAGTCCGGCGTCCCGACAGCTCCGCATACCGAAGCTCCGCGGAATGAAGCTCTTCAGTCATCGTCATTGTTTCATGACGTATCGACGTAAGAGAGTGTTCCGATGCTTCGAGTCTCTCGTCGGCGGAGCGAACCGCGTGTTCCGAGCTAGCGAGGCGCGCCTCGGCATCCTCGAGCGTCGCCTGGCGTGCATCGAAATCGAGTCTCCATCCAGCAAGCTGCTCTGCCAGCTGACTGTCTGCGCTCGATAACGTCGAGAGCTCCGACTGCAGTGATTCAAGGCGCGCAGCGGCAGTGGTGAATTCCTCGCGCAGATGTCGCTCGCGATCTGCAGCTACCTGAAGCCGCGCCTGAGCCTGTGCGCACGCGACTTGACTCGCGGTTCGGCGGTCGAGCGCTTCGTCCTGCCGAAATTCTGTTTCCGTCAGAAGCCGGCGCGCATCTGCGAGCGCGGACTCGTGAGTCGCGATGCTCGCTTCGAGATCAGCCATGGCGCGTTCGACGCGCGCCGTAGTTTCGTTCAACGCACCTTCGCGTGCAGCGAGGCGCTCGAGCAACGACGTCGCCTCCGTAACCTCGCGGAGAGCGCGATGATGACGACGGCTGATGCCGGTGAAGAGATCCTCGTATTCGCCCGATTCGCGCGATGCAGTCGCAGCATTTTCCTGAGCGATTGTCGCTGCACGCTCGGCCTCCTCGAGTGCGCGTCGCGCGGTTTCCGCACCGTGCATCGCGCGATCGCGCGCCGATGCGGCTTGCTCGAGATGCTCGCGTGACTCGCTGATCTCTGCTCTGCGCCTGATGGGTCCGGGACCCGCAAACGTCGCGGGAAGCCAGATTGCACCTCTCGCATCGACAAACGCAGTACCGCTCTCGATCGATTGAACTCGACCAAGCAGCGCTCGCACCCAGCGCGACGCTGCGGAGTCTGCCCGTACCATCTTCGAGAGCTCGTTTTCCTCGACACCGGAGCCGGTGGCATCGCCGTTCAGCTCTGCGTCGAGAGGCAAGAGCAGCAGCGGACCAGGGTTCGTTGCAGCGTGCCAGACTCGCACTGCGTCGGCCGCATTGCGATCTCTGACGAGAACAGCATGAACTGTCGGGCCGAGGAAACGCTCGACGAGCGCTGCAGCGTCGGTATCGGCGGTGATGAAGTCGCTCAACGGGCCGATCAGCGCACCTTCACCAAACCGATCGCGTTCTTCGAGAAGCTTCGCCGCAGCTGGAGCGAGTCCGACGCGCTCGCGCTCGAGACTTTCCAGCGCGTTCACTTTTCCCTCTATAGCAGTGAATGCTTCTTCGGCGCGAAGCAATGCGGAGCGCGACGCAGAATCTTCTTCTCTTGCTGCGCGGAGCGAGCCCAAAGCGGAAGCGAGTGCGGTATTGCATGTCGCAGTGCGCTCTCGACTCGAGGCGAGTCCCTCTTCAGCATCGCGCATCTCGTGGCGCACAGCATTTTCAGAATCGGCGAGCTGCGACTGTTCCTCGAGAAGAGCGACTCGACGTGTCGCGAGCTCTTCGATCTCACGCGCCGCACCTTCTTTATCGAGCGAATGTCGGTGCGCTTTCTCTCTCATTTCACGCGCGCCGCGCTCGGTTGACTCTACCGCTGCACGCGCGGCAGCGAGCGTCGCGCGAACATTTTCTTCTTCGGTCACATGGCCGGTCAGCGCTGTTTGCGCGAGGGACATTTCCGTCTCGAGCTGTTCGAGATGAGCTGCGGCCTGCTGGAGATCATCGGTCACTTTGCCGACTGTTGAATCTCCCTCTTGTCGCTCCTGCTCCGCGCGCTGACGCCGCGAGTACGCGTTTCGCTGTCTTTCCTCGGCGACCGCGATCTCGGAGCGCAATTGCTGCGTACTCGCGCCTTGCTCGGCGACGAGGTGCGCGAGCTCATTGCGTCGCGCTTCCGCCGCTGCACGCGCGCCATGCGCCGTATCGCGCGCCGCTTCTGCAGCGGCAACCGCTTCTTCACCAAAGGGCACCGCAATGCGGAGTTCTGCGACGCGATTCTCGAGACGCACAAGCTCGTCGCGCCATGCATCCATCTCTCGTGCCGCGAGAGCGATCTCGACTGTGAAGCGTCGCGCCATTAGCTCGGAGTGTTTTTCTGCGCGGCGACGTTGTCGCGCGAGTGAACGGACCTGCGTCTGAACCTCACTGATCAGATCGTCAATCCGCGACAGATCGATCGTCGTCTCCTCGAGACGACGCTCTGCGGTTCGCTTTCGATCGCGATAAAGACCGATGCCAGCCGCTTCCTCGAACAGCTCACGACGCTCGTCGGGTCTGTCGGAAAGCAGCGCGTCGATCATCTTGCTCTCGATGACGACGCCCGAATCCGCGCCGAGTCCGGTGCCGCGCACCATGTCGTGAATGTCGCGCAGACGGCACGGCGACCGATTGAGGAAATAGTCGCTTTCCCCAGAACGACTGAGTCTCCGGGTGATTACTACCTCGCGGAAGGGAACGGCGAGCGCTCCATCATCGTTCTCGAAATGGAGCGAGACTTCAGCGATGTTGACCGGTCGTCGCGCGGACGAGCCCTGGAAGATCACCTCTTCCATCTTCGCTCCGCGCAATGTGCGTGGGCGCTGCTCGCCGAGGACCCATCGGACGGCATCCGATACATTGGATTTACCGCAGCCGTTTGGTCCGACGATCGCTGTTACGCCCGGCTCGAAGAGGAGCTCGGTTTCGTCAGCAAATGATTTGAATCCCAGAAGCTCGAGCTTCGTCAGTCGCACTACTGAACTCTCCCTGTTCTGTATTCCAAAACCGGCGCTAACCCGGCAACACGCAACGCCGTCGCGGCGAGTGAGGATTGCTCGGGCGTCTCGAACGCGCCCGCATAAAGTCGCGCGCTGCCGTCGCGTTGAGTCAATGCGTACGCTGCGACCCCGCGTGCTGTCAGCCCCTGAATTTTTTCCCGTGCCTTGCTGCCCACCGCTGCTTGTGCCGGCACGCTATCGACGCGTAGCGCGAACGGAGTTCGCACAACCGTGCCGATTGAATCGGCAACAATGTGCCGCCGCCTGAGCGATGACAGCAATCGCCCGGCCTGCGCGCTGTCGCTCAACGCGCCAGCGTACACCGTGTACCAGATCGCTTCCGTGTCGCCAATGGGTACCAGCGAAATAGTCGCAGCAGGCATCAACGCACCGTGACGCTGAAGCTCAAAGTTAGCACCTTCAGCCGTATTTGCCTTGAGAATTTCTACAGAGAATGCGGTCGCGGCCGCGGAGTCGGCGGGATTTGCGATGAGGAGCGGAGCAGATCGCGGCGGCGGCATCACGTCCCGAGACGGAGAATCAGGAATAATAACGGTGTCTGGAGCGGGCGCGATGGGGCGGGCAAAACCGCCCGGTCGCAGGAACACCAATGCGAGAGCAAGCAGAAACACTGCTGCTGCCGTGATCGTGACACCGCGTGAGCGCCATAGCGGTTCCTCCACGGGCGTCGCCACGGACTTCGGCTGCGGCATCTCAACAGGATGCGGTATTCTTGCGAGCAGAACCGCGTCGGGCGCGTCATCGAGTGCCAAATCGCCGACGAGCAGAACTCCGTCGAACTGTGCAGCGAGCGTCGCGAGCTTCGGTGCGTCGGCAGCGACGACAAGAAGCAGCAGCGAATCGGTCACTGCGAAATCCGATGCTACTCGGCGCCATCGCCGATGACCGATTATTTGTGGCGTCGCCGGCGATTCGGTTCCGCTGGTGAGAACCCCGAGGTTTTCGTTGGCGTCGACTTCGTTGAGAATTTTTTCGAACGATGTACCGAATACGAAGCTGTCGTAAATCCCGTGCGTGTCTTCGCCCGTTATGAGCGCCTGAATCGGGGGGAGATCGCCGACGAGGTCGCCGATTACGACGCGGCGGTGGGGCGCTTCCGCCCGGGCCAGGCCGATAGCAACGTGCGCGGCCGCAATTGGATCATCGGAGATAACCAGGACAGCTGAATAGCCTCGAAGAGCAATCGACGTCTGGCGTCCTGCGCGCTCATAGAGCGCGCCGGCAGCCCGAGTCGTCGTACCGCTCACGAACCTCCCTCATAAACCCAGTACTGCCGTTTCGAGTCGCGACCGACACGCTCCGCCTCCTCCCGGGATGCGTAGGGACCGAGTACGACACGAAATATCGTGGTGCTTCCTACCTGAGCCTGCACTACATGGGGTTTGACGCCTCCTACTTCGATTCCGGACGCGACCTGATTCGCCTTCTGTGCGTCGAGCACAGCGGCGAATGAAACCATGAATTGCGTCGCCGGCCGAGGCGGAACGGAATACGATGCGGGCGGAGGAACCATCGTCGGCGATGCATCGCGCATTGGCGGGTTCGGCGGGCGCGTCGTGTCCGTAGGCGCAGGGTGAGCAATCATTGTATCGCGCGCGGCGCTTTCGGAAGAACCGAAGGTGACTGGCTGATCGAGATTCGCTGCGCGCGGGCGGAAACCATTCCAGTTGAAGAAATACCAGTAATCCTTTGCGCCGCCGCGCACAGTCTGAGTGGGCCGAAGTGTCGAAACATCTGTGAAGACTACGTCGGAACCGCGTAGCGTGGCAATCGTCCCCGATGGAGCAAAGATGGGCAGATCAGTTGACCACTCAGTAGGAACGCTACCGATGACGCGGCCGGTGCCAATCGCAATGACCCATGCTGAGTCACCTCCACCCGCGGGCTTCGCGAGGAGGGATTGGCCAAGCGGATCGATTCGCAGGTCGCTCGCCGGGCTGGGCAGCTCGATTGCGCCGGAAACGGATTCGCGATAGCGATCGAGAATTGCGATGCGCGGGGATTCTGCCAGCGCGATATACACGCGGTCACCGCTTGGCGTCGGGACCATCGCGCGCACGTCGCCCGATAGTGGAATTTTTTTTTGCGGAATCAGATCGCGCATTCGCACGCCAATTAATCCGTCGCGCGTTGTGAGATAAAGGCGGTCGAGCGCCTGCGCGACGGGACCTCTTGTGACCCCACTGGTTGTCGCGCTGTCCAGAATTTCTTCGGCCGGCGGCCGAATACGCCATAAATGCGTGGACGCGCCTGGTGGTCCGGCGATTACGATCGATCCATCCGCTTGCGGATAGACCGCATCTGCAACGCCCGGTGCCTTGAAAGTCCAGTCGCCACTGGGAGTCATGCGAACAACGGTTGACGGCGCAGCGATTCCGTAGATGTCGCTTCCGTTTGTCGAAGTAACTCCAGTGAGCTTCGTTTTCGACGCACTGCGAATTTCGCCAAGCCTGAGATCGACTCGGCGAGGTTGGCCCTTGTCGTCAGTGAACGCGACGAGACCTGCATCCTGATCGAAGCTCAGCACTTTCCCGACAGGCGGGGCGCCGGCTGCGGACCAGACTACCGAATCGAGTTTTTGGAAGAGATAGGCGCGCGCAGCACCGCCCGCGCGGGGCAGGCGCAAGGCGATCGCATCAGGCCCGCGAGGAGCAGTCGAGGGACGCGCGCTTTCCGCCGCCTGCCGGTCGCCGCGACACGCGGCGACGGCAAGCGTTAGCGCGATCAGTCGGCGCAAAGTTTAGAAGCTCGGCCCCAGGGAGAAGGTCCAGTTCGGACTACGCCCAGCCACGTCGAGTGGCTTTGCGTATGCCCACTTCAGAATCGCGATGTTGAACAGGTTCACGCGCAGCTCGATTCCGTAGCTTCGAAGCGGATACCGCTGAAGCGTGAAATCATAGTTCGCTGGCTTGCTCAGTGAGACGGACTGTCCCTTGTTCCAGGCGACACCCGCGTCGTAGAACAGCGCGCCTTCGACAGGAGGAAGCCCGACAGGCAACGATCCTAGATCGAATCGGCGAATGATTGGGAATCTGAGCTCCGCGTTCGCAACTGCAACACGACTTCCAACGAGCTGCGCAGTATTACACGTCGACGATCCACCGATGTACGACGTGCACTCGAAGCCGTAGAAATTCGAGTTGTCGTAACCGCGCACGAATTCCGGGCGTCCCACGTACTTGGGGAACGCGCCTTCGTCGCGTCCGACTGCAGCGCTCGTCAGGAATCTCGTCGCGAAAGTAAGCGTGTTGAAAATAATCGCGTCGTAACGTCGATAGTCGGCGAGGAATTCTGTCCAGCGAAGATTTCCAACCGACGGCGTGACCTGGAATCGATACCGGCGACCCATGATGGGACCTGTGATGCCGAGCAGTGCGTTGTCGGAGACATACGCGA
Organism: Gemmatimonadaceae bacterium; assembly: GCA_041499635.1. Lineage (GTDB taxonomy): Bacteria > Gemmatimonadota > Gemmatimonadetes > Gemmatimonadales > Gemmatimonadaceae > UBA4720. The sequence continues at coordinate 20,610 of JBGQKT010000023.1, forward strand.
CGGACGGCGACAGGAAGTTGAGCGCGGGCGCTGATTGGATCGTCGAGATTTCCGGCGACGTGCAGCCATTGACGAAGCAATCCTGCGTCAGCGCGATGATCGACCGGCCGATGCTGTTGAATTGCAGCCCCGCCTCGAATCGCGAGAAGCGATTGAAGGGATACTGCGTTGTGAACGACGAGTTGCGAAGGACGTATCGTACGTACGGCGTCGAGTAGCGAACACGATCAGGGAGAACCTGATACTGGCCGCCATTAGTCTGCGGGAGATAGATAGGCTGCTGGTACGCGGCCGCGCTGTACTGCCAGCGATGACTGAGATTCGCGTACGCGGCAAAAAGACTTGCATCGCTGAGCTGTCCGTAGAGCGACGCCGAAAGCGCGATTTGATGATTGCCGAGCAAATCGCTGAGTACGATCGTCGTTCCACCGTTGAACCCGCTCAATCCGTATTGATTTCCGGTACCGTATCCAACCTCGGGTTGCGCGATGTAGTCGGGTTTGAAGCCGACGCGATATCCGTAGTCCTTGAATCGCGTTGTATCGGGCAGCGCAAAATCAGCGTTAGCGTTGAGCGTTGCGACGCTGGTTGCCGCAGTGTCGCGCATCTGATTTTCTTGCGCCGACAAATTACTCGACGCACGAGACCCGGAGGTCTGCGAGCGGTATATCGACGACGGCTGGCCGTTTGCACCACCTGAAGTGTCAGCAGAAGATGCGATCGGAGCGGCGCTAGGCGCAGGCACCGGCATAGCGTTTAGAACGAGTCCTGTACTCACCGCCGGCCTCGGCTGGAATGCTACAGTCTTCAGCGATCGAGGATTGTCGACTTCCCAAACGGTGTAGTCGCCATTCTCATAGTATGTGAACGCCATCTTGTCAGCGCCGCGCGCCCATGTGAGCGCCGGGCTGTACTCGGTGATTGCCGACACGCCGCCGAGCACATTTGTCAGCTGAAAATGCTGTCGCGTGGCGAGATCGAAGAGGAAGACATTGGCGACGCCCGTGCGATCTGAGATGAATGCAACCGATTGCCCGTCCGGTGCCCACATCGGATTGAGATTGAGGCCCGCCTGATTCGGAAGTACGTCGATACTCTTGGTGTCGACGTTGATGATTGCGATCTGCCACTTCGCGATTTGCAATTTCTCGAAATCAGTTTGCGGCCCGCGATCGGTAGCGAAGACGATACGCTTGCCATCCGGAGCCCAGTTGGGCTGCAGGTCGCCGTAGAGATCGTTCGTGAGAGCGCGAAGATTTTTCCCGTCGGCATCGACCACGTACAAATCGGTGATTCCACCTCGTGTTCCGCTAAACGCAATCTGCTTATCGTCGGGTGACCAGGTCGGTCCAGTCACCGCATCGACAGCCAGATCGAGACGCTTCACGACGTTGCGACTCGGAATGTCGAGCAGATACAGAACGTCCTTGCCTTCGCGTTGGGCAGTGAATGCCAGTGTCTTTCCATCGTTCGAGAACGCGCTCTGCGAGTAAAGTAGTCGGAGCTCCTCGAAATTCGGATCGGTCGTGCTCTTGACGAGCCGCTTGATTCGTTCGCCCGTCTTGGCGTTTCCAAGCCAGAGATCGATGAACACTTCGCCCCTCTTCCAGTTTCCGTTGGAAAGGAAGGCGATGTAATTGCCGTCGTTCGAAAGCACAGGCGCGAGGAAGATTTCGCCGCCCGAGCGCTTTCGTGTGAGGAGTGGCTGTGCGAACGCTCGCGGACGCTGCGACACTGAAGCGGCCGGCAGATATTGCGACTGCACAGCCTCTCTCCATGCGCTGCTCAAATCCTCGAGTGACATTCCGAGCTCGCGCTGAAATGCGCGCGCCACTCCGCCGCTCATGGTCGTTCGGAGAATCTCGCCGATTGCTTGATCGCCCCAACGCTCGCCGACGTACTGCCAGAGCGATTCTCCGTAGCGATACGGGAAGTATTCGTCGGGACGCTCGGTCATCTGTTCGATAGTCGGAATCTTTCCATTGACTGCGGCGTCACGGAGCCAGCCGGCCGTAAGCGGGTGATTCGGACCAGTCGACAGGTACTCCGCCATTCCTTCCATGAACCACAGCGGGGGATCGAGTCGCTCCATGCCTTGCTGATTTGCGCCCGCGCGGCCGCGCGAGAAAATGTCGTACTGGAATTCGTGCACCATTTCGTGCGCGAGGACATGCTCGAAGCTGCCGAGATCTCCGGTGAGAGGAAGAATCAGTCGGTGACGCTGCGATTCGGTTACGCCGCCAACGCCTTCGCCGAGATCGCCGGTGACGTTGTTCTGCGCGAAGTCAGCGCGAGAGGCGAAAAGAATGATCGGCTTCTTTTCTCTGAACTGGTGTCCGAGAACCCGAGAGAGTCGCGCATATGATCGCTCGGCCATTCGCGCCGCGTCGACAACTGCCGCTCGCTCTTCCGGGTAGTAGTGAACAAGGAAGTGCTCGGTCTCGAGGACCCGCCACTTGAAATGCTTGTACTGGACCTGGTTTTGTCCGAAGTACTGCTGGGCCTGTAACTGGGAAGCGAAGCTCAGAGCGAGCACCGCAATCAATCCGCGTAAGACGACTCTCATTGTCGTATCCGTCCTTTTAAGTTGCCACCACATCTGCATCGCTCCAGAGTCGCTCTATCTGATAGAACGACCTCAGCGTTGGGTGAAAGATGTGAACCACGAAGTCCACGAAATCGAGCAGTACCCATCGGCCTTGTTGAAGCCCCTCGGTGTGGTGAACTCGAACCCCTTCTTTCTTTAACACTGCAATCACGTGCTCCCCTATGGCCCTTACATGCGTATCCGAGGTTCCACTGGCGATCACGAAAAAGTCGGTCATGTCGGTGACGCGTTGCAGATTCAAGAGCATAACGTCGTTTGCTTTCATGTCCTGACAGAGAACGGCGGCAAGTTTTGCGGCGGATGCGGGCTCGCGCGCCGGTGTTGCTTGTGACAAAGAGGTCGCCATGCGGCTCCGTGATATTGTGAAAATCGCGCCGTACCTTTCTGCTACAATATCATAAGGTGCGACAGAAAGTTCCGTTAGCAATGAATTAAGCATTTCGCACGCCATTGGTGCCGTGAATACGAAAGGCCCGCCATCAGGAATCGGCGGGCCTTTGCTGCCTCGCGGTCGAGGTCACCTGCTGCGCGGCGAAGATGCTACTGCTTGATCACCCAGACTTTGATTTCGGGATGTACGTCCGCATGAAGACGAATCGGCACGCGGTACACACCGAGCGCCTTGATCGGCTCCTTGAGGTCTACCTGACGCTTCTCGATCGTATAGCCCTGCTCGGCGAGCTGCTGCGTGATGTCGGACGACGTGACCGAGCCGAAGAGCTTGCCCTCTTCGCCAACTCGAGCCGAGAACGTAAGCGAGACCTGCTCGAGACGGGTCGCGAGCTCCTGCGCTGCGCCGCGACGCGACTCTTCGGCGGCTTCGAGCCGCTTCCGCTCGCGCTCGATCCGTTTCTTGTTGCCCGGCGTCGCTTCGTATGCGACGCCGCGCGGCAGGAGAAAGTTGCGCGCGTATCCCGGCGAGACTTTAACGATGTCGCCCGGGTGACCGAGCTTCTCCACTGCCTGTCTTAGAATGACTTCCATAAATCGGGTTGGTTGAGAGTAGAAATATTCAAACCGTCTTAGCCTGCAGCAGCCTTCTCCAATCTACCCACGTATCGCCGATTCCCAGAGAAAACGCGAGGAGGGTGAGCGGAGCGCCCAACGCTACAAGAAATCCCAGCTGATAGGCGATGGTTACGGCGATCACCGAGAAAAAAACAATCGCGAAGACGAGTCGAAGGATGTGACCGTTCGAGATCCATCCGAGAATGCCAAGTCCTCGCAGGACGTAAAGCGCGCCAAAAAAAAGCAGCAGATTCAGACCGGCATTTTTCCCTTCGGCGAATGGCGGCAGAATGAACACTGACGCTCCGACCGCGACGCCCCACACAAGCTGATCGTTGAATCGGAAATCCCGAAGCCTGCCAAGAGGCGGTCCTATGGCGGCGGAGCTCACCTTGTTATACAGCGACCATGCGATTGCCATCGCCGCGAGCGACTCGAGTGCAAGGAGTGCGGGAAAAAGCAGTGACGCCCACTGAGCGATGTAGCCGGTCTCTTCTTCGATCGTCTGATTGATCTTGTCGGCTTGCGCTGCAGACGCCGCGTCTTTCGGCTTCGCTAAGTCAGCCGCTTGGCGCAGCTGCGCTGTTGCCTCGTCGACTCGCCTCGCGTACTCGGTTGCCATCGTCGCGGAAATTCGGGCTGGCCCCGCCGGGGACACGAGAACCAGGATGAATCCGAGTCCCGCTGCCAGCGCCAAAGTGGAAAGCGCGCGGGCGAAAAATGGCTGAGCGGGACTGAATAGGCTCACTAGCCCAAACGCTGCAGCAACGAGAAGCGTCCATCCTCTCGCAAGTGCAGCGTAAGGATTCCCAGCGTCGAATGCCCACCCTCGCTCGAAGAAACCGACAGGGCCCGCCGCTGGCTGTCGCGGCCACGCGATCATGGCTACTGCTGCCACGACAAAAAACAGAGCGAGCCACGGACTCCCGCCTTGTCGCCAACCCACAACGCTGCACGCGGCAAGCAGCGCCACGAGCAACATTACCGATTGCTCCACAGGAAGGAGTGCGCGCAGCTGCGGCGCCACCGGTGCCAGAATCCAGAGGACAAGCACCATTCCGATGCGCGTCCAATATCGATTTCGCAAGAACGGTGAAGCCGTCGCAGCCATCTTACGCCGTGTGTCCTCTCAAGTACGGAATCAGCGCGAGATAGCGTGCGCGCTTGATTGCCGTCGAGAGCTGCCGCTGATGTCGCGCGCAGGTCCCGCTCAATCGGCTCGGAAGAATTTTTCCCTGATCGGTGATGAACCTTCCGAGCGTTCGGTCATCCTTGTAATCGATCCAGCGCACGCGTCCCTCGCAAAAGGGACAGCTTTTTTGTGGTCGTCTCATTTTTCTCAATCCTCGTCGTCGTCGTCATCGTCGCGGCGCGCTGCGGCCGCGGCAATCTCTTCATCGCTCATCGCGGGTGCGCCGACTTCATGCTCGTGCACTGTGATGAGGTAGCGGATCAATCCATCGTCGAGCCGAAGCGCGCGCTCATACTCGGGCAGCGCGACTGGCTCTGCGTCGAACCGTGAGATGACGTAGTAGCCGTTTTCCTTGGCGCCGATTGGATACGCGAGCTGTCTGCGTCCCCAATGGTTCACCTCAGGCTGCTCATTTGCGCCGAGGATTCCGTGAAAGCGGGTGATCTTGTCGTTGATGGCGGCGTCTTCGAGTGTAGAGTCGAAGATGTAAACCGCCTCGTAATTCCGAGACATCGGTGGGCAATCCTCCTTGTGGTCCTGTTTCCGCCCCCCGCTGGTTGCCGGCGCGGGAGGAAGGTATGAAGGCCGCGGGGCGCGGCCGTTTTCGAGAGAGCGAAAGATAACCCGGAAGTGCACGGAGCGGCAACGGACAGTAGCTTACCGCCGCCGATCA
>JBGQKT010000024.1:0-25355 GCA_041499635.1 Gemmatimonadaceae bacterium
AGGTGGCAATGAGCTCCCCCTGAGACAGGGGGAGCTCGAACGAATTTTAGTGCGGGCCGCAGTCTGGGCCGCCACTAACTGGGCAAGGCGCCGGACCATCATTTCGCGGACCGGTGACATCGGCGCAGGCGGTCGTGATCAGAACTGCGACGGTGGCGAGGAGGGTGAGCAGCTTTTGGCGGGACATGGTGTGTCTCCTGGGAGTGTGGTGGCGGCGGGACATCGAGTTGTCTCAAGCTAGGACAGTCGCCCTATACAAATAGGCTGTTTTTGTTACACGAAGTGCTGTTTTTGTATCAAAAGTGCTGTTTCTGAACAGGCTTGGCTCGCGTCTGTCGGAATAGACCCACAGCTTTAGGGTCAATGCCGACCACCGCCGACCTGTGACTGTCGTGGCTTTCCTGCCGGAGAGGTCATTGGCCCATCTCCGGCATGTCTTCATCAGGGAACGGGATTTCGTGATCGCACAGTCATGGGATGAGGTTGATACGCTCGTCCGCGAAAGGCCGGTGACGGCACTCATTCTCGATCCCGCGGCCGATGGGGTGATGAATGTCGAGGCAGTGATGAGGCTCCTGAAGCAGTACCCATCGCTACCTATCGTCGCTTACGTCACGCTCAACCCTTCGTCTTTCGGCGCTGTACTTCAACTCTCGCGGGCTGGACTGCAGAATGTCGTGCTTCAGCGATTCGAGGATTCGCCGCAGCGATTCAGGGACACAGTCGAACGTGCGCGCGGAAATCCGTTGAAGCAGAAAATGCTGGATGCACTTCGACCGCAGCTCGCGCTGTTGCCGCGCAAGCTCGTATCGACGATCGAGGAAATGTTCGAGTGGCCCCATCGGTACTCGAGCGGTCAGGATATCGCGCTTCGCGCGGAGATGTCGTCGGTCGGAGCATACAGAGCGTTCAGCACCGCTGGGCTTGGCTCGCCGAAGCGAATGCTGCGCGCAGCAAAATTACTGAAAGCGGTTGGGTATCTGCAGGATCGCGGCTACTCGGTGCGCGATGTCGCGAAGAAAGTCGGCTATCGGAATGCCAGAATTTTCGCGGAGCACACGCTCGATGTTTTCGGTCTCACTCCTTCGCGTGTGCGAAGCCATCTCGCGCCCGATGATGCGATCGAAAAATTACTGACATGGCTCACCGTTTCCGCGGACACCGACGAAACGGATTGAGCAGTAGAGCGAACGCCGACCATCGGACATCTGCCAATCGCTCAATCGCTCAACCGCTATATCCGAGTATGTGCTGTTTCGCGCTATCCTTGATCGCCGCGCGCACCTTTGTCTCGTCCATCCACTTCTTGAACGGGATATTCAGCGGCGGCGCGGAAGCATAGAGCTTCGGTAAGTGAGTCTTGATCGCGATGTCGCACATCAGATAGCCGTGATTCTCGAGTACCGCCTGCTCGCCTTCTGAAAACTCATCGAGATCGGTTCTGATTCGCGCAATGAGATTCGCTATCTCTGCGCTGTAGCCTTGTTTGTCATCGGGATCGTATCGCGTCCGATCACTCGTCGTGGACCAGTACGTTCCGGTGAGTCCCGGTAACCCGCCCGGGCCGGCGCCGTTTATGAATCCCGAGATCAGCCATCGCTTGCGCAGCGCTCTCGCCTGATTGCCAATGATGTCCGTGTATCGTTTGATGTCGGAGATCGTGCCGCGACCGCGCGAATATTCGAACACGCCGCCGGCGTCGGAGACCATTAGTGTCTCCGCGTTCTTCCAGAGCGGCTCGAGACCCATGTTGTCGTACACGCCACCGTCGGTCAGGCGAATTTTCTTCCGGCAAGCGTCCGCATCCGATCCTTCCTCACGCGGCGGCTGCAGCTCGTTTGCTTTCACTCCAGGATTCATCGGCCTGAAGAATGGCGGGAAACATCCCGAGGCAGCAGCGGCGTGAGCGAGCGTGATCGTATTCAATCCTGTTTGCTTGTATCCCGCCTGATAATTTCCCGCTCTCGTTCTCTCGTAGACCCAGTCGCTTCCGAAAGCCATGTCGGTCGCGCAAAAAATGAATCGCGGATATCCGGGCAAATCCGCAAGCGAGCTCTTCGTCACTCGATCATGGAGCTCGATAGCGACAAGCTCAGCGAGTGATCGAAGCCAGTTCCAGGGGAAAAGCTTCTTGAGCATCACACTGCGTCTCAGACTGGACGACGTGATTTCTCGAACTTTACTCGCGAGCTCCTCGAAGTTTTGTAGAGGCTTTCCTGTGTCTGGCGGAATCCTGATCATCGCATCCGCGAGACAGAGCGACATGATGCTGCCGCCGGATACTGACGAAATACTTTGAAATGAATCGAGCAGAGCGAGCTCGTTCAGGCGGCGAATGCTTCCGAGATGAAAGAGAGTTGCGCGGAAGCCACCGCCGGAAAGTGCGAGGCAAAGTCCGCCAGTTCGCTTCGGATCGGGGAGATACTTGTCTTCGGCAGGCGTGATTGCTGCAAACGTCGTTTGATTATCCATTGCCGATTCCCATCAGGGGAGTGAGGATACGATCATTTCTCGGAGCGGCAATGCCGGTTTTGTATCAGAGAACTGCCGGTTTTATTCTCGAAAAGCCACAACACATGTTTGAAAAACCATCGATGATCGATGTCTGACGCGCATCGCAAGTGGTCCGCTGATCGGCCGCATACTCTCGTCATCGCATGCTCGGACGGACGTCTTCAGGAGCAGACCGATGCGTTTCTGACGCATCACCTCGGACTTGCTGGCTTCGATCGCTTCTATGTTCCGGGTGGCGGTGGCGCGCTCGCGTCGAGCGGCCGCGATTTCATTCGCGCCGATCAGCTGCGAAAAGAATGCGCGTATCTCATTCAGCTTCACGAGATCACGCGAGTGATTCTGTTATTTCATGGACCCTCGGTGAATGGACCTGCACACGCCGTGTGCGCGGATTACAAACGCAAGCTTCCATGGTCGACGCCGGAGATGTTGCGGGTGCAGCAGGCAAGAGATGCGATCGATCTCATTCAGCGTGCGGACCAATGGGCAGGAAATGCCAAGGTCGGCGCATACCTTTGCGAGATCGATGCATCGCACCACGTAGCATTTGTGCCGCTCGAGTCGCATGAGGAGTAGCTAGCAGGGTGGTCCCTATCGCGCGCTCGCGCGGCCACCGAGATTTTCTGGCATCGTGTCACAAGACATCCTCGTTCTTCGCGATGCTGTCCGCGCAATGATTCTGCGCGAGCTGCGTGCTCTCGATCGTGAGATTGCGGCGTATCCCGACGGTCGATCGCTATGGCAAACACCTGCGGGCGTTAGCAATTCCGCCGGCACACTCGCTCTTCATCTCGCCGGAAATCTCCGCCATTTCATCGGCACTACGCTCGGCAAATCTCAATACAAACGAAATCGCGAAGCAGAGTTTTCGACGAAGGATTTATCGCGCGAACAGCTGCATGCCGAGGTGCGGGCGACAATCTCTGATCTCGAGAATGCGTTCGACAAAATCACCGTTGATCAGCTCGAGGCGCCGTATCCTTTGCTGATTCAGGAACGGCGAGTGCGCACGGTCGATTGGCTCGTGCATCTGAGCGCTCACCTCGGTTATCACCTTGGACAAATCGATTATCATCGTCGATTGCTTACGCCGAATCCTCAAGCGGCGGACGCCGTATCGGTTCGGGAGCTGCCGACGTACGACGGGCCGGGATGACATCGCCCGCATCCGACCTATCTTCGCTACTTGAAATACCACGATGCCATCACCGCTGCTCCTCCCAGCAATACACCCACCGTGCAACCCCACACCAACTGACGCCGCCGCTTCCGATGCTCCCGCTCCGCCCGGACGGGATCTTCCATCAGCTCCAACTGGTGACGCCGTTGCGTGATTCGCGGAAGCCACAGAAGATGACAGGTGAGGAAAACCGCCACCATTCCCCCGAATGCGAACGTCACAGGCAGCGGCTTCGGCCATCCGAGCACCACTACGATAAATCCGACAACCGTCAGCAGCATCAGCCCGCTCATCGCGATCACTCCGCGCCGCTCCTCGTCATCGCGCGCCAGTCTAAGGAGATCGCGCGCGCCAAACAGAACACCCGCGCCCCCTCCGAGCAGCCCAGCCAAGGCTCCGGCCAGTGCGCTGGTGAGAGCGGCAGTACCCGCCACCTTCGCCGCGAGCTTCCCACCGGCCACCTTCCCGGCGACAATAGTGGCCGCCGCCGCAGTCGGCGGAGCCGCCAGAGAAATGGCCGTTAGAACTGCGGCTGTGAATGCAGCCGTTGGAGCCGTGGCGACGACCTCGTGCGCGAGCACCTCGCGCAGATGCGTGCGCACGCGCGACAGCCGCTGCTTCACGGCGTCCTCCGTCAACCCCAGCAGCTCCGCGACCTGCGAAGCGGATTGCCCTTCGCGGTAGTACAGGATCACAACCTCCCGCGCGCTCTCCGGAAGCTCGTCGATGGCATTGGCGAGCAACGCGCGGTCCTCCTTCGCGACGATCTCATCCATCGCGCTCGGACGTGGGTCGCTGGCCGCGGCGAGTATCTCGTCTGCCTTCCTGTTGGTGATTCGCCGCCGGCGGCGAATATCCGAGCGTAGCGCGTGATGTGCCCGGTTCCGCGTGAGCTGTCTCAGCCAGGGCAGAAAACTGGAGGGTTCCCGCAGCTTTTTCAGGTCGAACCACGCCGAGAGATACACATCCTGTGCAACGTCCGCGCTTGCGTCTGCATCTCGGAGAATTGCGAGCGAGATCGAGGCTACGCTGTTGCGCGTGTAATCGACGAGCCGGCCGAACGCCCGCTCATCACCACCGGCGGCAGCGATTACGTCGGGCTGCAGCCTCAGCGCGAGAACCGAGTCGTTCACCGGCCGCCCAGAAACTCGTCCATCGCCGCGAACAGGAACGCGGGATCGTCAAGCATCACGAAATGCCGAGCGTTTGTCGCCATCATCACCCGGTGATTTGGTACGTGCGAAACCTGCGCCCTGTAGCTCGCCAATGTTATCTCCCGCTGAGTGTCTGTCATTCCGAACCCAGCAGCAATCAGCAATACCGGCGTTCGGATCGCGGCCACCTGCCGGCGAAGATCGGTGGTCATTATTTCGGCCATTGCGCGACCCATGGTCGCCGGATCGGAGACGCGCCCCCACCGCTCTCCGAGCCGCATGTTCGCGGAATCGCGTGACTGTCCGCGCAACGCCATTGCCGTCTGCATGGCAAGCTGATCGGGCGTGAGCGTCGCGGCCATCCCGCGCATTTGCTCCGCCCGCGGTCTTGCCCGCTCTGGTGTCATGCTCGTGTCATTGAGCGCGCCGAAGTACGGCACTCCGTCCACCGCCACGACGGGACCGACCAGCTCCGGCTGAGTGGCGGCAATCCAAAACGCGAGGAATGCGCCAAGACTATGGCCTACCAGCACTGGCTTCTGCAGATGGTTGTCGCGAATGTAGCGAATTATCGCGGTGCGCTCGGTGGCTAGAAAGGAATCGGCGGCGATCGGCGGAGCCCCCGCGAATCCGGCAAGCGTGAGTACGTGCATATCATATCTGTCGCTGTACCGCGCGATCGCGCCCTTCCACACTTCACCCCCGGAAAGCAAACCGGGAATGAGGATCATCGGTCGCCCGCGGCCGACGCGCTCGACTTTGAATTCTGGAATGCGTACCGGGGCCATTGCGTGCGCTGCGGGCGTGGCTGGTGGGGCACAGCCGGCCAGCGTGACCGCGACGGAGACGGAACAGACTACGGCTTGCGCAACTGAAGTCAGGCGGCGAGAAAAAGGAGGCATTGTCGGATCCTCGGAGAGTTTGGAACGGCCCCCAGGCGGGAGCTCGTGGAAACTCAGTAGCCGGCCGCCCGCAAAAGTGACAATATGCGCGCGACGGTCACGCCGAACGGGGACAACATGAACCAATTCGAGATCGACCAGACAGTCTCCGGACTGGTCAAGCGCAAGGATGAATGGGCGACGCTCTCCATCGCGCGAAAGATCCAGTATCTCGAGGAGCTGCGAGCGCGAACCGATGTGGTGGCCCAACGTTGGGTGGACGCGGCGGTCAAAGCAAAGAAAATCCCGAGCGATTCACCGCTCGTCGGTGAGGAATGGCTCTCCGGACCGTGGGCTTTGCTCAAGGGACTAAATGTTCTGATCGGTACGCTCGAGAAAATCGAGAAGGGCAAACCCGTGGTCGCAGACGAATCCGTGCGAACGGCGTCGAACGGCCAGGTTGTCGTCGATGTATTTCCTACGAATCTCTTTGACCGATTGCTACTGAGCGGATTCTCTGCTGAGGTGTGGATGCAGCCGGGCGTGACTCGAGAGAATCTTGCGGACCACATTGCGTCGTTCTATCGCGAGCAATCGCCCGCCGGCAAAGTCGCGCTCGTGCTCGGCGCAGGAAACATCGCGAGCATCGCACCGCTTGACGTTCTCTACAAGATGTTCGCCGAAGGCATGGTGTGCGTTCTCAAAATGAATCCGGTCAACGACTACCTCGGCAAATTCTTCGAGGAAATTTTTTCGCCGATGATTTCGGGTGGATTCATTGGCTTTGCATACGGTGGCGCTGACGTCGGTGCGTATCTCGTTGCGCACGAGGGCGTCGATGAAGTTCACGTTACGGGCGACTACAGGACTTACAATGCAATCGTGTTCGGGACGGGCGTCGAAGGTGAAAAACGCAGGGAACGCGACGAGCCGGTTATAACGAAACGTGTAACTGCTGAGCTCGGAAATGTTTCGCCGACCATCATCGTGCCCGGTCCGTGGAGCGATGCCGACATTGCGTATCAGGCGGAGCATGTAGCGACGCAGAAGCAACACAATGCGGGATTTAATTGCGTCGGGGCACAAGTTCTCGTGCTGTCGGAAGAATGGAATCGCTCGAATGATTTCGTAGCGGCGGTGCGGAATACACTGAAAACAATTCCGCCGCGCGAGGCGTATTATCCAGGCGCCGGCGATCGACAAAGCGCCGCCATCGCCGCGCATCCTGAAGCGGAGCTGCTCGACAACGCTTCGCGCGGAGTCTCACGCGCGCTTATCACTGGCCTGGATGCGACAAAGAACGACGAATATTGTTTCACGCACGAATTCTTCTCGAACGTCCTCTCAGTAACCACGCTCCCTGGGAAAACGCCGGCTGAATTTCTTCAGGCGGCCGTTCGGTTTGCGAATGAGAATCTTTGGGGCACGCTGGGCGCGAACATCATCATTCATCCAAAGACAATAAAGGAGCTCGGTCCAAAGCTGGATGACGCAATCGGCGAGCTGCGTTATGGGTGTATTGGAATCAATGCGTGGATCGGCGTTGGGTTTCTTTTGTCGGAAACTCCATGGGGTGCATATCCGGGCCACGCTCGCAATGACATTCGAAGCGGAATCGGCGTTGCGCACAATTCGCTTTTCTTCGACGAGCCGCAGAAGTCTGTTGTTCGCCAACCGTTTTATCCGTTCCCGCGGAATCTGATGCATGGCGAGCTGCATCTCTCGCCCAAGCCGCCTTGGTTCGTGACAAACAAGCAAGCTCACACAGTGGGCCGACGCATTGCGCACTTCGAGGCTCGGCCCGGATGGCGACATCTGCCCGGAATTTTTCTCGCAGCATTAAGGGGTTGATGCCGGCTATTCAGTCCAGCTCGAGCGCGAGGCGCAGCGCAGCTCGCAGATCCCGCAATTTTTTTGGGGAGAGAGTGCCAAGGTAATTCGTCAACGCTGCCTTCGGAATCAATAAGAGCTGATCGCAGTTTATCACTGAAGCGTGCTTCAACCCTTCTTCGACACCAACGGCAATTTCCGTCGACCGTCCATCAGCATTTGTGTTGATCGGGGCGCAGACGACTTTATCGGCCCTCGAATCGCAGAGGGTTTGGCGACTGACGATAACAAGAGCTCGCGCGCGCTTGGGATCGGAGCGCGGGGCGGGCGAGACCAGGTATATCTCGCCCCGCGAAAGTTTTACTGAGGCCATGCCTGAAGGTCGAGCAAGACATCAGATTCGCGATTTGTGCGATCGGCATGCGCATTAATTGCCTGCAGATCGTGTTGATTTCGCGCCCGCCTCAGGATGACGCGAAAATATCTGCGGATTGCGCGCTCGACCAACGCTGAGCGGCCTGCTTTGCCAGCGACGGCATCGGTGGCGCGAATGACCTCCCGCGAAAGACTCACCGACGCATTTGTCTTCTTTTCTTTTCGCTTAAGGATCCGCTCGACCTCGAGCATTGTCTTCTCGGATGCAATTGGTGTCATATTATAAATCATAATACAATACATATTAAGCTTCAACCGCGCTTTCGACGTGCCTTTCGTCCCCGCGGTTATCATTCCATCGCGATGTCTCAGCTTCTTGCGGTAATCCTGGCGACTGCCACCATCGGGTCGGCGCAGGACACGACGCGCACTCGCCCGGTTTACGAATCCGAGCGACTCGATTCTCTCGTTGCGCAGGCGTCACGAATCAATGCGCAGATCCCTGATCAGCTCCACGCGTATCGCGCGCGTATCGAAACGGAGATGTCGCTCGCGTTGATCGACACGGCGGCGCAGGAAAGAACGGGACAGATCGAGCAGATCGAAAGCGACGTGAGATGGCGGAGAGAGGATCGCTACGATCAGCGCGTCGTCGGATATCGCTCGCAAGCGGTGGGGCCGATGTTCTCGATGATGAGCATCTTCGGCGGATGGACAACGCCGACACTTTACGGGAACCAATTGCGGCTCGGTGTCACACCGGCGATGTCAGCTCGAATCGCAAAGGAAAGAATTGCGCGCGATACCGCAAGCTTGACTGTTCATCCGCTTTCGACGCTGCGAGACAAATACTACACGTTCGAAGGGGGAGACACTGCTGTGGTTCTCTACTCCCGCGGCCGCCGCATTCCTGTAGTTCGTGTGCATATCACGCCGAGTGCGAATGCGAAGGGCGATGCCATTTTGTTTTTCGGGGATATGTACCTCGATGCCGACAGGAAACAACTCGTTCGAATGCGCGGGCGATTAGTCGAGCTGCGCAAAGGGAAGCAAACGCTGTCTGCGGGAAGTCACATTCCCGGAGTGAGCGGTGCATCGTTTGTGGAGCTCGAGAATGTCGAGGTCAACGGTCAATACTGGCTACCCGCATACCAGCGAACAGAGCTGCAGGCGCGAATCTCTCTCTTCGGTGATTTTCGCGCGATCGTCCGCATCGTTTCTCGATTTCGTGATTATCGAGTGAATGATTCTTCGTGGATCGCTGGTGCTGATGCTCCGCCCGGAGCCGATCACTATTTATCATTTTCCTCGTCATCAGCGCTGACGCATTTCAACGATTGGCAGCGTCCACTCGGCGCAGCGAACACTGACGCCCAGTACGGGGATTTCGACGATGTCGCTCCGGCATCATGGAGCACGGTCGGATCGGCAACGATTCGGTTTCAGCCCAGGGCGTTTGGTGATGTGCTTCGGTTCAATCGCATTGAGGGATTGTTCACTGGCATTGCGGCGGAGCACGACTTTCGCGACGCGGCGCCTGGACTCTCGATACGAGGATCAGCCGGCTGGGCGTGGTCGGAAAAAACCGTGCGCGGCGCGACAACCATTCAGCATTTGCGCGGGCGAACATTAACGGGTTTGAAGGTCGAGCGGTTACTCGTGAGCACGAATGATTTTCAGCTGCCGCTCTCGGGTGGTGCGACAATTCCGGCATTGCTTGGAAGCATCGATGACTTCGACTATCTCGATCGCCGAAGTGTTACAGCCTTCGTATCGCGAAAGATCGGTGTTCAGCGGCGATCGTCGCTGCGGCTCGAGCTTGGACCAGCATCCGATCGAGCGGTTGCGCAACACGCATCGCGCGGGCTCTATGTGCAGGGCGATGGCTTTCAACCGAATCGCGGAATTCGTCCCGGAAAATATTTCAGGAGTGTCGCGACACTCGAGCTGAATCCGCAGGTTACGGGGATGTTCATCGACCGTGGTGTTGGCGCAACACTACAGTATGAGAGGGCAGATGGAGATCTGCGATGGCAGCGCCTCGAGCTGAGAACTGCGGCGCGCAGAGAGCTCGGACCATTTCAACTTTACTCGCGCGGGAATGCCGGCGCGATCGTGAGTGGCCCAGTTCCGCAGGAGTTGTTCGAGATCGGGAGAAGTGAAGGATTGAATGCGTACGGTTACAAGGAATTCGCTGGAGATCGCGCGGCGACTGCGGACGCGGTGATCGGCTACACGTTTCCGTTTCTGCGTGCGCCGATGAGATTGCCGGATGAGTTGATTGCGCCCGGAATTGCGCCTGGCATCGCAGCCGGAATTCACGCGGCGTGGACTGAGGTTTCAAGCAATGCGGCGAGGCAGGCACTTCTCGAGCTTGGAACGCGGAACGGAATTCCGTTGTCGCGTGCTACTGATGGCATTCGCGCATCAGCGGAAGTTCTTGTGAGTTTTTTCAGCGGTGCAGTGGGCGTTGGAGTGGCGCGGCCAATCAATCGAGCAGGTGCATGGAAGATCACTGGGCGAATAGGGCAGGGCTTCTGAACAATCCGTTCACGCGATGCGTGAGGATGCCGCAATAGGCGGGGAACATCTGCCGCGACGCGAAGCGGTGAAGTCATTCTCATGCTTCGCGAAAATAGCACTCGCCGAGCGAATTTGACTGGCATACATTGGCGAACAAGATAGGGAGGGGCTCCCAAGTGGAGTCTTGGCGGGCGAAGCTGTCAGCAGGAAATACCGAAGGTGCGTGGGATGAATTCATCACGCGCTATCGCAGGCTGATCCTGGCGACGATCCGGCGCACCCTGGGCGACGACGACGATGTCGTCGATGTGTTCGCGGAAGTCTGCGCAAATCTCTCTGCAAACGGTCTCGCTCGGCTGCAGCGACACGACGAATCAGCAGGGGCTCGTTTTTCTACTTGGCTCGTCGCCGTTGTGCATCACCAGACGATCGATTGGGTGCGCCATCGCGAAGGGCGTCATCGAGTACGCCCACCCGCTGGTTTGTCTTCGCTTCAGCAACAGATCTTTCAGCGTGTATTCGACGAGCGACGCTCTCATGTGGAGGCGTACGAGCTCATTCGGCAGGCGGCGGCATCTGACATGACCTTCGCCGCCTTCATTAGAGAGGTGACGAATACATATCGAGTGGTTGAGCGCGTGCGTGGGAAAGTGGCAATGCACTATTTCGCCGGCCCGCCAATAATCAGTCAACAAATCGACGAAACGCCGGAAGATGCGGCGATAGCCGCAGAATCGCAGAGTCAGCTCATGACTGTTCTCGAAATTCTCACGCCCGATGAGCGGCTCGCTGTCCAACTGTTCGTCGTCGATGAAGTGTCGGCCGATCGTGTAGCGCGAATTGTGGGTTGGCCGAATGCAAAGGCGGTTTACAACCGAGTTTATCGCGCGCTTGCAGAGTTACGCAAAGAGCTCGAGCGGCGAGGAGTCGAGCGTGTGGGTAATTGATTGGAGCAAATCGTCGAGTGTTGTCCGTCATATGGTCATAATAGAAATGAGGCGCCATATGAGTCGGATACAACTGACGGCATCGGTTTTTGCGCTGCTGTTCGGTGGGATAGCGTGCACCGAAACCACAGCGTTGCCAAAGGCCGCGACGATCGAGGTCAATTCCGTTGCTGATCAAACGGGCTTTTTGGGAGCTTTCGTCGCCGAAAATCCGGAAGTTCTCGTGCGCGACGCTGGTGGTCAGCCAGTCGCAGGTGTTACCGTGAAATTCTCGGTGACAGCCGGCGGCGGATCCGTTTCAAATGCCACGACGGTCTCGGGCCCACAGGGAAGGGCAACGGCCGGAGCGTGGACGCTCGGACCTTTGGCTGGAGTAAATACTGTGGTCGGGACTGTCGATGGAGTTGGATCCGTGCAGTTCAAAGCAGACGCGGTACCCGTGCCAACGGGGACGTTTCGGCTAGCAACAATTGACGGGTTCCACATACCGTTTGCTTACGCTTATCCGTTCAGCTCCGACTCGATAGTCGCCGGAACGTTTACTCTCACCTCTGCCAGAGTTTACACATTCGTGGTACAGGCCGACACGTCCGATGGGCTTTTGAATCAACGGGAGACCTCGGGAGGATTTGCCCCTAAGTTGCCCAAGGGTTTGACGTTTTACCTCAACGGCTTTCCGTGGATCGACGGCACACTCGATGGGGATACTCTCACCGTGGGAGTATGGGACGACTTCATGGACGCGCTTCATTCGTATGTCTTCGTCAGGGAGACGTCTTCGTGAGTGAAATGTCGAGTCATCACCTCGACGCCGACGTAATCGCCGAGATCGTCGATGGAATGAATCCAGACTCACATCCCGAAGCAATTGCGCACCTGAGCGAATGTTCGGATTGCCGCGCTCGTCTTATCGCAGTTGCGAATCTGCTCGATGATTCTGCGGTCGCTGCGGAAATAAAAAATCTCGATGCACAGGCGACACGTCGACGACCGGCAGCATACTGGACTGCCGGAGCGACGCTCGCCGCCGCAGCTGCCATCACGATCATCTTCGTCGGGCCCAACAAATTGAATCGCCGCGCCGACGAACCGGTCGCGTCTTCAGAAACGCGGCGCGAAGCAACTGTTACCACGACCGCACCGCCGCGCATTCTATCGCCGTCAGCGATCGGCACCAACGATTCACTCCGCTGGACGAGTGTTCCTGGCGCAGATCTGTATCGTGTTCAAGTGTGGGATCGCGAAGGAAACGTTAAAGTCTCACAAGACACTCGCGACACAGTTCTCGCGTTGCCATCGCAAATCACTCGCGCTGGTGGTTCGTATCTCTGGGAAGTGAAGGCGAGAACAGGCTGGGACCGATGGGTCTCATCGGATTTTCTGGAAATGAATGTGAAACTTCACGCGCCATGATTATCGACAGAAATCGAGCGATGCGAATCGTTCACGCGTCGCTGATCGCGGCAGCGGCGCTGGTTGGGAGTACATGCTCCGATCGAGGCGTGGTCTCACCCGATTTGATTCTGCCAACGGATTTCGTCGTTTCAAATCCGAAGACCGGTGCTGCAATCTCGAGCAACGCAGGTAGAGCGTCGATCTTCGCTTCGAGTCAGTCGATTGTCTACGTTTCGCTCCCGCCGCACACTCTTCCCGAAGGTGCGACGGTACTTATCCAGACTCCCGGTAACGGTGGAGTGCTAAGCGTTCCGCTGATTCACGGCGGGTTCGACCCTGTTCCGGTTGCGGCGAACGAAGGCGACGAGCTCAAGCTCACGATCACCGACCCAGGTGGCCTCAAGACAACGAGAGCTCTCAAAGTTCCCGCGCGCCGTCCTCCGACAATCGTTCGCTCGGATCCTGGCAAGGGACGCGTAGACGTTGCGCTCAGCGTATTCATCACTGTGGTTTTCAGCGAGCCGGTCGACGAGAGAACCGCCGCACAATCGATCTCTCTTCTTCACGAAGGAACACGTGTTAGCGGAACTGTGAAGTTCCCCGACAATCCATGGACGGCCAAGTTCGAGCCGGACGCGCCGCTAACTGCACAGTCCAGCTATGAGCTCGTGGTCACGCCTGAGGTGCGCGACCTCGACGGCGACGCGCTCGAGGGATCGTATAGCGCAGCATTCGTAACGGGAGTAGAGCAGGAAAGTGGTTGTCCAGGATACGCAATCCCAAGCGACTGCCCACCATTTCCAACGGGCGGAAGCGGTACCATCTCGGGCGTAATATCTGAGCGCACTCCCGAAGGATTACGCCCACTTGCAGACGCGACGGTGTACGCATGGATCCAGTTTTCTAACGGAAGCGGCTATGCTCGCGGTGGAACTCAATCCAGCGCAGACGGAAAGTTCACCGTAACCTTGCTTCCGCCGGGCGTGATCGTGCTCGAGGGATACGCTCCGGGTGACGACCAGCCCTGTGCAAACACCGTGGTTTTCAGTGGCAGCACTGCCACTGAGAACATCGAGCTGGTCGCGCAATCTCATCCAATGCCGGATGCGGCAACCACACGGCCGTTGATCAAGGGAGTGGTTTACGAGACAACGCCTGACGGCAGAAAACCAATACCCGGCGCAAGAGTCTTTTTCGATCCGATGGGAGGAATGGGACTCGTCGCTGCAATAACTACGACAGACGAGAACGGACGTTATGCGTTTTGCAACGTCACTCCCGGTCTCGGTGGTTGGAGCCAGAGAGTCGACGCGGTGAAGGACGGGTACGTGACGAACGGACAGGACGTTTCTGCCACTGGAGACATGGAGCTACAGGTCGATATTGAGCTGAAGCATTAGTGAAGCAGATAATCAGCACGTCAGTAATTGCCTCACTCGTGATCGGCGCCGCAGCGTGTTCCGACGGAAATCCCTCGGCGCCCGACAACCAGGAACCTCCTGGTGTCGTGATCTCGAATTCGCAGCTCCGTCCACCTGCGGCAAGTGTTGCGGGAACTCAGACAGCGAATGTTGTGTCGGAGCAATCAAGCGTCGCTTACGTATCGGCAGAACCGGGGACGTATCCCGATTCAACGAGGATCTCGATACGGAATCTCACTTCGAACTCTCTCACCACGACGGTGAAAGTGATCAACGGAGGTTTCGATCCAGTTGCGATCCAAGGAATTGCAGGAGATCTGCTCGAGCTGACGATCTACATGATCGATGGCTCGACGACGGTAGTGGAGCTCAGGGTTCCTGCTCGTCGACCGCCGACAGTCGTCCGCTCCAATCCAGGCAAGGGACGCGTTGACGTCGCCGTGAACAGCGTAAGCATAAGCGCGATCTTCAGCGAGCCGATTGATCCGAAGACTGTCAACACCGCGTCGCTCCGTCTAATGAGGGATGGCCAACCTGTAAGTGGAACAATTCGCTTGGAGGAGAATGCATGGACAGCTGATTTCCTTCCAGACAGGCCACTTGCGCCACTCACCAATTACGAGCTTGTGGTTTCGCGAGACGTTCGTGACCCCGACGGCGACGCTCTCGACGCATTGTATACGGCGACATTTACGACGGGCCCAAGTCCGTGTCCGACGCTTCGTGGCGCGACTCTCAACTCAGAGTTGCTCACAGGTTGCTATGTGGGTGTTAGGGAGAGCTTCCCCGGCCTCTGGGTGTTGATCGAGCAATCCGGAACTCAGTTGACTGCGGGCTATGGAGTAGTCGGCGAGCAGGTAGTTGGGGACGCGCAAAGCACGTTCAGCGCCGACGGCGAATTCATCCCTCCCTCGTCCGCTGGAAGTTTCGGGAAGGTGGTATTGCGGTTCCAGAACCCCGTGGGCCCCCCCGAAGGCTTCCTGATCATCGAGGCCGACGTTACACGAGAGGATGGGAGCGAGTTGTCGGGCAGGTACTACTGGCACGATCCCGACCGTCCCGGCGGCGTGGGTGAAGGTGGCCCGGTCGTCCTCAAAAAGCTCTGACCGCGGCATCCGGTCGAAGCAAAAATGCTGATCGTCCCCCTGATAAGCATCCTGTCATTGCTCGATAGCGCGCTCGTCCTGCAAGCTCGTGCGCAACCCGACAGTCTTCGCGCTGCATTATCGCGCAGCTTCGCAGCGGCGGCCTTGTCTGCAAACGAGCGCGACCGCAGTGCACAGCTGCTGCGTGCTCACAGTCTCGCCAATGCATACGCAACTGCGTGGAACGATTCATTCTTTGTCCGGCAGGTCGCGCGCTTCGAAGCGTTGCAACCTTCACAAAGAAAAACGCGTGTCTTCGCCGACAGTCTTCGACTGGCCGGCAACGCTGCACTCGGACGCGAAGGCGTACCGAAAGCAATGACTCTCTGGCGCGAAAGTTTGCGGCGCGCTGTCCTTATCAATGATCCCGCAGCAATCGCCCCATCACTCATCGCAATCGGTGCCGGATTCTATCGCAACCAGCAATTCGACAGCGCGACAATTTACCTGGAGAGGGGAAAAACGCTCGCCATGCAAATCGGCGATCTTCGCACTACCGGTAACGCTCTTGGAATTCTCGCAAGCGTAAGCAAGGACAGAGGTGATCCTTCAAAAGCAGCGGAGCTTTACAGCAGAGCTTCGACAATCCGCGCGCGCAGTGGCGATAGCCGAGGAGTCGCTGCCGATCAGAACAATCTCGGTCTCATTGCTCAAGAACGGGGCGATCTCTCTGCGGCGACTCGCGCATTCGAGAAAGCTCTTACCCTCAATCGGCGCGACGGACGCAAATCACTCGTTGCGCTGAATCTGAGTAATCTCGCGCTCATCGCCAGCAGCACGAGTGACTATGCACGCGCCGACTCGCTGTATCGGCAGTCGCTGGCGCTCGAGCGCGAGTTGGGAGATATCGCGGAAACCGCAATCACATTAGCCAGCCTCGGCGAGCTGCAGATGCGTCGCGGAGACTATAAAGAAGCCCAGTTAACGCTTGGCGACGCATTGCGCATCGATGAATCCAGCGGCGCGATGATCGAGGCGATTGCTGTTCGCAATGATCTGGCAGAGCTAAAAGCAGCCACCGGAGATCCCGAAGACGCGCTCAAAATTCTAAGAGATGCCGAGCGCGACCTGAACACAATGAATGCGCCTAATGATTTGCGCGCACAGCTCTCTCTCACGCGCGCTGATCTCGCGATTCAATTCGGAACTTTCGACGAAGCAAACGCGGAGTATGTACGAGCCGAGAAGCTATCCAGCGGAGCGAAGGCCCTGCAGGCGAAGCAGGGACGAGCACTCCTTCTTCACTTGCGAGGCGACGAGTCCGGAGCCCTCGCACTGCTCGATTCTGGTCGTAAGAGCTGGAGCGGACGATCCGGCGCATTGTCTCAGCTGTTTTTCGCCGAAGTGCAAAGTGAGCGCGGTGATATAGTAGCAGCCCAAAGAGCACTCAACCGCGCGCAGCAATCGCTGCATGCGCTCGGCGATGCGGTCGGCGAAGCAGCAGCTTTCAATGCGCTCGGCGATTTGGCGCTGCGTCACAGATCGAGTCGCGACGCCGAGCAATCTTATCGTCTAGGAATCGCGACGCTCGGCAAACGACCCGCAACGGATGTCAGCTGGCGCCTGCATTCAGGACTCGCCGAGGCGCTAAGACAGAACGGCGAGCTCGACGCTGCGGAGAAAGAATTCAATTCCGCGATTGCATTAACCGAACAGACAGCCGGTCGCATCCGTCTGGAGGAACGAAAGTCAGGATTCCTCGCTGATAAGTGGGGTGTGTACACGCAGCTCGCGATGCTCGACCAAGCACGTGGTCGTCCGGCCGAGGCGTTTGCGGTGAGTGAGCGAATGCGCGCCCGACAAATGCTCGATCTCCTCGGCCGAGGCAGCGTTGCAACGCCTCACGTTGCCTCGCAGCAGGAACAGGACTTACGCCGTCGCATTGACGAGCTCACACGTGAGCTCGAGGCTCGAGGATCTCAGCTGTCGGCCACCCGCGAGCCCGCGTTGATCTCACGCTCAGATGAAGCAATCCGCGCGGACCTCGACACTGCGCAGAAAGCTTATACGCGACTGTTGATTCAGCTGCGTGAGAGCGCTCCCGATTACGCGCGATTTATTTCGCCGCGGACTTTGTCGTGGAGATCAGTCGCGTCACGCTTGAAACCCGATGAGGTTCTCCTCGAGTACCTTCTCAGTGATTCAGCATCCACCGTCTTTGTAGTTACGCGTGATACAGTTGCTGCGATCGATCTGCATGTGACACATGATGCGCTTGCGAATCTCGTGGAGTTCGCGCGACGCACCATTGAGAAACCTGGAGCATCGTCAACTGAGCTTTGGCGCATTCCACTGCGGCGACTGTATCTCGATCTGATTCAGCCGGTGGAGCAGCGCGGATATCTCCGCGGAAAACGAACACTTGTAATTGCACCGCACAGCGAGCTGCACTTCCTGCCGTTCGGTGCTTTGATCCAGTCTGGTCGCGCGGATCATTTCCTCATCGAACAAATGCAGGTGTTATACACGCCCTCGGCAAGTGCGTGGGTTCAATTGAGCGCGCGGCCTCAAGTCCAGCCACGACAGAATGTTCTTGCATTTGCCCCTCGGGTGGATCGCCTACCGGCCTCGCGGGACGAGGTGCTCGCAATAGGACGTATCTATGGTAGTGGCGCGACAATCAGGATTGGCTCGCAGGCGTCGGAGCGCGAGCTCCGCCGCGATCTTCCACGCGCAGGCACGGTGCACCTTGCCACGTTTGGTGTTCTCAACAAACACAATCCGCTTTTTTCATTCGTCGAGCTCGCACCGAGTGGACAGGATGATGGTCACCTGGAGGTGAACGAGGTCTTTGGGCTCGGGCTAAAGGGACAACTCGTCGTGCTCAGCGCATGTCAGACTGCGCTTGGGTCTGGTGCAATCGCTGACGTTCCGCCAGGCGACGACTGGGTCGGACTGGTCGAGGCGTTTCTGCAAGCAGGCGCAGGCAGCGTGCTCGCGTCTCTCTGGCCGGTCGATGATCGAGCAACTGCAACGCTAATGGAGGAATTTCACAAGCGAGCTGCAAAGGGTCAGGCGCCGATCGCAGCATTGGCTGAGGCGCAACGAATCCTCCTTCGAAATCCACGAACTGCTCGTCCATTCTACTGGGCCGGCTTTGTAGTCAACGGAAGCGCCACCAAGCGCTGACCCTCGCTGGAGTCTTGCGATCGGTCTTGCACTCCTTCAGACGTGCTCGCATGTTCGCGAGCGGCTCGTCACCCACTCAAACCCCATCCCGGAGCACTACATGAAGGGTAGAGCAGTAGTGCTTGTGCTTTCACTTGCCGCGCTCGCAACCGCGTGCAAGAGTCCCGAACAGAAAGCCACTGAAGAAACGGCTAAGAATCTCCAGGATGCGAGCAAGCAGATGGAGGCCGCTTCCAAAAATGCCGGCGCCAATATGGGTGATGCGATGGCTGCGATGGGAGCGGCGGTCAGTGGTGCAGCGAATGGCAACAAAAAAGTCGAGACGGTCGACTACAAAGAGCTGAAGGCGTTGTTGCCTGAGTCGCTGCCGGGAATGAAGCGCACGGACGCGACTGGTGAGAAATCATCGGCGATGGGGATGCAGATATCGAACACAGAGGGTCGCTATTCCGCCGAGAACGGTGGCGGATCGATGACGATAAAGATTACCGACATCGGCAGCATGACTGGTCTCGCGGGAATGACCGCGTACGCGTGGGCGGGAGTCAACATCGATCGCGAGAGCGACAACGAGTATGAGAAGACGTCGACAATAGGTGGTTACAAGTCTCACGAGAAATACAACAAGTCGAGCAAGTCGGGCGAAGTGAGTGTGCTGGTCGGCGATCGATTCGTGGTCGACGTGAATGGCGACAATGTCGATATGAACGCGATCAAGGGCGCACTCGGCAAAGTCGATCTCGGCAAGCTCAACTCGATGAAGGGTGAGGGAGTTCACTAGCAATGCGAACGCGCCTGATGGTTTCGGTTCTGTGTTGTGTTATTGGCATTGGCTGCCGCAGCGACGCACAGATTCCGAAAAGTCAGCGCGCAACTGTGACGCAAATGGTCGGGCCGACGCAGATCGAGATTATTTATCATCGGCCAGTCGCGCGGGGGCGCGAGCTTTTCGGCGCGCTCGTGCCTTACGACAGAGTGTGGTCGCCGAGCGCGGATACCGCAGCGATTTTTTCGACGAATACGAATCTCGACATTCAGGGTTCGAAGCTGGCGGCGGGTCGCTACAGTGTGTGGGCGATGCCGGGTCGTGATGCGTGGACGATAATCTTCAGCTCACGTGTCCCGGTTTTTCATTTGCGGTACCGACAAGCCGAGGACGTGTTGCGCCTGCGCGTCGTACCTCGCGCAGGCGAACACATGGAGACGCTGGCGTTTTATTTCCCGATCGTCGACGGCGACTCAGCCGTGCTCGATCTCCATTGGGGAAAGACGGTCGTTCCAATGAAGATCAAATCGCGATAGTACCTATACCAGGGGTTCATCAGCAGTAGGCCCATAGACTCCAGGGACCGGCACGCCTAGCAAGCGATAATAGACGCCGAGTTGCGCGCGATGGTGAATGATGTGATTCACGAGCATCGATCGAAGCAGATTCCGTTTTGGCGCGGTGATGAACACGCGGTCTCCACCGCGAAGAGACCACGTCTGGTCCAGAACGCTGTCCTCTGCATTTGCCAATGCGGCGCGAAGTCCCTCAGTTCGCTCATCGAACAAGGCAACCAGCTCCTCGGGCGAGTCGAGGATCGTGAGCGGCCCACGTTTCATGAAGTCGAAGCCGTCGGTTTCGAGGATCGAGGTTCCGCGCGCGGGAATGTCGGCGACATGCGTGGCGAGCTGGCCGATTGACCGGGATTTCTCGTGTGGCTTCCAGTCGCCCTTTCCCGCAGGAAAACGCTCTAGTACGCGACGTGTCGAGGCGAGCTCGCCGTCCAGATCGGTGAGAAGGAGTGAGAGGAGCGGCGCAGTTGTGGGGTTTGCTGTCGTGGCCATGGTAGTCGGAGCTGAAGTTGGAGGCTGTTACTGGATTCTATTCATGTGAACCGTGGCTCGCTACGTAACCTGACGTATTTGGGAGCCACTGCACGGGAACGAGATTCGGGCATGCAATTTCGAGTGCGGACTTACCTGACGAAGGCCGTCGACTCTCTCTGCCGACAGACGCACGCTCTACCAATCGACATCTTCCGCGTTCTCGTTGGGCTCCTCAGCTCCGCGTATTTTTTTCACCTCTTCGCACAAGTTGGCGATTTCAGCGGACCAGATGGACTGATCGATCACAACCTCACGCGCCAGCTCTTCTGGTATACCCGGATGGGTTTGTTCGAGCCGGGCATGACTGCGGAGATGTTCCGTTTCGTTTTCCTTTTTGCGGCGATCGCATCGTGGGGACTAGTGATCGGCTATCGAGTGAAGCCAATTGCCGCCGCGTTGTTTCTCATCGCCGTTTCGGCGTACCGGTGGAACTTCATAGTCATCTATGTGGACGATGCGATCATGCATCTCGTCCTGTTCTGGCTGATGTTGCTGCCGATCGGTCGCACGCTGGTGTTGTCGGAGTGGCTGCGCGATCGAAACTCCGCCGTTGAACGCTGGAAGCAAGAGATGGTCTCGGGTGGAACTGTTCATTGCTTCCTCGTCAATATCGCGCTGGTTTACCTGGTCGCGGGACTTTGGAAATGGACGAGCCCAATGTGGCGCGACGGCACCGCACTTTACGCAGCGCTTCGCATGCCCATTTCGTACGCGCCAGACCTCTGGCGTCCCGATCAGCTGCCGATGCTGAGAATCGCGAACTATGGCGCGATGATATTGGAGCCGTTGGTTCCGCTGATGCTTATTCTTCCCGCGAAGAATCGACTGAAGTGGGCGTTATTCGCGGGCTGTGTCGCATTCCATCTGGGAATCGTTGCAACGATGATGATCCCGTACGCGAACCTCGCCTGTATCGCCGCCGGTCCGATCATCTTTCGTCACGAGATTATGGCGTGGCTCGGCGTTTCGACTGAAACCAGACCGAAGGCACCGGCACAGCTATGTTGGCGCACTCGATCGGCGTTGGCATTCGTGGCTGTGTTGATATTGGCAATGGCTGGAGAAGTTCAAATTCCGTCGTGGAGGTTTGCCTCGCGCGAGCACGCGGTGATCGGCGACGGAAGAGTTGGTTTCATGAAAAGTGAGCACAACATTTTCTACACTCCTCTCTGGTTCGTTGGAATAGCGCAGAGTTATCGACTGTTCGACTGGATCGATGACCGCAACTTTCACCCACGCTATGAAATCACCGAGGCGAATGGCAGCGAAGCGCCACGTCATATCGAACCGACCAAGGTCTTCCCGAACACGCTTCGGTCGGTTCTTCTGCAGGGATATCTGCACGACCTGACGTGGGGTCGCGTCCCGCGTAGCCGAGCTAGCGAATTCAAAGCGGGTCTCTCCGCTCGTTTCGCGAGCCGGTTCTGCCGAACACATCCAGCTACCGGATTGATCCAGGTTCGGAGCCAGCTCGAACGCATCAAAATTCACGGCGTCATCGTGCGCGAGGATCCCGAGCTCCTGATGAAATTCGAATGTCAACACAGTGTAGCGTCGGTTCAATTTCCTCGCTTTGATTCCGCGCGAGCTCTGGCGGACGTCCGCTGATGTGTGGGATTGTCGGAATCCAATCGCGTGGTCAGCCAATCGCGTGCGAGCGATTGATCGCAGCAATGCGATCACTCAGTCATCGTGGACCAGATGGCGAAGGTCATTGGCTCGCCGCCGACGAGAGGACGGGGCTCGCACACACGCGACTCAGCATCATCGACCTCGACACTGGCGCTCAACCTATCGCCAATGAAGACGAGACAATTCGCATTGTCGTGAACGGCGAATTCTATGGCTTCGAGGCAATACGGTGCGATTTGGAGAAGAAGGGCCACCAGTTCCGAACGCGATCAGATGCTGAAATCGCGTTGCATCTGTATGAAGAGTATGGAACGGCGTGTCTCACGTACCTTCGTGGTGAGTTTGCGTTCGTGTTATGGGATGCCAACCGAAGGCGACTGTTCGCCGCACGCGATCGCTTTGGAATCAAGCCGCTTTATTATGCCGAGCGAAGTGAAGCTTTGTACCTCGCCTCCGAGGCGAAGGCTCTCCTTGCTGCGGGCGTACCTGCAGCATGGGATGAAGACGCCGTCTTTCAAATCCTGTTCGCATGTGTCGCGCAGGATCGATCTGTATTCCGTGGGGTTCGTCAGATTCCTCCCGGACATTTTCTTCTGTCATATGAATCAGGCGGTGTAGAGCTTCAACGATATTGGGACGCCGACTATCCAGTGGCGGAGGCAAACGGCGCTCACGCGACTGATCCGCGCGATTCCCTCGAGCAGGTTCGCTATCTTCTGGAGGAATCGGTCCGCCTTCGAATGCGCGCTGACGTTCCAGTCGGCTGCCTGTTGAGCGGTGGTCTCGATTCTTCGGTAGCACTCGGCATCGCAAGCTCGCAGGGCGCGCGGCCGATGAACGCGTACACCATCAGCTTCGACCATGCTGACTACGACGAGAGCATCTGGGCTCGGCAATCTGCGGAATTCAATGGTGCAAATCTCGAAGTTATTTCTGCGGCGGATGGTGAGCTTGCCGAGCATTTCGTGGAATCAGTGCGGCAGGGAGAGATCGTTCAATACAACGCGCATGGGACCGCGCGCTATCTGTTGAGTCGCGCAGTGCGACGATCGGGCTACAAAACCGTTCTCGCCGGAGAGGGCGCCGACGAGCTGTTCGCGGGTTATGGATTCTGTCGCTCGGCAGTTTTGAGAGGATCGAACGGTTCAAGCAGTGCAATGCGCAGGCGCATGCAAGTGGCGTGGCGGCTCATTCGTCCCGCAACGAAAGAGCAAGCGACAATTGGAAAGGTGTCTCCCTGGCTCGCCCGAGCGAGCAGAGTGATGGAACTTCCCGAGTGGCTCGTTCAATCGCTTGCGAGCAGAATGAACTTGCTGCAGTCCGTTATTTCGTTCGACGTCGCGGGTCAAATACGCGCGCGCGACCCATATCGGCAGCTGTACGATTCATTGGATGCGACTTCGCGAATTCGCGGACGGGAGCCTGCGAAGCAGCTTATCTATCTCTGGCTCAAGACGATGTTTCCGGGCTACATATTGACGGCAGATCGGGCGGACATGGCGCATGGAGTCGAAGTGCGACTTCCGTTTCTCGATCACGTCCTATTCGAGCACGTGCGTGACATTCCAATTCGAACGCTGGCATTTGGCGGAGAGAACAAATATCTGCTGCGCGAAGCGGCCGCGCCGTTTATCTCTGATGTAATTCGCGCGCGCCCAAAGAAACCATTGATGGCGCCGCCGTTTACATCTCGACCGAAAGGAAAATTGCTTGGAGTAATTCAGGATGTACTTCGCAGCAAGTCGATGTCTGCTGTACCGTTCTTCGATCACGCTGCGATGAGCCGGCTTGCTGATGGCGCGCACAGCCGGAACGGCAACGGCGAGGCATCGGTAGATCCGCTCCTCATCATGGCGGCGTCTCTTTCGATTCTTCAGGAGAATTATCGGCTGTGAAACTTCGATTCTTGCTCTGCGCGACTGTCGTTGCGTGTGGCGGTCGCTCCGAAATGCCGACGCGTGATTCAGTTGCGGCGCCGATAGTCGTACCTCCACCCGCGAGTGCATCGCGTGATGTGAGTGCCTGTCCTCACACGGGCCGTTGGGCGATCTGCAATGTCGAGCAGCGTTTACGTCAAGCGGGATTCGTAGCCAAGCGTGTGAGCGGCGAATCTCCGAAGCGCGCAGGATTCAGCGTTACTCCCATCGTTTACACGCTCGGTCGTACCGCGCGTCTCGAGGTCTACATCTACGACGATTCGGCGGTATTGGCGCGCGAAATTGCGGCGATGGACACTGTTGGGCCACCGCAGGTGATTCGCTCCGGAAACCTCGCCGCGGTTTACATAGGCGATAACGGTCAGCAAGCCGAGCGATTGGCACTCGCAATTACGGCTGGCGCACCGCAGCCGGGATCGCCGAGGTAAGCGCGGGTCTGAAAACGATGATGAGCGGCGCGAGTGCTATGAGCGCGATGCTCGGCGCCAATGCCGTCAAGCCGAATTCATCGAGCACGTAACCTCCCAGCAACACGAACGTCGCACCGGTGAGGCTGGCGACGAGATCATTGAATCCGAGAAGCTTTCCTCGCTCTGCAGGCGCCGCGAGATTTGCCAGCTGCGTCGTTGCAGCGACGAACGACACGTTCCATCCGAGGCCAAGGCCAAATAGAAGAATTGCAATCGGCACAACGGATTCAAACCACATCAGGCCTGCTGTCGATGCCGAGAGAATCGTAAGGCCGGCGGCGAGTGCGCGCGGACGTCCAACTCGATCGACAATCGATCCGACAACCGGCATCAGAAGGTACATGCCAAGCACATGTGCGCCGATGATCGGAAAGATCACGTGTTGTGGATGATGCAGATGCTGAACGACTACATAGCCCGTGAGATTCATCACCGAGACCATCACGGCATAGCTGATGACGCCGACGATGATTGCTGGAATAACTCCGGGGCGACGGAGAAGCTCATTCAGCGGCGCTGCCTCGGTCGATCGCACGGGGACATCACCCGACTCAGCTTCGATTATTTCGGCGATTCGTTTTGGATCAGGTCGCACATTTAGCACGATGACGAGAGCTATCAGCATCAACCCACTGCCGGCGAGCCATGGCAGTGCAAGCGATGGAGCCGAGAGATCTCGTCCTTTGAAGATCGGCTCGAACACCAGCGGTCCGAGTATCGCGCCGACCACTGCGCCAACCATCACGTAGGAAATTCCACGGGCCCTGCGCGACGCGGGATACATGTCGCCGGCCGCGGCTCGTATGAGCTGGCCAGTTGCTCCCGCGGCGCCGATGAGAATGAATCCCGGCACGGCAATCCATCCGGATTGCAGATACGCACCGAGGCTCGTAAGCGCAGCACCCAGCATTCCAAATGCAAATCCGCTCGCGAGAACCGGGACTCTGCCG